>JAFEFW010000330.1 GCA_018240405.1 Pseudomonadota bacterium
CGGCGACGATGGTGGCGCCAACGGTCGTCGAGGCCATCCTGGACGGGCGGCAGGAGGCAGAGGTGACGCTGCCGACGCTGATGGGGCTCGGCACGTCAGCGCTGCCGGCGTCATCGCTCGCGACAGGATCCGGTGTGATCAACATGATTCGCCAGATCGGATTTGCCGTCGGCGTAGCCATTTTTGTCGCCATTGTTGGAGCAGCGAGCTTGGCGGAGGCCCATATGGCGGCATTTCGTCTCGCTTGGTGGGTGATGGCGACCACCACCGTGCTTGGTCTGATTCCGCTGCTTCTCCTGCGACGGTGGAGGCACGTCGTCACGGCCATGGGACCCGCGTAGTCGGCTCGGCCCAACAGGCCTGGCACATCCGGCAAGATGGCAAACGCGATCCAATTCGTCCGGGCCACGGATTATCTCTGTCATCAACATGAAGGCGCCGACAATGACTCACGCCGAAAATGGTAACCCCCAGCCATCTGTACAAGACGTCGCGCTTATTGTTGGTGGCGGTCCTGGGATCAGTGCCAGTTGTGCCAGACTTTTCGCCAAGAACGGCATGCGTGTCGGGATTGCGGCCAGGAACCCGGACAAAGCGGCCATGCTGGATTTGGAGACGATGTATGGCGTACGCCGATACGCCTGTGATGCCAGCGACCCAGCGTCGGTCGACCAGTTATTTCAACATTTCGTTCGGGATCTGGGGTCACCGACACTGGTTGTCCATAACATTGATGGCCGTGTGCCTGGCATCTTCGGCAAGAGCATCATCGAGGCCGAACCCGACATGGCGCGCCAGACGGTGCTGAATGCGGCGTTTAGCGCCTTTCTGGTGGGTCAGCAGGCCGCCAGGCTGATGCGGGAGAACACGCCAAACGCAAACGGCGTCAGGGGCACGATCATCTTCACCAACGCCAGCGCGGCGTTGAAAGGCTTTCCGTCCAGCGGCGCCTTCGCGATGGCGTGCCACGCCAAATCCGGTCTTGCTGAGAGCATGGCGCGGGAGTTGATGCCGCAGGGCATCCACGTCGCGAATGTGCCGATCGATGCGGCCATCGGCTGGACCAGGGAAGACGGGACCCGCGCCCACCGGCGCGCGGGCCAGGCGGTTGACGACGATATGGCCGATCCCGACCGCATAGCCGAACTCTACCTGCAACTGCACCGCCAGCACCGCTCGACGTGGGCGTTCGAGGTCGTTTTGAGACCTTGGAGCGAGAAGTGGTGATCAGCGCGCTGTCAGGCAGCCCGCGGATAAACGCTGCCGACTAATGCTTTTCGGGCATGGCGATTGTGTCCTCTGCCTCGCCGTGCCGTTTCAATCAGCCGCCAGATAGACAGCCGAGCAACTCGCCGCCGCCTGGACGCACCCGCTTTGGCGTCGGCGCCTGTGGCCAACCGCCGGATGCTGACATAGCCTGCATGGCGCAACCCGTCAGCGCCGGTGGCACCAGTGAGCGAACCCAACCTTGAGGAGCTGCGAGCGAGCGAGACCCTAAGCCGAGGGCAAGGTGGTTCAATCTTCAATCCGTATTCAGGCTCGCATTACCTCCATCACGCCAGTCTCTCCTCCTGGTGGGAGCGCGTCCTCGCTGTTGTCGTGGCAATATGGCTGACCGGACTGCTTGTTGGTTGTGTTGTCAGGAACTTCTACTGACGCTCCCAAAAGGGCGGCTGTAGGTGGACAGCGGCTTGTGCGGTTCGCTGATCCGCGTGGAAGTGTCGTCCGACGCTGCATAGCTATCCGTCACCCGGGTCATTCTGGCGTCCCCGGTCGTCATGCGCTGACGGGCAAAAGGCCGGCAGCCGACGAAAGCAAACGCTGAAGCAGCGGCAGTGTGTTGCGCCTGTTGTACGCCAGGGCGAGCGGGATCGTGGGAGGCTGTCCTGCTAGCGGCCGCGCAAGCACCGATGCCGGCAGCAGTCTCCGCATATAAGCCGGGAGCAGAGCGACGCCCTGGCTGGACAGGACGAAGGAGATCACCATCGGCAGTGTCTCCGCGGCGTGGACCGGCGTCACCTCAAGGCCGGCCACGTTGAGATAGTCGTCGATGACACGCCTGAGCGCCGGCGAATACGACGCTGAAATGCTGATGAACGGCTCCTTGCCGATGTCGGCAACGCGGACGGATTGCCGCCGGGCCAGCCGATGATCAGCTGGTAACAGCACAAAGAGTTCCTCCTCGATCAGCGGCATGAACTGCAAATCCCGCATCGTCTCATCCGGCCGCACGAAGGCAATATCCATCTGCTCGTCCACCAGCGCCTGAAGCAGTTCCGGCGAAGACGCGCTGTGGATGATAAGTTCGATCGTTTCGATCCGGCTACCGATGGCCTCCAGCACCTTTGGCAGCCAGCCGATCTCGTGGCCCGTCAGGAAGCCAACGGTGAAGCGGGTCTTGGCCGGTTTGTGCGCACGCCTGGCCGCCTCAATCGCGGCATCCGCCTGCGCGAGGATCATGCGGGCGTGATCGAGAAAAACCTGACCGGCGGGTGTCAGCGACAGACCCCGAGCCTCCCGAACGATCAACGGCACCTTCAGCGTGGCTTCAAGGTCGCGGATCTGGCGGCTGAGTGACGGCTGTGCGGTATGCAGCCGCTTTTCCGCAGCCTGGGTAAAGCTGCCTTCCTCGGCGACCGCGACGAAGTAGCGCAGGTGGCGAAGCTCCATGTCCATGCCTTCGAGGTATGAGTCGATCCATACAAAGTCTTTCTACTAGCGGGCAATAGCGCCCAGCTTCCGCGATGAACCAGCCGGTCTGCCCTGGTGGCGATGCCTGAGAGGCTTGGGCCGGCGTCTATCCCGGAGGCATGACATGAGCAGCCATCAAGTTGTTCTGATTACAGGTGCGTTGACCGGCATCGGCCGCGCCACCGCAATCGCCTTCGCGCAACAGGGCGCGTACGTTGTCGTCTCCGGCCGCCACGAACAGGCGGGCCGCGCGCTGGCGGAGGACCTGCGCGGCCATGGCGCAGAAGCGGACTTCATCCTGGCCGATGTTCGCCAGGATGAGGCGGTCCGCGACCTCGTGGACCGGACTGTGGCTCGGTTTGGCCGGCTGGACGTCCTGGTCAACAATGCAGGTACCGAGGGAACGCCGGGTCCTGTCGCAGAGCAGACCGGCGAGAGCTACGCAGCGACGTTCGACACCAACGTCCTCGGCACGATCCTGGGCATGAAGCATGCGCTGCAGGTCATGCTGCCGCAGAAGCACGGCAGCATCGTCAATGTCTCATCGACCATGGGCCACAAGGGCGCGCCCGGCGCGTCGATGTACACTGCCAGCAAGCACGCGGTGGAGGGGCTGACGAAGTCAGCGGCGCTGGAGGGTGCGGCCGTCGGCGTCCGCGTCAACGCCATCGCGCCGGGGCCGGTGGAGACCGGCATGCTGAGCCGCTTCACCGGCAGCGAGATGCGCAAGGCCGGGTTGATCGCCGGCGTGCCGATGCAGCGGGCTGGACGGCCGGAGGAGGTGGCGGATGCCATCGTCTTCCTCGCGTCAGACAAGGCCAGCTTCATCACCGGTCAGATCCTGTCGGTCGACGGCGGCAAATCGGCCACCTGAGCAGCTGGGTCACGGAGTCAGCACAATGGATCATTCCACCGCTCTGCAGGCGCGGCAGAAAGCTGTCGCCGTCCGGCCGGCCGTTGAAACGCAGCAGGGCGCCGCCGCACCGCTGTCCAGAGCCGCCATTGCCATGTTGGCGGCATCCTGCGGCTTGGCCGTGGCCAACGCGAACTACGCGCAGCCCTTGCTGGTTGCCATGGGGCAATCGCTGCTTCTGCCTGAATCGATGCTCGGACTGATCCCGGCGCTGACCCAGTTCGGCGTCACCTTCGGCATCGCCTTCCTGCTGCCGTTGGGTGACGTGATATCGGCATCACGCCGTATGTGCTGCCGCCTTACGCAACGCTGCGGACACCGCTCGCGCAGCGCGGCCGGGTCACCGCGTTGCTGGCGCAGGGAGTGATCGTCGGCATGCTGCTGGCCCGCAGCGTCAGCGGCGTGATCGGCGTCTTTGCCGGCTGGCGCACCGTTTACGTCCTCGCCGCGGCGGCGATGCTG
>JAFEFW010000331.1 GCA_018240405.1 Pseudomonadota bacterium
GCGGCAAACCAGTCATAGGCCGCCCGCAGTTCTGCCTCGGTCAGCAGGCCGCCGTCGGGACCGACATGTTCCCGGCGGAAGCAGAACCGGCAATAGACCGGGCAGACCAGCAGCGGTTTCAGTAGCGCCCGGTCGGGGTAGCGGTGAACCACACCCTTCACCGGTGAGAGCGCGTCGTCGGCGATCGGATCCTCGCGCTCGAACAGAGCGGTGACAAGCTCTGACGGATGCGGAATGAACTGGCGGCCGATCGGGTCGTCCGGCGTCTGAATTAACGCCTGCATCGCAGGCGGGACGGCGATTGCATAGCGAGCTTCAACCGCGGAAATTGCGGGCGCTTCCTCGGGAGCGATCAGCTTGGCCTCTACCAGACCGGCAGCGTCTCGCAGCGTCGGGGCGCCGGTGTGATGAGCTGTCATGGTATCATTCTCCGCCCACAGGCCGGGCTTGCCGCACCATCGGGCCCATGAGGCGTCTGTGGTTCCAGCCACGCTCCGTCACTGCCGGGTCCGCCAGATAGCAGACAATGACGGCGCAAGAGGGGATGTGCTCCTGGCTGGACTCAGGAATGTGATTTTCTGCAGGCTGCGGCTTACTCATGCTTTCCTATAATCCGGCCGTGGTCTTTGCATTTGGTGATGCGTGCACGGCGCGCGTTGTGGCGCATCGTGACAGCCGCCGACAACCGGCCATACCGCACCCGATCTGCATGCCGGGCCAGCGCTGAGCCAATGGCCGGTGGCCGGTCCAATGCGTCGCAGTATGCGTTCACTATTTGTTCTTGAACGCCTCGGCCTGCATTGCTATGATGCCGTCCGCCGCTTGGCAGAACAGGAGGAAACCTCATGGCAGTCTCCCCGATCCCCGCCGGCTATCACGCGCTTACCCCCTACATCGTGGTCGACAACGCCGACAGGGCGCTCACTTGGTACGCCGACGTACTCGGCGCCAGGGAGGTGATGCGCCTGCCCATTCCAGGCGGAAAGATCGGTCACGCCGAGATTGAAATCGGCGACAGCCGTCTGATGCTGGCCGATGAGGCGCCGGAGCACCAGGCTCTGTCGCCGGCCACCATCGGCGGCTCCCCCGTTAAACTCCACCTGTATGTTACCGATGTCGATACCGTGTTTGCCCGAGCGGTTGCCGCAGGCGCAACGGCGAGCATGGCGCCGGCCGATCAGTTCTACGGTGACCGATCGGCCACCATCGTCGATCCGTTTGGACATAGCTGGCACATCGCCACGCACATTGAGGACGTCACTGACGAGGAGGTCCGCCGGCGCCTGGCAGCGCTCTACAGCGGCTCGTAACGACGGCCGTCGGCGGCTTCAGCGGGGCGGGCGGCTTGCCCGTACGCCCTGCCGCGCCTAGGGTCCGCGCCGTCCAGATCCAAGCAGGAGACGCACCATGGTCGATGTCCCGAACCGCCCCGAATACCAGAGCGAACTCTTCAAGAAGGGCCTCGCGGTGCGTCGTGAAGTGCTCGGTGCCGACTATGTGGACGGCTCACTGGCGCGGGCGGACGACTTCAATGCCGTCTTCCAGCAGATGACCACCGAGATCGCCTGGGGCATGGCCTGGACTCGTCCGGGTCTGGATCGCAAGACGCGCAGCATCATCAACCTCGGCATGCTGTCAGCACTGAACCGTGGCGCCGAACTGCGGCTGCACTTGAAGGCAGCACTGACCAACGGCGTCACTCGTGACGAGATCAAGGAAGTGCTGGTTCAGGTCGGCGCCTATTGCGGCATTCCCGCCGCGCTCGAGGCGTTCAAGATCGCCACTGAGGTCTTCAAGGAAGCCGACGCGGCAAAGGGTTGAGCCGCCCGGGAGATATGAAGATGGCTGACAAGCAGAGCGTCGGCTTCATCGGCGCCGGGAATATGGGCTGGCCGATGGCCGCCTGCCTGGTGAAGGCCGGATTCCCGGTCAACATCAACGACTCCCGCCGAGAGGTCGCCAACAACTTCGTTCAGCAGGTCGGGGGTTTCGCCCCCGACACGCTGCGCGAGCTTGCGCAGAAGTCGGACGTGGTGGTGACGATGCTGCCCACCAGCGTCATCGTCGAAAACGTGCTGACGGGCGGCGACGACAACGTCTTCGCCGGCATGAAGCCCGGAACGATTGTCATCGACATGACGTCTGGCGTGCCGTCGATGACGCAACGCCTGGCGGAACGGGTGGCGGAACTCGGCGGGGTGCTGATCGACGCGCCGGTCTCCGGCGGGGTGCCGCGCGCGAAGACCGGTGAACTGGCCATCATGGTCGGTGGTGACGGTGCGGCGATCGATAAGGCGATGCCGGTGCTGTCGGCGATGGGCACGTCCGTGCTGCGTACCGGCGGCGTCGGCTCAGGCCAGGCGATGAAGGCGCTGAACAACCTTGTCAGCACCGGCGGTTTCCTGATCGGCATCGAGGCATTGCTGATCGGCCAGCGTTTCGGCCTCGATCCCGCTGTCATGACGGATGTCCTGAACGCGGCGACGGGCATGAACAACTCGACGCAGAAGAAGTTCAAGCAGTTCGTGCTGTCGCGGAAGTTCAACGCCGGCTTCAGCATGGGCCTGCTGGCGAAGGACCTGTCCATCGCGCTCCAGGTGGCTCGGGAAACCGGCACAGCCTCGCCGCTGTCGGCGGTGGTCCGCGAGTTCATTGTCTCCGCCGAAGCCAAGTATGGCCCCAACAGCGACCACACGGAAATGGCGCGGCTGTGCGAACTGCTGGCCGGGTCAGAGCTCGGAACGGCCGAGGGCTGATGCGGCGGCCTCTCGTGCTTGTCCTGCTGGCGGGACTGCTCCCGGCGGCAGGACAAGCGGCCGACCCCTCCGCGCTTTGGAAGATCGTCAACGGCCAGTGCGTGCCGCACCAGCAGGCAAGCGGTGATCCGGCGCCATGCGCCGAGGTGAACCTGACGCAGGGTGTCGAACGCGGCTGGGCGCTGCTGAAGGATATACGCGGGATTGCGCAATACCTGCTGATCCCGACAGCGCGCGTCTCGGGAATCGATGACCCCGCGATCCTGGCGCCTGGCGCGCCAAACTATTGGGTGCCAGCCTGGCAAGCGCGAACCCTCGTCGAGCGAAAGCTCGGCAAGACGCTGCCGCGCGACGGGTTCGCCCTCTCGATCAACTCGGCGTACGGGCGGTCGCAGGACCAGTTGCACATCCACGTTGACTGTATTCGCCTGGACGTCCGGCAGGCGCTGCTGGAGCGTTTAGCCGAGGTCGGCGCGAAGTGGGCGCCGTTCCCGGTGCCCCTGGCCGGCAGCGCGTACCGCGCCATGCGCACTGACGGCGACACGTTGACCGTGGATCCATTCCGACTGTTGGCCGACGGTGATCCCGAGGCCGCCGCCGCGATGGGCCGCCATACGTTGGCTCTGGTGGGCGTGACGTTCGCCGGTGACGCCAAGGGCTTTGTATTGCTCGATGGACAGGCGACCGTCATGCCTCCGGACCGCGGGCACTCCGAGGCACTGGAAGATCACGATTGCGCCATCGCTGACAGGTAAGCCGGAGCGGCGGTCGCGGACGTCCGATGGGGACGGCACGGCGTCTCTAGCGTCACGGCGGGCTGTACGCTCGCCATCGACTCTATCCGGATGCCATGTCTACCGCGCATCCCGGCCTCACCACCGCGACCTGCTGCCTTCGTCGGAACCATGGCCGGCCGCTAGCTGCCGGCCAGTCCCGTTCCGACCAGGCTCGCCGGCACGACGATGCGATCGAAGTCGGTGGCGGAGATGAAACCGGACTGCACCGCCGCGGCTCGCAGCGTCAGGTTCTGCTCCATCGCCAGGTGGGCAATTTCGGCTGCCTTGTCGTAACCGATGACCGGCGCCAGAGCGGTCACCAGCATCACCGACTCGCCGACATATTGCGCGATCCGCTCCTCGTTCAGCCGCGTGCCCTCGACCGAATGCAGCCGGAACATGGTCGCACCATCGGCCAGGATGCGCGCACAGTGCAGCACGTTGTTGATGATGATCGGCCGCATCGTGTTGAGCTCGAAATTGCCCTGGCTGCCGGCAAAGGCGAC
>JAFEFW010000332.1 GCA_018240405.1 Pseudomonadota bacterium
ATCTGCCTGGTGACCGCCGCCATGGGCTCATTCCATTGGCTGGAAGGTATGGCGCTGCATGAGGAGCCTTTCGACTTCTCGGCGCCTGGGCTGCCGGGCCATCCACCAGATCCGGCCCTTGAACTGGTCCCGTATGACCTGATGGCGCGCCATTGTCGTGGCGGGATTGGTTGGCAACTGTCCATCGTGAAGGACATGCTCCGCTTTACAAGTCTGCCGATCTTTCACATCGAGGCGCCACCGCCAGTGGCGAATATGGACTTGATGGTGCAGGGGGCAGCGTCGCACCCGATGACACGTGAGGGGCTGGAAAAAACAGGCGCGGCGTCGCCATCCTTCCGGCTGAAGGTCTGGTGGGCCTGGACAGTGGCGACCCGTGAGGCGTGCGCCAGCCTTGGCATACATTTCGTGGAAGCCCCGCCGGAAACCCGCGACGCACAGGGGTTCCTTGATGAGAGGTACTTTCTAGACGGCGTGCACGGCAACGAGGCCTACGGCGCGCTGTTGGTGCAGGAAGTCGCAACAGCAAAGCGACGGCTGGGCCTGGAACCTAGCTCCCATGCCTGATCATCCCTACCTGTCGCTGCCAGACTACGCGTTCTGGCGACGATCGATAGCCGCACGGCCGGTAGCGGATGTCGATCCGGTTGTGAGAGGTGCGTTCCGGATCAGTCGGACTGACCGCATCGCCACGGCCGGCAGCTGTTTTGCCCAGCACATCGCACGCCACCTTGCAGAGAACGGCTTCAACTACCTCATCACCGAGCGCGTACATCCGGCTTTTGCCGGCTACGCCCACAGCTTCAACTACGGCGTGTTTACGGCTCGTTACGGGAACATCTATACCGCGCGCCAGTTTCTGCAGACTGTTCAGCGGGCATACGGCCTGTTCACGCCCCAGGATGAGGCATGGCTCGCTGACGGCGGTCGGGTGATCGATCCATACCGGCCAACGATTCAGCCCGAGCATTTTGCCTGCCTGGAGGAACTGCGCAGCGATCGGCGCCAGCATTTTGCCGCCATCCGTCGCATGGTCGAGGAACTCGATGTTCTGATCTTCACCCTTGGTCTGACCGAAGCCTGGCACGCCAAGATTGATGGAGCGGTATATCCTATTTGCCCCGGGGTCTCTGGAGGCACCTTCGATCCTGAACGATATGGCTTCATGAATCAGCGGGTTGGGGAGGTCGTCAGTGATCTGACGGAGGCAATTGCGCTGGTCAGGACGAAGAATACGAAGGCTCGGTTTGTTCTAACTGTCTCGCCGGTCCCTTTGATTGCGACGATGGAAGATCGCAGCGTCCTGGTCTCTACCACCTACTCCAAATCCGTGCTGCGCGTTGCGGCCGAGGAGGTTGCCGCTGCGCATGACGGCGTCTGCTATTTCCCTTCTTATGAAATCATTACCGGCAACTTTACGCGTGGTGGGTATTTCTCCGATGGGCTGCGTGATGTTACCGAGGCTGGTGTGCAACACGTTATGCGCTTGTTTCTGAAGCATTACACCGATTTTGCTGTCGAAGCCGGCAGCGCCGACAAGCCAACTGATCCGACTAAGGCACCCGACAGTGTGAGGGGCAGCCAGGCTTTGGAGGAGGTCGTGGCGGCGCTATGCGACGAATTGCTCCTGGATGCCCCGGACGTATCGCCGGCGCGACCTGCTGCGGTACAAGCGCCTGACCCTGATTCTGTCGAGCAAGCCTCGGTCCAGTCCAGCCAGGCCGTTCCCGCTACGCTGCCCCCATCAACGCCAACGGTTGCTCCGGATCCTGGCTGGGACATCCTAAAGCCGCCTTTGCCGTTCTCGGTCCCATCTCCAGAGGAGCCTGCGGTCAAGCCACGTCGGTCATATTTCCTCTCCTGGCTGCGCAAGGCCAAGTAGCATGACCACGCAGTGCATGCGACAGGCTGATCCTGAATGCTGCGGCCATCTCGAAGCCATTTGGACGAACAGACACGACTTGTAGGGGACAAACGCGTTCCATGACTGATGACATTGAAAAGTCTGCAGCTCATTGGGATGCCATGTATGGCGGGCCGCGCCCTGCCACATGGCATGCAAACGAGCGCATCAGCGACTACATCAACATGCGACTGTTCGGCGAGTCTGGGCACTGGCTCGGACACATGTTTCAGGATGTCCTGACGTACCGCCCACAGCGTCTGCTGTCGGTCGGCTGCGGCGCCGGGGACCACGAAATCGCTATCGCACGGGCGGGATTTGCCGAGGAGATCCACGCTTTTGACGCTTCGGCCGTCGGGATTGAGCGCGCCATCGCCAGGGCGCGAGACGAGAAGCTACCGGTGCATTTCTTCGTGGACACTTTTGAAACCTTTGTCGAGCGCCACTTTCCGGAGCGGTTCGATACGGTGATGTTCGTCGGCTCGCTGCACCATGTCGAGAATCTCAACGCCATGCTGGACAAGGTGCGCGAGGTTCTGACGCCGGATGGAAGGGTAATTTATAACGAATATGTTGGGCCGTGCTACATTTCGTTTCCCGACGAGCGCATATCCCTGATCAACAGGGTGCTGCGATCTATTCCTCCAGAGTTCAAGATCACGCCCGATTCGCAGTGGCGTAATCCGACCCTGGAAGAAATCCAGCGCCTCGACCCCAGTGAGGCCGTGCGTTCATCCCTGATACCGCAATTCCTGAGACTCTACTTCGACATTGAATGGGAGCGCGGCTTCGGCGGTGGCCTTCTTCACCCCCTGTTCCAACATCTCAACGTCAATCGGCTGGAGCTAAACGACGCAGGTGCGCAAGCCGTCATATCGATGTTGATTGGTATGGAGCAATTGCTTGAGGATGAAGATCTGGTCCCATGCGACTTCGTCCTCGGTGTCGCGCGGCAAAGAAGCTCGGTTCTGGGATGTTGAAGGCGAATGGTGGTAGCTTTTGGTCAACGGCACAGCGGACTGATTCTGATCCTGGTAAATGTTTGAAATATCGGGGCTTTGATTGACGTCGGCAAGCGTCTTCGGTGGCCAGACTATTGTCAGGAATGAGGGATGCCACATTGCGACGGTGCAGCATTGACTTTCATTCAATGGCAGTCGGAGGCCTCTTCAAAGACTCCTGGGGAGCCATACCCAAAAGCTGACCCGCTTGATGAGCAGCATGGCCGGCCATAACGCCGTCAGCCGTAGGAACATGATGATGCGGCTGGAGTGGTTTTCTGATCTGTGATCGGCAGCAAGCGATTCTCAAAGCCGGAATGATGCTATATTGGTTCTATCAGGCTGACCGCGTCCCTTCGGAGCTTTGGAGATGCCAATTCGTCCTGAGTTTCGGATGTTGTATCCGCCGAACTGGCGCGCGCTAAGCAATGACATCCGCTTCACCGTGGCCGGCGGGCGCTGCCAGCGCTGCGATCGTCCGCACGGTACCGTATTGAAGATGCTGCCGGACGGGCGTTGGTTTGATCCAGCCCAGAATACCTGGCGCAATGAACGTGGTCGCGAAGCACCTTGGCCTGATATTGAGGAGGCGATTGGCTGGAGGACGACGAAAGTGGTGTTGGCCACGGCGCACCTGGACGGTAATCCGTCCAACAACAACCGCCGTCGGAACCTGCGCGCGCTGTGCCAGCGGTGTCATTTGATCCACGACCGGCCGCGCCATCTGCGCCAGCGCTGGATCACCTGCCGGCGTCGCTAGGCCATCGCCGATCTCTTCCTCGGCAGCCTATGTCGTACTTGCTCGCCTGCTCGTTGTCGGCAAACCAGAGGCGACGATGCCACCGGCAGATCAGCAGACCCATGGTGCAGAGGTTGTGGATGTTCTCCGACCTGCGAAAGGCCGACGCGCGCGGTCAGAGACCAGACAGGAGCCCAACGGCAAGCAGCGGCGCGTGAGAGGCCTGACGACGGATCAGGCGCCAATGTTGCCTATGTCATACGCCGGCTGACCGTGTTGCCCTCGGTCGGCGTTGATCTGCCGTCCGGATCGCGATGTTGATTACCACAAGTGCCCGATGCGCCTGACGGCTGACAGAGCGATGGTACTGTCCGCCTTGTTCTGCAAAATCCTC
>JAFEFW010000333.1 GCA_018240405.1 Pseudomonadota bacterium
CCACGCGCAGGCAACCGGCTGGACATCGTGCATGTCAACGAACTGAAGGGCGGCGCGGCGACGAACGCGCATCTGCTGGAGTTCGACAGCGTGCACGGCCGCTGGCGTGAGCGCTTCGGCCACGATGAGCGGTCGATCACGGTCGGCGACCGCCGCATCGGCTTCTCCGACGCGGCAACGCCGGACGCGGTGCCGTGGGGTGATCTCGGCTGTGACATCGTGCTGGAGTGCACGGGAAAATTCCTCACGCAGGAAACGCTGGCCGGCTATTTCGCCCGCGGCGTGCGGCGCGTCATCGTTGCTGCTCCGGTGAAGGAGGCGGCCGCCCTCAACATCGTCGTCGGTGTCAACGACCACCTGTACGACCCGTGTACGCACCGGTTGTTGACCGCGGCGTCCTGCACGACGAACTGCCTCGCCCCGGTGGTGAAGGTGTTGCACGAGGCGATCGGCATCCGCCACGGGCAGATCACCACGATTCACGATCCAACCAACACGAACGTCGTGACGGACGCGCCGCACAAGGATCTGCGCCGCGCGCGCTCAGCCATGCTGTCGCTGTCGCCGACCACCACCGGCAGCGCCACCGCGATTGCGCTGATCTATCCGGAATTGAAAGGAAAGCTCAACGGCCACGCCGTGCGAGCACCGGTGCTGAACGCCTCGCTGACGGACTGCGTGTTTGAAATGAAACGGCCGGTCACGGCCGAGGAGGTCAACGCGCTGTTCAAAGATGCCGCGGCGGGGCCGCTGGCCGGGATCCTCGGCTATGAAAGCCGGCCGCTGGTGTCGGCTGATTACGCCAACGATACGCGCAGCAGCATCGTCGACGGCCCAAGCACGCTGGTAACGGATGAGACGATGGTGAAGGTGTATGCGTGGTATGACAATGAGGTCGGCTACGCCTGCCGCATGGTCGATCTCGCCAATATTGTCATCGCGCGAGGCGCCTGATGTCCGCGGTCCGCAACTACGCCATCGTGACCAGCGCGTATTTCCTGTTCACGCTGACCGACGGCGCCATCCGCATGCTGGTGCTGCTGCACTTCTACACCCTCGGCTACACGCCGTTCGCGCTGGCGTCGCTGTTCCTGCTGTATGAAACCGCCGGCATCTTCGCCAACCTGATCGGCGGCTGGCTGGCGACGCGCTACGGCATTCCGCGCATGCTGGCCTGCGGCCTTGGCGCGCAGATCCTGGGCCTGTCGATGCTCTCGGCGCTCGATCCGGCCTGGAGCGCGGCCGTCTCGGTTGCCTGGGTGGTGCTGGCACAGGGCATCTGCGGCATCGCCAAGGACCTGACGAAGACGGCCTCGAAAAGCGCCATCAAGGCCACGTCGCAGGAGGGCAACGGACAGTTGTTCCGCTGGGTCGCGTGGTTCACCGGGTCGAAGAACGCCACCAAGGGCGCCGGCTTTTTTGTCGGCGGCCTGCTGCTGCAGGTGGCCGGCTACCGGCCGGCGCTGTGGTTGATGGCGGCGCTGCTGGCGTTCGTGCTGGCGGGGGTCCTGATGTCACTGCCGCGCACGCTGGGGAAGGCCAAGGCGTCCAAGAGCGTGCGCGAGTTGTTCGCCAAGTCGCGCGCGATCAACCTGATGGCCGCGGCCCGCATCTTCCTGTTCGGCGCGCGCGACGTCTGGTTCGTCGTCGGCCTGCCGGTGTTCCTCTACGCCGCCGGCTGGCGCTACATGGAGGTCGCCGGGTTCATCGCCCTGTGGACCATCGCCTATGGCGGAATCCAGGCGGTGGCGCCCGCGGTCGTCACCCGCAGCCGCGACGGCCTCTCCCGCGAGGTCCCCGCCGCCCGGATGTGGGGCGCGCTGCTGACGGCTATCCCGGCCGCTCTGGCAATCGCCACCACGCTGCCTGGAATGCCGCGGCCTGATCTTGTGCTGGTTGCCGGGCTGCTGGTTTTCGGCTTTGTCTTCGCCGTCATCTCCTCGCTGCACTCCTACCTGATCCTGGCCTACGCCGGGTCGGAGAAGGCTGCCGAGGACGTTGGCTTCTACTACGCCGCCAATGCGGCCGGCCGGCTGCTGGGGATCCTGCTTTCGGGCGCCCTCACGCAGGCGGCGGGCATGGCGGGCTGTCTTTGGGGATCCTCTGTCATGCTGGCTGTCTGTCTTGCCATCACCGTGTTGCTGCCGTCCGGCGCCGAAGCCCGCCGTGTGCCGGCATGAGCGACGCGGCCGCTACCGGCGATATTGCGTCGCCCAAGCCCACGATGGGGGTATTCGAGCGCTTCCTGACGCTGTGGGTGGCGCTGTGCATCGTCGCTGGCATCATCCTCGGCCAGGTGATGCCGAGCGTGTTCCACGCGATCGGGAATGCAACGGTGGCGCAGGTGAACCTGCCGGTGGCCATCCTGGTCTGGCTGATGATCGTGCCGATGCTGCTGAAGGTCGATCCGGCGGCGTTGCGGGAGGTCGGGCAGCACTGGCGCGGCATCGCCACCACGGTCGGCGTGAACTGGCTGGTCAAGCCGTTCTCCATGGCGCTGCTGGCCTGGATCTTCATTGCGCACCTGTTCCGCCCCTGGCTGCCGGCGGACCAGATCGCAAGTTACACCGCCGGCCTGATCCTGCTCGCGGCCGCGCCCTGCACGGCGATGGTGTTCGTCTGGTCGAACCTGGTTGATGGCGAGCCGCACTTCACCCTGTCGCAGGTGGCGGTGAACGACACCATCATGGTCATCGCCTTTGCCCCCATCGTCGGGCTGCTGCTAGGCCTGTCCGCGATCACCGTACCGTGGGACACGCTGTTCCTGTCTGTGGTTCTCTACATCGTCGTGCCGGTCATCGTGGCGCAACTTTGGCGCCGGACGCTGCTGCAACAAGGTGGCGATACTGCACTGTCGGCGATGCTGCACCGTATGGCGCCGCTGTCACTGTCGGCGCTGCTGCTGACGCTGGTGCTGCTGTTCGGACTGCAGGGCGAGCAGATCATGCGCCAACCCGTGGTGATCGCACTGCTGGCGGTGCCGATCATCATCCAGGTCTACTTCAACGCCGGCCTTGCCTACTGGCTGAACCGGGCGCTCGGCGTGGAGTGGTGCATCGCCGGGCCCTCGGCACTGATCGGCGCCAGCAACTTCTTCGAACTGGCGGTGGCGACGGCGCTGGTGCTGTTCGGCTTCCAGTCCGGCGCGGCGCTGGCGACGGTGGTGGGCGTCCTAGTGGAAGTGCCGGTGATGTTGTCGGTCGTGCACATCGTGCGCCGGTCGCGCGGCTGGTATGAGGGACGGTGACGAGCCGGGCACCGGTCCATGGCTCCGACAAGCCGATACTGCGCCGGCGCTGAGTGCTGGGGACGCCATCGCCTCATGTCCGGCAACGTTGATGGAGCCATTCATGTTCCTGGTCCGGCACGGCGAAACCGAGTTCAACCGCGCCGGCCGGATTCAGGGCCGGCTCGACTCGCCGCTCACCCCGACGGGCGTGACGCAGGCCAAGGCCATTGGCCGGCACCTGAAGGCGCTGATCGGCCCCACGACCGGATGGACCATCCAAACCAGCCCGCTCGGCCGGGCTGTTGCGACAGCCGGGATCATACGGGCCCAGACGGGCATCCGCGCCGAGCTCATCCTCGATGACCGCCTGCGCGAAGTGTCGCTCGGCTCCTGGGACGGATTATCGCGCGCCGACATCGACGCGCGCTGGCCTGGTGTCCTTGGCGCGTCATTGCGGCACAGCTGGGCGCAGTCCTGCCCCGACGGCGAGAGCATCGATGCCGTCCTGCTGCGGCTAGCCGATTGGCTGCAAGCGCACACGGATCACCGCACGCTCATCGTCGTCAGCCATGGCATCACCGGCAGCCTGCTACGGGGCCTCTATGCCAAGCTGCCGCGGGACACGATGCTCAGCCTGCCAACGCCACAGGATAGTTTTCAGCGCCTGGCAGACGGTGCGGTGCAGGATGTGGCAGTGCCAGGCCTGCAGGATCTGGGCAGTCCTCCGCGACAACAGCGCCTTATCTGACGGCTGACACCGTCAGGTTGCACGCGTGCGGGCGAGCCGCCGCCCAGACGGATGACC
>JAFEFW010000334.1 GCA_018240405.1 Pseudomonadota bacterium
CGACGGCACCTTCAGCCTGATCAACATCGCCTTCGCGCTGACCAACCTGGCGCAGTTCAGCATCATGCTGCTGTCGCCGTTCTATCTAAGCAACGTTTCCGGCCTGTCGCCGCCCGTGGCCGGGCTGGTGCTGGCGAGTTCGCCGCTGGGAATCATGCTGGCGGCGCCACTCGCGGGACGGCTGGTATCGGGCCGCTCGCCCTGGTCTGTGGCCATCGCCGGCATGGCCATGACATCAGCCGGCCTGCTCGGCATTTCGATGGCGGGGCAGGTGCCGCACAATCTGTTCCTGGCGGCGTCGATGTTTGTTGCCGGATTCGGTGCGGGATTGTTCCAGGTCGCGTATTTCGACATCCTGACGGCGGCGATCCCGCAGCGCGACCGGGGTGTGGCCGGTGCGCTGGGCATGGTGACACGCAGTATCGGCGTAGTTACCGGCGCAACTGTGCTGATGCTGGTGTTCCAGTTGCGGCAGGCAAGCCAGGGGCTGGTGCCCGCGCTGCAACTGGCATTCCTCGTGGCGGCCGCAATACCCGCCGTGATGGTCGTTGCGGTAGCGCTGCAGCGGCTGCGCGTCAGGCGCGTCGCCGCATTGCCTGCCAGACGCGGAACGGAGACGCCGGTCCGTCGAGACGCGTAACCCCAACCGCATCGGCGACCGCATTGGCAATCGCCGGGAACAGCCCGACCGCGCCGGCCTCGCCGCAGCCCTTCACACCAAGTGGATTTGTGGTGCAGGGGGTGGGGGAAAAAGACAGGTCGTAACTGGGCAGATTATCGGCGCGCGGCAGAGCGTAGTCCATGAAGCTCGCCGCCGGCTGTCCCGTCTCGGGGTCGTAGTAGGCGTGTTCGCACAGTGCCTGGCCGGCCCCCTGCGCGATGGCGCCGTGCGCCTGGCCCGAGGCGACCATCGGGTTCACCATCACGCCGTAATCGTCCACCGCGGTCAGTCGTTCCAGGGTCGTGACGCCGGTTTCCGGGTCGATTTCGATCTCCGCGACGTGCGTGCCGTTGGGGAAGGTCATCGCCTCGCGTGTCCACTGGTGGTAGGTGTCGAGCGGGTCGTTTTCGTCGCGCGCCACGGCGGCCACGTCCAGCAGGCTGATGGCGCGGTCGGTACCGGCGACGCGATAGGCGCCGTTGTCGAAGACGATATCCGCCTCGGCCGCTTCCAGCGCGCGTGCCGCGATTGGTTTGCCCTTATTGATGATGATTTCGGACGCGCGATGGATCGCCGTGCCGGCCATGTAGGTGGCGCGCGAACTGCCGTGGCCGCCGCCCATCGCGATCAGGTCGGTGTCGCCGGCCTTCATCGTCACCAGTGAGTCCGGGATGCCGAGGCGGTCGGCGACGATCTGCGGCATCGTCGTTTCATGCCCCTGGCCGATCGCCTGCGTGCCGGTCAGCAGCGTGACACCGCCGTCGGCTTCGAAACGGATTTCCACGTTCTCGGTCGGCAACCCGCCAGTGCCCTTGATGTGGCAGACGATACCAAGGCCGCGCTTGCGTCCCCTTCGTTCGGCCTCCGCGCGGCGGGCCGGGAAGCCGGCGATGTCGGCCTTGTCCACCGCCATATCGAAATGGCGGCGGAAGTCGCCGCTGTCCACGACGAAGCCCAGCGCGTTGGTCATCGGCATCTGCTGGTAGAAATTGCGACGGCGCAGGTCGAGCCGGTCGAAACCGGTTTGCTGTGCCGCGGCGTCGATCAACCGCTCGATGATGGTATTGGCTTCGCCGAAGCCGGGGCCGCGGGTAACGCCAATCGGCGTCGTGTTGGTCAGCACCGACCGCACGCGCAGCGAGACGCGGGGAATGTCGTAGATCGTGCCTTGCAGATGCGGATACTGGAATGTCTGCACGCCGGCCGCGCTGCCGGCGATGTAGGCGCCGAGATTGGCCAGGCTGTCCACGTGCAGTGCCAGAAAGCGACCGTCGGCGTCGAGCGCCAACGTTGCGGTGGCGAGTTGGTCGCGCGCCTGATGGTCAGCCAGGAAGGTTTCGGTGCGTGTCCCGATCCATTTGACCGTGCGGCCGGTGCGGCGCGCCGCCCACAGCAGCAGGGCGTATTCGCCGTAGTTGAAATTCTTCGCGCCGAAGCCGCCGCCGACATCGGGTGCGACGAAGCGCAGGCTCTTGGGATCGACGCCGAGGGCCTTGGCGGTGTTGTCGCGGTTGAGGTGCACGCCCTGCGTGGAGACGGTCAGCGTGCCGCGTCCCGTCTCAGGATCGTACTGGGCGACCGCGCCGCGCGGTTCCATTGGGTTGGTGACGATGCGGTGGTTGTTGATGCCGATGGTCACGACGTGGGCGGCGGATTTCAGGATGGCGGCGACGTCCCCGGTCTGGCCCCAGGTCCAGTCCATGCAGGTATTGTTTGGCACGTCATCGGATAGCAGCGGCGCACCAGGTGCGACCGCCTGATCCGCCTGCGTCACGACCGGCAGCGGGTCTGAATCAATCGCAACCAGTTCCGCTGCATCCAGGGCCTGGTGCTTCGTTGCAGCGACGACCAGCGCAACCGGTTCGCCGACGTAGCGGACACGGCCCTCTGCCAGCAGCGGTTGCGCCAGCACACGGAACGGTTCGCCAGTCTGGATGTTGGCATCCACCGATGGGTACAGTCTGTTCAGGCCATCGGCGGCGACATCTTCCGCCGTCAGCACGGCAACAACGCCGGGCGCTGCCCGCGCCGCCGCCGTGTCAATACCACGCAGTACGGCGTGGGCATGGTTCGACCGCACGAAGACCGCGTGCACCAGATTGTCGAAACGCAGGTCGTCGAGGTAGCGACCCTGGCCGATGATAAACCGTGCGTCCTCCCGCCGGCGGGGCGTGTCGCCCATGACGGAACGCACGGTGCCGCCGTCGGGTGCGCGGGCGGCGGCAGGTCGGGTAGTGGCGCGATCGCTCATGCATCGGTTCCTGGCGTTTTCGACGCGACTCTTGCCCGTGGCGGCGAGGCGGGCAAGCCTTGCCGGACGGGCAGGGCGCGCCTACCCTCCGGCGCCTTGCGAACCAAAGCCGGGGGAAGGAAACCACCATGCGCACAGCCGACGCGATCGTCGAAATCCTCAAGCGCGAGGGGACGACCACGCTGTTCTGCTTCCCCACCACCTCGATCATCGAGAACGCCGTCGCCGCTGGCATCCGCCCGGTCATTTGCCGGCAGGAACGGGTCGGAGTCGACATGGCCGACGGCTATGCCCGGGTCACCAACGGCAAGCCGCCCGGCGTGTTCGCCATGCAGTACGGGCCTGGATCGGAGAACGCGTTCCCAGGCATCGCCACAGCGTTTTCCGACTCCGTACCGGTGCTGTTCCTGCCGCTGGCGCAGGCGCGCGACCAGTCGCAGATTTTTCCGACGTTCCGGTCGGCCATCACCTATGCCTCGATCCTGAAGCAGGTGGAGGAAATCCGCACCCCGGCTTCCACCGCCGATGTCATGCGCCGTGCCTATGCGGCGCTGAAAAACGGCCGCCCCGGACCGGTGATGGTCGAAGTGCCGCGCGATATCGTCAATGAGGAAACCGGCTTCGACTCCCCCGCCTACACGCCGTTCCGCCACAGCCGGTCGGCGCCGGACTCGCGGGACGTGGACGACGCGGCGAAGCTGCTGGTGAGCGCGAAATGTCCGGTGATCCTGGCGGGGCAGGGGGTGCTGTACGCGGAAGCCTCGGCCGAACTCGTCGCGCTGGCGGAACTGCTGCAGGCGCCGGTAATGACGACCGTGGATGGCAAGAGCGCTTTCCCCGAGGACCACGCGCTGGCGCTCGGTTCCGGCGGCAACACGTTCACCGGCCAGGGGCGGCACTTCCTCTACACCAAGGCGGACCTGATCCTGGGCATTGGCACCGGCCTGAACCGCCATCCGCTGACCACGCCGCCGCTGCCGAAGGGCGTGCCGATCATCCACGCCACCAACGATTCCCGCGACCTGCACAAGCAGCACCAGACAGAGGTCGGCATTCTCGGCGACGCGCGCCTGACACTGGCGGCGCTGGTGGAGGCGGTGAAGGACCGCCTCGGTGGCAAG
>JAFEFW010000335.1 GCA_018240405.1 Pseudomonadota bacterium
CCGCCGCTGCCGCCGGCGTTGCCAGCTATGCCACCGCCGCCACCACCACCGCCGGACGCTCCCCCCGCGCCGCCGGTATCGCCGCCGTTGCCGCCTTGCGTCGCGCCTGGGATGATCCCGACGCCGGCCGGGACCCCACCGGGCCCGCTCTGTCCGTTGGCCGTCGAGCCCACACCGCCGCCGCCGCCGCCCTGCGTGTTGGGACCCGTTGCGCCACCGACGCCGCCCATGCCGCCGCCGCCGCCCGCGCCACGCGAGACCGTGGAGGCCACCCGCGCGCCGCCGACGCCGCCTGTGGCGGCGTTGCCGCTGAAGGCTACGCCATTGAGGGTGACGCTTGCGTTCGCGCCAACGAACAGGCCGCCGCCAAGCCCGGCGCCACCGCCGCCCGCGCCAGCCTGGACACCCGCGCCACCGGCACCCCCAACCGCTCGGGCATTGGCGATCGTCAGGCTCTGCAGCGTCAGCCCGCCAGCGTAAGCCAGGAAGCCGCGCCAGGCGTTGTTGCCATCGATCGTCTGCATCGCCGGCGCACCATTGCCGTCGGTGCCGGCGATAATGACCGAGGAGCCGCTTGCGAGGTTCAGCGCCAGCAGGTCACTGGTGAGCGAAATCGCCGCGGTGATGCTGATGACGTAGGCCGTGCCGGATGCCGCGTTGCTGCCGCCTATGTCGATCGACCTGATGGCGTCGTTCAGAGCGGACTCATTCGCGGCAGTGAAATTCGTCTGCGTCATCAAAGGCTCCGCTTGGCGATCCCGGCCGGCGACAGACTTGCCGCCCATTATTTATATACGTGTCGAAACCTTGGACGGCTGTCGTTGCGGAGACATTCCATCAAACCACCCGTGCGCGTCCAGAGTCATATGCCCGGGAACGGCCCGGCGGCCCGACCGTGTGCCGCTACATGTTGTGGGACGGTTGATCGGCATCGTCCGGCACCAGGCCGGCCGCGGAAAGTTCTGCGATCAACGGCTGCAGCTCGGCCTCGAATGACCGCCAGCGGCCGAGGCCACGGGCGTTGACCGGCTGACGCACCTGTGCCCGGCTGACAGTGCGCACCCGCGAAGCCTGCTCATGGAACCGGGCGCAGGCGGGATCATAGGGCAGGTCGATAAACGCCAGCACCCGGCGCAGCGTGGCGTCGAAGTCCTGCACCCAGTCCTGCAGCGCCAGCGTCAGCACCGGGTTCGGCAGCACGGCCTTCCAGTGCGTCATCAGCCGCTCCTGCTGGCCAATGTACCAGCCCAGGTCGGCAAGGTCGTGCGCGTAGGGATGGTGGCCGTAGAAGCGGAAGGTGAAGATTGACAGGCCGATATCGCGTGGGTCGCGCACGCAGTAGATGATGCGCGCGCCCGGCAGCATCAGCGCCACCAGACCCAGGAAATTCGTGTTCCCCGGCATCTTGTCGACAATCCGTGCCGCGGCCGGCGCCAAGGCGTGCAGCTCCGCCAGGTAAGATCGCGCTGCTTCGTCCAGTCGCGCGGTATCAAGCGCAGCCAGACGATCGATGTCTTCGGCCGTTCCGCTGCCGGCAAGGGCAGCAAAAGCCTGCGTCAGCGCCCCGCGCTCGCCGGCGGCGAACGTCTGGGGATGGGCGCCGATGATCTGCTCCGCCAGCGTGGTACCGGAGCGTGGCAGGCCGACGATGAAGACCGGCGCCGGATCGCGGTTTGACGCGCGGGGCCCGCCGCACAATCGTGTCCGATCGAGCCGTGCGATGCTGGCATCAATGAAGGCCCGATGGGCGTCGCGGGAGAACGGTTGGAAACGGCGCAGCAGCGCGTGGCCCTCGGTCCACTGCCGGAATGCACGGGTGCGCTCGCCGTGTGTCAACCAGAAGCGGGCGAGATCGTAATGGGCGATGATGCGATGCTCTGGCACCAGCGGCGCCGTCGGCAGTTCCGCCGCCAGTGCCTCGGCGTGGCGGCGGGCCGTGTCCGCGTCACCGGCGGCCTGGGCCAGCAGCACGCGGCGCCAGGTCAACAGCGGTCCCAGGTCCGGCGGCACGACGTCGATTTCCGCCAGCGTGGCGCCGGCTTCGGCAACGCGGCCCTGCTGCAGCAGTGCCAGGATGCGCTGCAGCCGCCAGTGCGCTGCCAGGCGTGGGTCCGCCGGGACCGGTCGAGCGTCCAGCAATGCCAGCGCCTCGATGGCCCGGTCCTCCTGCAACAGAGCAGCGGCCAGGTTAGCGCGCACGCCGTCAGCATCCGGTGTTTGCGCCAGCGTCTCCTGCAACAGTGTCTCCGCTGCCTCGGACTCGCCGGTCAGGCGCATGAAGGCGGCGAGGTTGCCCACTGCGGGTCCGTAGCCCGGACGGGCCGCAAGGGCCTGCCGCATCGCTTCCTTGGCGCCCGCGATGTTGCCGCGGCGGTAGCGCAACACGCCGAGGTTGATCCAGGCATCGGCGAAACGCGGGTCGAACCGCAGCGTGTCGGCGAAGGCCTGAATCGCGTCATCCTGGCGGTCCAGCGCCATCAGTGCGAGGCCGACCGTGTAATGCGCCTGCGGCATATTTATGGCCCGTCGCCGCGCCCGTCTTGCCGCATCAAGAGCGCCGTTCGGGTCGCCCAGGTCGAGCAACGCGGTGGCCAGGTTCAGGAACGGCGCCGGATCGGACGGCATCAGGTGCTGGCACCGTCGGAACTGGTCCGCCGCTTCAGCGTGGCGGCCGGCGGCCTGCAGGCCAATGCCGTAGTGCAACTGCGCCTGTGGATCGTCCGGAGCGAGGTCACGCGCCTCGGACAGCAGCGTCAGCGCTTCAGCCGTCCTCCCGAGGTGGAGCTGACAGAGGCCGAGCATGCGAACCGGGGCGGACTCCTTGGGCGCTGCCGCGTGGAGGTCACGAAAGACCGCTGCCGCCTGCGCGTAACGGCCGGCCCGGTAGTGGTCTTCGCCGCGCACAAACGCCACGCCAGCCGCCGGCGTGAACGTGCCTCCGCCCCGCCCAGTGGGCGGCTGCTCTTCCTGCGAATGCATGATGATATGAATCGTTAATGTTGGGCTGCACGCGATACCATAGAGCGGGGCGGCCGGGCGACACGATCAAGCCTGTTGTGACCCCACTACGGCCGCAAGTTGTGACGGATCGGGCGAACGCTGGCCGTACCCGTGAGTCCGGCTGCCTGGTAGGACAGGGTGCTTCCGACGCGGCGGCGCGGCTTCAGCGTTGGTCTGTGAAAGCCGCTGGCGCCATCGCTCATCGTTCAACGCGGCCATACGGCCGGCAGCATCGATACCGGTGGGATGCGGCCATGGAAAACAGGACCCCATCGGTGGATCATTATAACCGAGCCTGAACCGGACCCGCTGCTCCATTGCAATATCCTGCGTGCTCATGCCAAGTTTCACACGCTTCTATTCGCAACAATGCGCTGCTACATCGGCAGCAATTGCAAGCAATGCAATCGCACTGCCGGATGACGGCGGCTGAAGTGGGTCGATCCTTGCGTTCATCCACAGTGCTGATGGGACTTCTGTTCTGGGGGGCCGTGCCCGCGTCAGCCGGCGATTGGACCGCATCGGCCGGATGAGCCTGCGATACCACCTTTTTGTGAGCCGCACGGATCTGACTTGTTGCGCTATCCTCAGGAAGTGCAGACTGCAACTGTGTCGTACGCCGTTCGGTACGGAGCACGAAGTTTAGCCAGGGAGGTAGCGGTGCGGGTGACCCGTGCCATGATCCAGGCGGCTCAGCGGGCTGAATTCGACTTCTACCAGCGCAGGCGGCAACTGAGCGCCGACAGATTCGTCCCGACGGACGAGGCCGTCATCCGCGTCATGCTGGAGGCGGTGCTGGCCACAGCGGTGCCAGACCAGAACCTGCCTGCGCCGCAGAGGACCATTGTCGTTGCACAGCCGCCCCGTCGGCGCAGGTAACGCATTACGTTCCACACCAGCGCGACCGACGGGCCCACGGAAGCCGACACACCGCCCGCACTCCTGGGACCAGCGCCGGCAAGCTCCGCCTGGCGGTGCCTGTGGACCTGTTGTTGCCACAGTACGACCGCAAGTAACACAGGCTCGGCCGG
>JAFEFW010000336.1 GCA_018240405.1 Pseudomonadota bacterium
GCCCGTCGCCGGCTGGCGCGTGCGCCCCGCCGGTGGCTGGACCTGAGCCTTGCAGTAAAGCCGAAGCGGCCGGTTCTGTTCGCGCGCCTCGGCTGGCATGTCCTCACCGCGGCGGGAATACCGCAAAGCATTTGCTTGCGTTAAAGATCCAGGTCTCGACGAAGTCGCTCCAAGCGGCCCGTTGGCCCAGATGGTCCATCGCACCGGCCAGGCAAACCCAGTTCAGCAGTTCCTGCTGCCCACTGGCCTCAAGCTCCGCCGTCGTCAGTCCGCGCCAGCGTGCCAGCTGTCCGTCGCGCAGTTCCTCGTAACGCGCGCGGTCCGCCTCGACGTCTGGCCACAGATAGTGGTGCTTCTCCACCAGGAACGCGTGCGACCAGCTTGACGAGGCGATCATGGCGACGCGCCAGGGAGATTGAGCCAAGGCACTGGCTGTCGCGGCTCCGATAGCGAAGCACCGCGCCGGCGACGGGCTGGGCGGGTCAGGCGCTACCGGGCCATCCTGCTCAAGGTGGCCGAACGCGCCGCGCTTGGACAGCACCGAGGAGCCGTAGCAGTTCACGTGGAACGGCACGACCGGATAGTCTAGGCCCGTGCGGTCATAGTCGAGAAACAGCAGCGTATTGATGAAAGCGTGCGGCATGCCCAACTCGTGGCGCATGCGGTAGGCATAGCTGGTATCAAACCCAGCCTCGAGCAGTTTTGCGGCGAGGTAACGCGCGGCGGCTGCGTGTCCGCGTGTGCGGACGCGTGTTTCGGCATCGGCGTTCCAGACATTGCCGCTGGACAGGAAGCCCATGGCGAAGGGGCGGCTTTCGACCTCGTCCAGGGCGAAGACGCAGAAGGGCGGGACCCCGTCCTCGCGGAAGTTCTCGTACTGGTCATCGCCGAAGATCAAAACAAAATCAGGCGCAAAATCGTCCAGCGCCTTGCGAACGCGGCGGAACCCTTCCACTTGGCGCGCGCGGTGTTCTGCCGCGGCGGCGAAGTTGGCATTTGCAGCCCATTCGCATTGCATGGGTTCGGGCCAGGCGTCCGGTTGACGAAACGACTCAGGGACGCGCCTGCTGGACCGAACCCGGTCCAGGATGCCCGCCATGCCGCTGTCCGGGCGGGCAAGTGGGGGCGAGTGCGTGACTCCCAGTCCGAGGATTTCGGCCATTGCGTCCTCCCTAGCGATGCAGTTCGTTTACGGTACGTTTTCCGCTGATTTATTTATGCTCTTGGGGCGCGACCGTCGCCGGGCGGCTGATCGGCGCCCTATCGGAACGGCAAGCGTAAGATAGGTCCGTCTCTGTCCGAAAGAATTGAATCGATCACACCGTGCCACTCGCCAAATCGTGAGGCTAAGGTCCTTAGGTTTGGTTCGGGCCTGCGCGGCGGCCGGGAAACGCTATACTGGCCACACTAGAGGGGAACCGGACCATGGGCGACAGACTGGCGGGCAAGGTAGCGATCGTGACCGGCGCGGCGGCGCGTGGCGAGGGGGTGGGGAACGGGTCCGCCTCGGCCATGCTGTTTGCGCGCGAAGGGGCGAAGGTGGTGCTGGTGAACCGCTCCACCGACCGGGCGCAGGCGCTGGCGGAGACGATCCGCAGCGAGGGCGGCGAGGCGGTGGCCTTTGCCGCCGACGTCACCGACGCGGCGCAGACCGAGGCGATGGCGGCTTTTGCGATGCTGCGCTACGGCCGCATCGACGTGCTGCATAACAATGTCGGCGTCGGCCATTCCGGCACGCCGGAGACGCTCGATCCGGCCGACTGGAACCGGATTTTCCAGACCAACCTGACCTCGGCGCTGATGACCTGCAAATACGTGCTGCCGCACATGAAAGCCGGCGGTGGCGGGTCGATCATCAATGTGTCGTCCATTGCCGGCGCGCTGGGGCTGTCCGGCACGGCCGGCGGTCTGGCGTATGCGACGACCAAGGCGGGGCTGCACGGGTTCACACTGTCCGTCGCTGCGGACTACGCGCAGTTCGGCATCCGGGCGAATGTCCTGCTGGTGGGCACGGTCTACACGCCGCTGGTGGCGCATCTCGGCGACGAGGGACGCGAGCGGCGGCGCAAGTCGGTGCCGCTGCAGACCGAGGGCACCGGCTGGGACGTGGCGCACGCGGCGGTCTATCTGGCGAGTGATGAGTCGCGTTGGGTGACGGGCGTGGCGCTGCCAATCGATGGCGGGTTCATGGCGATAAGGCACTGGCCACGGTAGGCGTTGGCCGCTCGGCTACTGCCAGAGACGATCGCGGAATGGCTCGTCAACGGCGCGTCCGTTCGGGCCGCTCATCGCCCTGAAGGCATCCTGCAGCGCCATCAGCCATTCGGTCGCAGGCTGGGGCGCCGACGGTGGCGCCGTGGCCGCTGGGTCAGCGTCCCCGGTCGACACGGCAGCCTTCGTTCCGTCCATGCTCATCGGGATGGGGCCGGCGCCAGCCGGCGGGATGGCGCCGGGACAGCATGCCCAAGGTCCAGTGCGGCTTCGATCCAGCTGGCGATGGCGTCCTGCACGTTTGCCGCGGCTTGCTCTGGCGTAGCGCCGTCACTCATGCAGCCCGGCAGGTCCGGAACGTGGGCGAGGAAGCCACCGCCCTCGTCAGGCGCCAGTGGCTCGATGATGATCGGATAGGCCATCGGTGTGCTCACAGCGTTCTCACCGTCTCGACGAAAGCAACCAGCCGCTTGAAATAAACCGGCTTGATCGGGCGTTTATAGGGGATTGTCAGTTTCTCCAGAATGGCCGGATGACCAATCTTGTAATGCGAACCTCCGCCACGGGGTGGTGCACAGAGGATACCATACTGCGGGCAGAGCGTTTCGACGTCCCGGATGGTCCAGTCGGCCGCTGGATTGCACCGCATCCGCAAGAGGAGTTCGCTCATTGTGGGGCGAATGCTTCCACCATCCGGTAAAGGACCGGTTAACGGTGCGCCCGGCCGCGGTTGCGACAACCCGGCCGGGCCGCTACATCACGGCGCACTGCTCGCAGCGAAAGCACTGACTATGCCCTATCAAATCCAAGGCAGCACCGGCGCGTGGGAGGTCGTGATCGGCCTCGAAGTGCATGCCCAGGTGATTAGCAACGCCAAGCTGTTCAGCGGCGCGGCGACCGCGTTTGGTGCGGAGCCGAATTCGCAGGTCAGCTTCGTCGATGCGGCGTTCCCGGGCATGCTGCCGGTGCTGAACCAGGAATGCGTGGCGCAGGCGGTGCGCACCGGCTTGGGGCTCAACGCGCATATCAACGTCGTCAGCCGCTTCGACCGGAAGAACTATTTCTACGCCGACCTGCCGTCCGGCTACCAGATCAGCCAATACGAGCATCCGATCGTCGGCGCCGGCGTGGTCGAGGTGGAACTGGCCGACGGGTCCACGAAGTCGATCGGCATCACCCGCCTGCACCTGGAGCAGGACGCCGGCAAGTCGATCCATGACCAGCACCCGACCAAGTCGCTGATCGACCTGAACCGGGCGGGCGTGGCGCTGATGGAGATCGTGTCGGAGCCGGATATCCGCTCACCGGAAGAAGCCGGGGCGTATCTGCGGAAACTGCGCTCGATCCTGCGCTATCTCGGCACCTGCGACGGCAACATGGAGGAAGGCTCCATGCGCGCCGACGTGAACGTGTCGGTGCGCAAGCATGGTGAGCCCTACCGCACGCGCTGCGAGGTGAAGAACGTCAACTCGATCCGCTTCGTCATGCAGGCGATCGAGGCGGAGGCGATGCGGCAGGTGGAAATTTGGGAGTCCGGCGGCACCGTTGATCAGGAAACCCGCTTGTTCGACAGCGGGCGCGGAGTGACGCGGTCGATGCGCTCGAAAGAGGACGCTCACGATTACCGTTACTTCCCCGATCCGGACCTGCTGCCGCTGGTGCTGGAGGAGGACTGGGTCGCGGCGCTGAAACAATCGCTGCCGGAACTACCAGACGCCAAGCGCAACCGCTTCATGCAGGAGTACGGCCTGTCGCGCTATGATGCCTCGGTGCTGGTGGCGGAGAAGGCGACGGCGGAGTTCTACGAAACCGTG
>JAFEFW010000337.1 GCA_018240405.1 Pseudomonadota bacterium
ATCGACTTGCCGGGCAGGAGAATGAACGTACTCATGCGCCCCTCACGGACTGGAGCCGGGGCGGCGTGATGTCAGACGAATGTCCGCATACAGAGCGGGTAAGGCAGGCAACGATCATACGATCCTCCGGCGCGGACAGACAGACGAACGGACGAGCGTCATGCCGATACCGAAGCATTCTTGCTATACAGCAAACATGATGCTCTTCCGACACATAGGCGCAGACGGACGCCCATCGGTTCAGCAGGCAGTACGTGACTGTCCGGAACGACTTTATAGCCGAACGCCTCCGCGCAGCGTTTGCGCAGGCGTCCCAGGCTCTTGCGCCGGTGTCCCAGGCCGGGCATTTTTCACCGGATGCCATTTCTGCCGGGGCTGCCGTTCTTGGTGACCGCTCGTGCTTACTTCAGCGTCATATCCTGCCGCAGTGCGACCGCCGAAAGAGACGCAGTTGGTCCAGTCGCCCGGCCGCGCCGTAGCAGCACTCTCGTAATGGCAGCACTCCGCCGTCTCGTCCCCCGTCATGGCACGCAGAAGTATACAATCGGACTTGTTGCAACAGGTGGGGCCATCGGACGCGCGTTACCGCTGCGGCCGGCATGCAGATCCGGAGCCATGACGACAGGGCCTGGCATTTACCGTTGCGGCCATCCAGGCGCCGGCGCCGAGCGGAGTCTTGCATGACATCATCGCGTCTGCCGGTGATTGCTGTCGATACGGCGAACCTGCCGCTTCAGGATCAGTTCGATGCATGGCGCCAGGCCGTTGGTGTAACGCATGAGATCACGTCGAAGCATGCGGTCGAGCGTGACGGCCTGCACGCGTCTTCGACCGTCTGGCGCCTTGGCCAACTTGTCGTCAGCTATCGCAACATTCCGGACCTCACCTTCTCCCGGCGCCTCGGCCGGGCCAGCCTGGACGGGTATGACCATTACAGCCTGATTATGATGGACCGGGGGACCTGGACCGGCGATGTCAGCGGCCGGGACATCACGATCCATCCGGGTGAGCTGTGCCTGTTCGATCTGGCGCGGCCGGAAGACAACCACGTCACCGACAGTTCCAGCTTGCGCATTCTGGTGCCACGCGCGCCGCTGGATGCGGCACTGGGCGGACGCACACTGCATGGTTTGCCGGTCCGGGGCGGCGCCGGCGCACTGCTGGTGGATTACCTGAGGTCGCTGCATCACCGGTTGAGTGAAGTGACACTGGACGAGGCGTCGCATGTCGAACAGGCGACCCAGGCGATGATCATGGCTTGCATTGCACCGTCGGCCGAACGGGCTGAAATCGCGGCGCCGGTCATTGACGCAACATTGCTGCAGCGCGCGCGCCGGCTCATCGATGCCAACCTTACGTCGCGCGAGCTCACGCCCGCCGCGATTGCGCGGACCCTCGGTGTATCGCGGTCTGTGCTGTACCGGCTGTTCGAGCCGGCCGGTGGCGTCGCTGCCTATGTGCAGTCGCGGCGCCTGGCGCGTATTCGCGCGTTACTGACCGATCCGCGGGAACGCAGCCGCATCTCGGACCTCGCGTTCCGGCACGGCTTTGTCAGCGAAGCGCATTTCAGCAATGCGTTCCGGCGCGCATTCGGCCTGTCGCCCAGCGAGTGCCGCGCACTGGCCGCCGAGGAGGAGCGTCGTCGCGCTGGATCGGAACCAGGAGAGCTTTACCATAGCTGGGTTCGTGGCAGCACGTTCCGGTAAGGCCGAAGTGTTCGACATGTTCGACGTTGACTTGCCACCGGCGCTGCCCTGTCATGGCGGCGGTTCATTCAAGCTGGCACGTTGCTATCAGACCTCCGGACATGCTGTGCCGGGCCGGTGTGCTGCAGATGCATGGAATCGGCGAGGCGGAACCCGACACACAGAGTTGCGCGCAGCGGTCGCGGCTCGTGTGCCTGGGCGAGACTCGTGGCATTGGGGCCAGGGGATCAAGACGGTTGCTCACGCAAGGGGGCGGTCCAGGCGGGAGAGGATGCCGAGATGGCGGAGCGGATCGAGCGGCGGCTGACGACGATCCTGGCGGCGGATGTCGCCGAGTACAGCCGGCTTATGCAGGCCGACGAAGAGGCGACGCTGGCGGCACTGTCTGCCTGCCGTGCATACATCGACGCACTGATTGCCAGGCACCAGGGACGGATTGCCAACACCGCAGGCGACTCGGTGCTGGCTGAATTTCCCAGTGTTGCGGATTGTCTCCGCTGTGCCCTGGCGATGCAGCAAACGATCGCCGAGCAGAATGAAGACCGGGCGCCGGAGCAGCGCATGCTGTTCCGGATCGGCATTCATCTGGGCGAGATCATGATCAAGGATGGCGACCTGTTCGGTGAGGCGGTGAACATCGCCGCGCGGCTGGAGGCTCTGGCGGAACCGGGCGGCATCTGCATCTCCGCGACGGTCCGGGAGCATGTCGGGACACGGGTTGCCGCCGGCTACGTCGATCTCGGCGAGCAATACGTCAAGAACATTGCAACGCCCGTCAGGGTGTTCCAGGTCACCCAGGATGCCACGGTTTCATCGATCAAGTTGCTGACCGAACCGCCGCGGCTGCCAGACAAGCCTTCGGTCGCCGTGCTGCCGTTCACCAACATGAGCCCCGATCCGGAGCAGGAATTCTTCGCCGACGGCATCGCCGAGGATATCATAACGTCCTTGTCACGATATCCATCGTTATTCGTCATCGCGCGCAATTCATCTTTTACTTACAAGGGCCGAGCGGTCGATGTGAAGCAGATTGGCCGCGAACTGGGGGTGCGTTATGTGCTTGAAGGCAGCCTGCGCAAGTCCGGCAATCGCATCCGTGTCACCGGTCAGTTGATCGAGGCTGTCACCGGCAACCACGTCTGGGCCGAACGCTTCGACCGCGATCTGGCTGATATCTTTGTCGTCCAGGACGAGATTACCGAGGCGGTGACAACCGCAATCGCGCCCGCCATTGCGGATGCGGAGCGGCAGCGGGCGATGCGGCGTCCGCCGGGTAGCCTGGATGCCTGGACTGCGTATCAGCGTGGACTCTGGCACCTGAGCCGCTTTACCGCCGACGATACGGAACAAGCCCAGGACCTCTTCGAAAAAGCGATCGCTCTCGATCCGAATTTCTCCGGCGGTTACACCGGCCTGGCCGCCGCGCAACTGCAGGCCGCCAATACATTCATGACACGCCAATTGGCGTCCATGCTGCAATTGGCGGAAGCGAATGCGCGCAAGGCGATTGCCGTGGATGGCGCCGATGCGGAAGCCCATACCTGCCTCGGACGCGTGTTGTTGCATCAAGCTAACTATGTGGGCGCACGAACCGAAGTCGAACGGGCCCTGGCACTGAGCCCCAATCTTGCCAGCGCCCGTGGCATGCTTGGTTCTTTATTGATCTTCTCCGGGTCGCCGAAAGAAGGCCTTGTGGCACTGGAGAAGGGTATTCGCCTGGACCCACGGGATCCACGATCCGGCGTCAGCGTGAACCAGATCGTGCTGGGGCTGTACTTTGCACGGGAGTATGAGGCGGCCATCGAGGCCGCTCGGCGGGTGATCCACTCCTATCCGGACCATCCCCTCGTCTACCGCTGGCTGGCGGCCGCGCTTGGGCAGGTCGGCCGGACCGGAGAGGCAAAGGAAGCGCTGGCAAAGGCGGTTGCCATCGCGCCTTCTTCGTTCGACCTCTACGTGCGCCAGCGGGCACCGTGGCATCGGCCGGAGGATTACGCGCACACGGTCGAAGGACTACGGAAGGCGGGCTGGGCGGGATGACCTGACCGGCGGCTTCCATACGCCATCGTCCTGGTCGGCGCAGGCGGACCACCCACAATTGTGCCGCCCGCTCAAGGCAGCCTCGTCATCAACGTCGTGGATGGCGCATGGTCGCGCTCGGCGCGGCCATGACCGGAAGGAGATAATGGCGCCGCCGCCGGGCGTTCAGTTCCAACTGACGTTCCATGGATAGGGTGATGTCGACTCCAGAATGCCGGTCAGCCCCTTGCGGTGCGCGGTCAGGATATAGAACCGGCCGAGCACGACGGT
>JAFEFW010000338.1 GCA_018240405.1 Pseudomonadota bacterium
CGCGGTGCGACGCTTCCGCACCTCCGATACCGACAATCCGGTGCTGGTGTTTGCCGCGACGCGGGAGGATGTGTTCGGCCGGCCGGAGGCTCCGCCGGCGGAGAACGGCGAGAAGCCGCTGCTGCTGGTGGTGGCCTGCGCGCTGGTGGATACCGATGGCCGCGTGCTGCTGGCCCGCCGGCCGGAGGGGAAAAAGATGGCCGGACTGTGGGAATTCCCCGGCGGCAAGCTGCATCAAGGCGAGACGCCGGAAGTCGCCCTGATCCGCGAGTTGAAGGAGGAGCTTGGCATTGACGTCGCCGCGGCGTGCCTGGCGCCGTTCGCGTTCGCCTCGCATGCCTATGACAGCTTCCACCTGCTGATGCCGCTGTTCGTGTGCCGCCGCTGGAAAGGCACGCCGCGACCAAAGGAGAACCAGACTCTGGCCTGGGTGCGGGCGTCAAAGCTGACGGAATACGAGATGCCGCCGGCGGACAAGCCGCTGATCCCGCTGCTGCGGGATTTTCTGTAGGGGCCATTCGGCCATACCGTAGCGGTTCTGGCGCCACAGCCGTTACGGTCTGCTCCCGGTTCCTTGCCGCGGTGCATGCAATCCGGCATCATTTCTCCACCGGGCATTGCGGGAAAGCATCAACTGCCTCGCCAGTCGAACAAGGCTCGGATCGGGGGGCTGCGCCTTGGATACCGTCCGGCAATGGCTGCTCACGCTCGATCTCGGTCAGTACGCCACCAACTTTGAGTCCAACGACATCGATCTGGCTTTGCTGACGCATGTCGATGACCAGACGTTGAAGGATATCGGCATCACCAGCGCGGGCCACCGGTTACGCCTGCGGGCGGCCATCCGCCAACTGAGTGACCACGCCGCCAAACCGGACCCGCTGCCGGACCGCAAACCGCAGGTTGCTCCGGCGACGGCGCCATCAGCAGAGCGCCGGCAGGTGACGGTGATGTTTTGCGACCTGGTCGGGTCCACCGCCCTCTCGGCACGCATGGACCCCGAGGATCTGCGCGACATCATCGCGACGTACCAGAAGACCGTCGCCGATACGGTGCGCCGCTTCGGCGGCTTCGTCGCGCAGTATCTGGGTGACGGTGTCCTGGCCTATTTCGGCTATCCCCGCGCGTACGAGGACAATGCGGAACGCGCAACGCGCGCCGCGCTCGAGGTGGTTGCCGCGGTCGGCGCTCTGCACTCCGCGGTGCCGTTGCAGAGCCGGATCGGCATCGCCACCGGCCTTGTCGTCGTCGGCGACCTGCTGGGCGAGACGCAGGAGCCCGGCATTGTCGGCGAGACGCCCAATCTTGCCGCCCGCCTGCAGGCGATCGCCGGGCCCGACATGGTGGTTCTGGGCGACGGGACGCGCCGTCTGCTTGGCAGCCTGTTCGCGTTCGAAGATCTTGGCGAGCACGTACTGAAGGGCTTCACCGCACCGGTGCGGGCCTGGGCGGCACTGGCCGCCGGCTCCTCGGAAAGCCGGTTCGACGCCATGCATGGCGGCCCGCTCACTGCACTGGTTGGGCGCGACGAGGAACTGGCGCTGTTGCAACGGCGCTGGCGGCAGGCCCGGGCGGGCGAAGGCCAGGTCGTGCTGCTGTCCGGCGAGCCCGGCATCGGCAAGAGCCGGATCATGGATGAGGTCCGTCACCTGATCGGCGCCGAACCGCACACGCGGCTGCGCTACCAATGCGCGCCGTTCCACACCCAGAGCCCGCTCCACCCGATGATCGAGCAGTTCGAGAGAGCGGCCGGCTTCACCAGGTCTGATACGACCGCGGAGAAATACGCTCGGACGGAAGCGCTGCTGCGCGGGTCCCTGCCGGCCGGCCGCGTGGTGGAGGTCTTGCCGCTGCTCGCTGCGCTGCTGTCACTGCCACCGGACCAGGGCGTGCCGCAGCCTGCCTATGTGCCGCAGAAGCAGAAGGAACTGACGCTGCAGGCGCTGTCAGAGCTGGTCCTGGCGCTGAGTGCGCGGCAACCGGTGCTGGTGCAGTTTGAGGACGTACACTGGATCGATCCGACGACGCAGGATGTGCTCGACCTGCTGATCGGGCAAATCCCACATGCGCCGGTGCTGATGATCGTCACCTGCCGCCCTGAATACGTTTCGCGCTGGAGCGGCGCGGCGCATGTCAGCACGATCGTGCTGAACCGCCTCAATCGGCGCATCGGCGCGGACCTGGTGCATCACGCCTTCGGCGGCCACGCCATTCCGCCGGACCTGTTGGAGCAGATCCTGGCACAGACCGACGGCGTGCCGCTGTTCGTCGAGGAATTGGCCAGAACCGTGCTGGAGAGCGGACTGCTGCGCCCGGGCGGCAATGGCTATGAACTGACCGGTCCGCTGAGCCCGCTGGCGATTCCGCCCACCTTGCAGGACAGCCTGATGGCGCGGCTCGATCGCCTGGCCGACGTGCGGGAGATCGCGCAGATCGGCGCCTGCATCGGCCGGGAGTTCCCGCACGACCTGTTGGCGCACGCAGCGCAAACGCCGGAACCGGCGCTGGCGGCGGCGCTGCGGCAACTGGCCGACGCCGACCTGATCTTCCGGCAGGGTTCGGGGACCGACACGGTCTACAGCTTCAAGCACGCGCTGGTGCGCGACGCCGCCTATGCCAGCCTGCTGAAAAGCCGGCGCGCGATCCTGCACCACGCCATCGCCGAGGCCCTGGAGACGCAATTCCCCGCCCGCTCGGCCGCCGCGCCGGAAGTCGTGGCGCATCATTACACGGAGGCGGGACTTCATACGCAGGCCGTCACGTGGTGGCTGCAAGCGGGTCAGCATGCCATTTCGCGCTTCGCCAATGTCGAGGCGGCGGAGCACCTGCAGGCCGGCCTCAGGGCCTTGCAAGGTCTGCCTGACGGCGTTGCGCGCGACCGGCTGGAACTCGCATTGCAGGCCGCGCTCGGCGTCGCAATAGGCAGTTGGAAAGGCTACACGCCGCCGGAAGTGGGGCGCGCCTTTGAACGGGCGCGGGATCTCTGCAACCGGGTCGGCGACGCGCCGAACAAGTTCCAGATCCTGTGGGGCGTGGGGATCTATTACCATATGCGTGCCGATTACGAGACATGCCTCGCCCTCGGGCGCGACGGCCTGGCACTGGCGCCGCAAGCGGCGGAACCGTGTGCCGCGGTGATGGCCAACACGATCATCGGCGCCTGCCTGATGTTTCAGGGCAAGCTGGACGCCATGGCGCCGCATATCGATGCCGCGGTCACCGCATACCAGGACGCCGGCGCGCCGGCGCTGGGCGCGGTCTACGGCTACGATCCGGGCATCATTGCTGTCGAATGGCGCGCCTGGCTTCAGTTGCTGTCCGGCTGGCCGGATCAGGCGGCGCGAAGCTATACGCTGGCCAGCACCTATGCGACCGCGCAAGCGCACCCGCTGAGCCTGGCAACGACGATGACGCACCACGCCATTTTTCTGGCCATGGCCGGTGATGTCACCGCGACGCGCATCCGGGCGTCGGAGGCGGCCGCCTTCAGCCGGACCAACAACATTCTGATCCGTGAGGCGGAGGCGCAAATTCTTGAGGGGTGGGCCCGGGCGGAACAGGGCGACACGGAGGCCGGTATCGCTGAAACCGAGGCCGCGTTGGGCATTTGGGGCAGCCTAGGCGCGCGTATCTTCGACAGCTTCTGGTACCTGCTGCTCGCCAGGGCCTACAAAGCCGGCAAGCGCTTCGTGGATGCACGGCGCACGCTGGACACCGCCCGGCAGGCCGCGGACGACCATGGCGAAGGGCTGATCCGAGCGGAACTTCTGCGTTTCGAAGGGGACCTGCATCTGGCCGGCCATGACCACAGCGCGGCAGAGCGGTGCTACCGCGACGCCGTCGCGTGTGCTGGGCTGCAGGGCGCTCGCCTGCTGGAACTGCGCGCCGCAACGTCATTGGCCCACCTGTTGCACGAACGCGGGGAGGACGCGGCGGCTCTGGCGGTGCTGGCGCCGGTGCAAGCGTGGTTCACCGAGGGCTTC
>JAFEFW010000339.1 GCA_018240405.1 Pseudomonadota bacterium
GTCATTACCCGGTCCGGTTCGGACCTCGCGCCGGTGTTCCAGGCCGTGGTGTCGCATGCGGTTCGCCTGTGCAAGGCCGATCAGGCCGTGCTGTTCCGCCTGCGCGACGGCGCCTATCGCTGGGTGGCGTCCGAATCGAACTTCCCGGCCTATGACCGGATCGAGCAGGAAGCCGTCATCCACCTCGGGCCCGGCACGCTGGTTGGCCGCACCGCGCAGGCGCGCCACACCGTGCAGATTGCCGATGTCATGGCGGACCCGGAGTACGAACTGAAAGACGATGCCCGCGTCGGCGGCGCCCGCACCATGCTGGGGGTGCCGCTGCTGCGGAACGGCCAGGCCGTCGGGGTAATCGGGCTGGCGCGGCGGCGGATCGAACCCTTTACCGACGCACAAATGCAACTGGTCAGCACCTTCGCGGACCAGGCGGTCATCGCGGTGGAAAACGCCCGCCTGCTGACCCATCAGCAGGAGGCGCTGGAATACCAGACCGCGATCAGCGACGTGCTGAGGGTCATCAGCCGCTCAACCTTTGACCTGCAGCCGGTGCTGCAGACCCTGGTCGAAACCGCCGGCCGCCTGTGCGACGCCGATATGAGCTTCGTGATGCGGCGGGAGGGCGACGCCTTTTACGCCACGGCCTCGTCCGGCTTTACTGACGCGTACCGGGACTTCCTGCAGGGCCGTGCCTTTTTCGGCGGCCGGGGGTCGATCACCGGCCGCGTCATCCTGGAAAAGCGCGCCGTTCAAATACAGGATGTCGCGGCCGATCCCGAGTATACCCTCACCGAGAGCACGACCCTCAGCGGGCAGCGGACCGCGCTTGGCGTGCCGCTGCTGCGTGACGAGGATCTGGTCGGTGTCATCGTGCTGGCGCGCCGGCGGGTCCTGCCATTTACCAAGCGCCAGATCGAGCTGGTCAGCACCTTCGCGGATCAGGCGGTTATCGCGATCGAAAATACCCGGCTGCTGACGGAACAGCAGGAGGCGCTGGAACAGCAAACCGCCACCGCCGAGGTCCTGGCCGTCATCAACGCCTCACCCGGTAACCTGCCGCCGGTCTTCGATGCCGTGCTGGAGCGGGCGCTGCGGCTGTGCGGCGCCTCGTTCGGTACGCTCCTGACCTATGATGGCGAACGGATCGAGCGGGTGGCGCTGCGCGGCGTCCCGCCGGCCTTCGCGGATTGGAGCCGCAGCCATTCGTTAACCAAGGACGCTGGCCTGATCTCCCGAGGGCTTGCAACAAAGCAGCCGGTGCAGGCGCGCGACGTTGCCACGGATCCGTCCCTGGCGGCGTCGCCGGGCGTGCGTGACGCCCTGCTACAGCTCGGTCAGGTCAGGGCCCTGCTGCAGGTCCCGCTGTTGCGGGATGGCGCTGTGGTCGGCTTCATCGCCCTGTTCCGGCGCGAGCCCGGTGAATTTCCCGCCAGGCAAGTGGCATTGCTGGAAGGGTTTGCAGTGCAGGCTGTCATTGCGATGGAGAACGCCCGACTGCTGGATGAACTGCGCGCCGCGCGCGATGCCGCCGAAGCAGCCTACAGCGACCTGAAGATGGCGCAGGAGCGCCTTGTACAAACCGAAAAGCTGGCTTCTCTCGGCCAACTGACCGCCGGCATCGCGCACGAAATCAAGAACCCGCTCAACTTCGTCAACAACTTTGCCGATCTGTCGCGCGACCTGCTGGAGGAAGTGAACGACCTTCTGGCGCCCGACCACGTCGAGCTTGACGCCGACCGGCGCGCCGAGCTCGAGGACCTGACGTCGATGCTGACGGGCAACCTGCAGAAGATCACCGAACACGGCCAACGCGCAGACAGCATCGTGCGGAACATGCTGCTCCATTCGCGCAGCGGCGGCGCCGACCGGCGCCTGATCGACGTCAATGCGCTGGTGGAGGAAGCGCTGAACCTGGCGTTTCACGGCGCGCGGGCAGAGCATTCAGACTTCACCGTGACCCTGCAAAAGGATCTGGACCCGTTGGCGGGCGAGGCCGAGCTGTTTCCGCAGGAGCTGACGCGGGTGCTGCTGAACGTGATCGGCAACGGCTTCTATGCCACCAGCAAGCGCCGTCAGCAGGCCGGGAGCGATGGCTTTGAACCGCTGCTGCGCCTGACGACGCGCGATCTCGGGGCGCAGGTGGAAATCCGCATCCGTGACAACGGCACGGGTATTCCCGATGATGTCAGGGCGCATATCTTCGAGCCGTTCTTCACCACCAAGCCTGCCGGCGAAGGAACTGGCCTGGGCCTGTCACTCAGCCACGATATCGTCGTCACGCAGCACGGCGGGCAGCTACGCGTTGAGAGCGAAATGAATAATTTTACTGAATTTGTCATCACTCTGCCCCGGCGCCAGCCGGCGGCCACCGATCAGATCGGACCAGCGTCATGAGCGTGCGTGTGCTTGTCGTGGACGATGAACCCGACGTCGAAACCTTGTTCCGCCAGCAGTTCCGGCGCGAGGTGCGTTCGGGCCAGTTCGCGCTTGATTTCGCTCCGTCCGGTGAGGCGGCGCTGAGTAAACTGAGTGACTCCATCGCGGATGAGATCGTGCTCGTGCTGTCCGACATCAACATGCCGGGCATGAGCGGCCTGGACCTGCTGCCGGAAGTGAAGCAGCGCCGGCCGGACCTGACCGTGATCATGATCTCGGCCTATGGCGACGCGCCCACGGTGCAGACCGCGATGCAGCGCGGTGCCGACAACTTCGTCACCAAGCCGGTGGATTTCCCGCGGCTGAAGCAGCACGTTTCGGACGTCGTGACGCAGGTGCGGGGTAGCACGTGACGGCACGCATCCTGGTCGTCGACGATGAGCCGGACCTGGAGAGCCTGGTCGTCCAGCGCTTTCGCCGGCAGATCCGCGATGGCCGCTTCAGCTTTGTCTTCGCCCATGACGGTGTCGATGCCCTGTCGCAACTGCAGGGCGAGCACGGCATCGATATGGTGATCACCGACATCAACATGCCGCGGATGGATGGACTGACCCTGCTGTCACGCCTGGCGGAACGCGACGAACGGTTGGCGACCATCGTCGTATCCGCTTACGGTGATTTGGCGAACATCCGCACCGCGATGAACCGTGGCGCGTTCGACTTCCTGACCAAGCCGATCGACTTTGCAGATTTTGAAACGACGATTGGCAAGACGCTGCAGTCGGTAGAACTGACGCGTGACTATCAGCGCCGGCAGGTGCAGGCGGAGCAGGCACGCGCGCAATTGCTGCGGTATTTCTCCCCCAATCTTGCGGCCCGGCTGGCCGACCAGTCCAGCAGCGACATCGACCTTGGCGTGCAGCGGCGGGACGTGACGGCGATGTTCACCGACATCGCCGGGTTCACGACCTTGTCGGAGCGCATGGATCCTGCCCTGATCGCACCGGTGCTGAACGACTATGTCACCGGCACCTCCGACATCATCTTTGACCATGACGGCACTTTGTTGCAGACACGTGGCGATGGGCTGTACGTGCTGTTCGGTGCGCCGTCCGACCAACCGGATCATGCGGCGCGCGCCCTGGAATGTGCCCTGGCGATCGATGCCTATACGCAAGAGCTGCGTGCGCGCTGGGCCGCGAAGGGTATCGAGCTGGGCGCCACGCGCATCGGCCTGAACGCCGGCCCGGCAGTGTGCGGGAACTTCGGTAGCGGCCGCTATTTCTACTACAATGCCCTGGGCGACACCATCAACACGGCCGCTCGGCTGGAGCAGGCGAACAAGCCGCTGGGCACGCGGATCTGTGTCGCCGAGAGCGTCGTGCAGCGTTGTGCGGATTTTCAGGGCCGCCCGGTTGGCCTGCTGACTCTGCGCGGGCGGAGCGAGGCGCTGCGCGCGTTTGAGCCGCTGCGGCCAGAGCGATACGCCAGCGACCTGACCGCGGCCTATCTGCAAGCATTTGAGAAAGCCGAGGCCGGCGATCCCGCCGCCGTTCCCGCCTTTGCCTCGTTGCTGGGACGAGAT
>JAFEFW010000033.1 GCA_018240405.1 Pseudomonadota bacterium
AACGGGCTTTCTCGATCAGCGCCGGGACGTCGCGCGGATGTTGCTCGAGCAAGGCATCCAGGGTGGCCTCCGCATCCGGGAAACGGCCGGCCGCAGCGTGGGAGCGTGCCGCTTCCAGCAATGCGACAGGAGGGCTCGTCACCGGTTCGGCTGTGGCGGGTCCCTCGCCCGCGCCGGCTTCCGCGACGGACGGCGTCATTGCGTCGTTGTCAGCCATCAATCATCCGCCCGGCGCGTACGCATGGTTGAACCTCGGCAGGCGTGTCGACAGTGCCGGCGGGCAGGCGACGGGTCGAACCTGTCACGGCGGATGATTGGGATCGTCGGTTTGCCGGGTCAACAGATTACTGCCGCCCTTGAACCAGCTCCCCCGCGGCGTGACCCGGCTATCACCGCCAGTGACGGCAGCGTGAGGCACGATCGCCCGGGCATCGTCCTTATCGGCTGGCCACCTGAACGTCTTATCCAGGACGCGCGGCACCCCCACCATAGGCCGGCGGTGCCTGTACCACGGGCGCCGCCGCCTGCAGGATCGCGCGCCGCTCCCGCGTCAGCGGCGGGTAGATGCGTTCGCGGTTGATGATCTCCTTCGTCCGCTTTGCCACATCCCGCTGCGCCACGACCATGCGGTCCCAACCCTCAGTATACACCGCACCCCATGGGCCGAGGTCCAGGATCGTGGTGTACCAGTCGACCGACAGCGGCAGCATCGCCTCCCCCAACAGGTCGGCGACGACATTGTAGCCGGCAAAGCGGCCCATGGGACGGGCATGTTGACAGGACATGACGCTCAGGTGCTCGCCGTCGATACGGCACCAGGCGGCATCGCCGGCAGCGAATTCGGCATCCAGCCCCTGGATTTTCAGCGTCGGCGCCACCGGCAGCCGGCCGGCCCGGTCGCGCGGCACCGGCAAGCAGGCGGTCAGCTGATTGGCCACCATTCCGGCGCACCAGACCACGGTCGCCGCCGCGATACGTTCACCATCCGCCAGCGTCGCGCCATCCGCGTCGATCCCGGCAACCGAAACGCCGGGGCGTGTCTCGACGCCCAGCACAGACAGGGCGTCGGCGATCACCGCACCCGCGCCGTCACCCATGTTGGAGCCGATATGCGGCGCATGGTCAGCCAGAATCACACGCGGCCGCGCGGCCTCATCGTCGGCGAAGACGGACTGCAACCGGTCGGGCAGTTCGGACGCAAGCTCGATGCCGGTCAGCCCCGCCCCAACCACCAGCACGGTCTCGCGCCCCGGTGATGGTTTGCGCCCGGCCAGTCCCGCGAGATGAGTACTGAGGCGTTCGGCGGCCTCGTAGGTATCAATGTCGAAGCCGTGCTCCGACAACCCCGGCACCGGTGGCCGGGCAATCTGGCTGCCGAGCGCAAACACCAGGCGGTCATATTCGATACGTTGCGCACCGCGAGTACTATTATATGTGACGCATTGCTGCGTCACGTGAACGCCGGTCGCGTCACCCACCACCCAGCGCACGCCGATCGGCTCCAGCACGTCCGCCAGAGGCACCCGCACCTGACTCAGGTCGGTTTCATAGTTGCGGACCCGGATGCAGTGGAATGGCGAGGCATTGAGCACCATCACCTCGATCCGGTCCGGCCCGATGCCACGCTCATCCAGTGCACGAGCGGCACCGATTGCGGCCCACAGGCCGGCAAAGCCTGCACCAAGAACCAGGATGCGCTGCATTGAGGATTGTTGCTTGCGAAGGTTCTACCTTGGCAAGCGAAAAACCGCCGGCGAGAGGCCGGCCGGGACGACGGCGCCCCGGCCGTGTGGCGCTACTGTGCCCCGATTGCCGCCAGTCCGGCCTTTGCCGCCACGGCATCCTGCGACGACAAGCCACCACTGGCGCCGATCGCGCCGATCAGCTTGCCGTCGATGATGATTGGAAAGCCGCCTTCAATCGCTGCGCCGCGGCCCAGCGCCAGGACGCTGAGCGTCGCCGGCGAGCCATTCATATTGATCGCGTTCTGCAGCAATTGCGTTGGCCGGCGGAACTGCGCCGCGGTGCGCGCCTTGGCCTGCGAAACCTCGATCGAGCCATACTGTGTGCCGTCCATCGTGGCATGCGCCACCAGCGCGCCGGACGGATCGACAACGCTGATCGCAAACTTCCAGTTGTGCTTCTTCGCCTCGGCCGCAGCCGCCATGATCGCCTTGTGCGCGGTATCGAGGCTGATCGGCGTGCCATACGGAACGTCGAATGGCATCTGCTCCGGCACGGCAGCCGGCGCGGCGGCGGGGGCCGGCGCGGGCGCCTGGGCACGAGCGGCGAGCGGGACAGCAAACATCAGGCCGGCGGCGACAGCCGCGGCAGCGTAACAGCGCATTTCTATTTCCCTCCCTGTATCCGGCAACGGCATTTGCCGCAGCGGGAGCGTTATAGGGACGCAACGGTCGTACCGCAATCCGCGCCGCCAGGCCCGCGTGGGAGGCAGAAAACTTGACCAATGAGCCGCCTCGGTCTCCCATACCGGCTACGCACACGCATGGTGAGGGGAGAAGCACATGCATGACACCGTGATACGGGGCGGCACCATCGTCGACGGCACCGGAAAGGCCGCCTACACCGGCGACGTCGCGGTGGACGGCGACACCATCACGCAGGTCGGCGGCAAGGCCGGTCCGGGCAAACGCGAAATCAATGCCGACGGTTTGCTGGTGACGCCTGGCTGGGTCGATGTGCACACGCATTACGACGGCCAGGCAACGTGGGATTCCGAGCTGGCACCATCGTCCTGGCACGGTGTTACAACGATCCTGTTCGGCAATTGCGGCGTCGGCTTCGCGCCGGTGCGCAACGAAGACCATTCCGCGCTGATCGGCATGATGGAATCGATTGAAGAAATCCCGGGCATCGCGCTCGCCGACGGGCTGAAATGGAACTGGGAGACATTTCCGCAATATCTCGACGCGCTCGAGCAGATGCCGCGCGCGATCGATGTGGCCGCACAGATCCCGCACCACCCGCTGCGCGTCTACGTCATGGGCGACCGCGCCATCCGGCGTGAGCCTGCGACCGCTGACGATATCGCAGCGATGCGGGATCATGTCGCCTCCGGTCTGAAGGCAGGCGCGTTCGGCTTCACCACCTCGCGCACCAACTCGCACAAGACGCCGACCGGCGACATGGTGCCCGGCCGTTATTCAGAGGTCGACGAACTGCTGGGCATTGGCTCCGCGTTCAAGGGCCTTGGCTACGGTGCCTTCGGCGTCAACAGCGATTTCGATGACGAGGCCGAAGAACTGAAGTGGATGACGAAGTTCGGCAAGGAAACCGGCCGCCCGGTCTGGTTCCTGCTGACCGATCGTCCCACCGACAAGGCCCGCTGGGAGCGGCTGATGGAGGGCGTGCACAAGGCCCGCGCCGACGGCGCCATGGTCACCGCCCAAATCGCCGGCCGCCCGGTCGGCGTCATGCTCGGTATCGATACGGCGCTGAATCCATTTTCCATCCGTCCGAGTTATCAGGCGCTGCTGAAGCTTCCGGTAGCCGAGCGGATCAAGCGGATGCAGGACCCGGCCTTCCGGGCGCAGGTACTGTCCGAGGCGCCGTCGCCGGAACTGCTGAACCGGCTGTCGCAGTTCCGCCAACACATTACCACGCGCTGGAACCGCATGTTCCCGATGGGCGATCCGCCGAACTACGAGCCGGAGGAGAAGGACAGCATCGCCGCCATGGCCGCGCGGTCAAACCACACGCCGGACGAGGTCGCATACGACTACCTCGCACAGGGTGCCGACCGGTTCCTGTTCTTCCCGGTGGTCGGCTACAACGAGGATAATCTGGGCGTCATCCACACCATGCTGACGGATGACGCAACAATCCTCGGCCTGTCCGACGGCGGCGCGCATTGTTCGTCCATCGTGGACGCATCGGTGCCGAGCTGGATGCTGATCCACTGGGCGCGCGACCGCTCGCGTGGACCCAAGCTGCCGCTGGAGATGATGGTGAAGCGGCAAACATCGGAGACCGCCGACTTCTTCGGCTTCCGTGACCGCGGACGGCTTGCCGTCGGCAAAAAGGCCGACGTCAACGTCATCGACTACAAGGCGCTACGCCTGCACATCCCGGAGATTCGTTACGACCTGCCGATGCAGGGACGGCGCCTGGTGCAGCGTGTGGATGGCTACCGCAACACCTTCGTGTCCGGCGTCTCCACCTTCGAAAATGGTGTCTACACCGGCGCCACGCCCGGCCGCCTGGTGCGGGCGAAGGCCATCTGAATCGCCAGCGGCGGCACGGGCGGGAGCCGGTGCCGCCGTCCGCGTAGCTGTGCGAAACGCAACGCGCGGCAGCCACAGCACCCTGGCCCGGCGTCGCAAGCTGCTAGGCGCGCCAGCGGCCTCGTGATAATGCCGCCGAAGGCAAAAAAGCGCGGTATAGGATCGTTCCGACCCTCTATCGTGGTGGCCAGCCTTGCGCAGGCGACCACGATAGAGGGTTGAGTGCGGCTGTGTTCAGGCTGGATGGGATCGCATGGAGAATGTCGAACAGTCCTATCGGCCAAGACGGCTGCCTTACGTTTGGACATCGCTGCTCTCATTCGCACTTGCGGCAATCGCCGCCGCCCTCACGCTGCGATTTGGCTGGGGTCTGCTGTGGCTCGACCGGACAGTGCTTGGGCTGGCGGCGGTCCTGGCCTGCTACGCCGTGGGCTGTGCCCTGTCGGCGATATTGGGGTTTCCCCGCCTGATCCTCACCGAGGAGGAGGTTGTCCTCAGGCGCATCTGGGGCAGCGTCAGCGCGGCGTGGGACAGTATTGGCCTGTTCGATTTTGTTCCTGCCGGCGTGCTGTATCTGCACCGGCCGCCGGTGGCGCTTGCCGCCCCTGTCACCGGGCCTGACGCCAGCCTGCTGCTGCGGCGAGCAAAGCGCTTCGTCATCCCGGACGTGTTTACGGTGCCGATCGAAGCGATCGCCTCGGATCTGAACGAAAGCGAATCCGGCGCTGATGGTGAGCCCTGGGCTCCGCCCGCATCGGTCACCGACCATGTACGCCTGGGCGTCGGCGTGGTGCCGTGGGCGACCCTGGGCCTCGTCGTCCTGTTGGGCGCGATCTTCGCAACCGAGACGGTGCTGGCGGCCAGCCTCCCCGAGGGCACACGCCTTCCCTCGCCTGTCGCGCTATGGGCGCTGGGCGGGCTGAATGCGCTGGATGTTTTACGGAATGGCGCCTGGTACCGGCTGCTGGCCGGTCCGCTGCTGCACGGTTACCCGTTGCAATGGGCGATCGACAGCGTGGTCATCCTGCTGGCGGGATCGATCGTGGAACGGATTGTCGGGCATGCCTGGCTGGTGAGCCTGTTCGTGATCGGTACTGCTGCCGGCGCGCTGTTGGCGCTGGTGATGAGTCCGCCGCTGGCTATCACTGTCGGTACCGCCGGCGGCACAATGGCGCTGCTCGCCGCCATGCTCACGCTCGGCATGCAGGGTCCCGCCGTGCCGGCCAGCCGCGTACTGCAGGGCCTGTCGGTGGCCGGCGCGGTCGCCTATTTGGGCGTAACATACATCGCCGCACAGGCGGGACTGAGCTTCAGCCTGCCGGCCAGCCAAGCGACGCGGCTCGCCGGTATGCTGGCGGGCGGCGGTCTGGTGTATGCCATGCTGGACAGAAGCCGGGCGGAGCGGCTTCGGCCGGCGCGTCTGGTGTTGGCGCGCGTGCTGGCCGCGCTGAGCGCCAGCGCCGTCCTGGTCAGCCTGGGTTTTGCCGCCGCCGGCTTCGCAGCAAACGCCCGGGTCATCGCCGGGTTGATTCCACCCGAGCAAGTGCCGGCAAGCTACGCCGATTTCGCCGCCCACGGCGCGGACCTCGCCGCCCGTTATCCTGGCGACCCGCGGGCGCACTATGCCTTTGCCCACACCTTGATGCGGGAACGTGACGCCGCCGGAGCAGAGCGAGCGCTGCGCATGGCGCGTCAGTTGCTGCCGTCGCGCCAGACCCTGGTCGGGGAGCGCTTCGACCCGATGATCACCGTGTTCCTGTCCTATACGCTGCTGCAACAGGGGCGGCGCGCGGCGGCGGCGCAGGAAGCCCGTTCGTTGTGTCCGTCCGCGGTCTTCACCACGCTGACGCCGCAGGACCAGGACTTCCTGACCAAGGAGCGGCTGTGCCCGTAACCCGGTGCCGGCCCCGGTTTGGCAACCATCCGTATCGGGCGTAGCATCCGCCATCATCCCGCATTGGAGCCTGTCCATGGAGAAGCGTCGTCTCGGGCAATCGTCCCTCATGGTCCCGCCGATCACCTTCGGCTGCAACGTGTTCGGCTGGACGGCGGATGAGAAGACATCGTTCGCGCTGCTCGATGCCTGGCTCGATGCCGGCTTCAATTTCCTCGACACCGCCGACGTCTACTCGCGCTGGGTGCCCGGCAACACCGGGGGCGAATCCGAAACGATCATCGGCAAGTGGATGAAGGCCCGCGGCAATCGCGACAAGGTCATCCTCGCAACGAAGCTCGGCATCGAGATGGCGCCGGGCAAGAAGGGCCTGTCCCGAGCGTATATGCAGGAGGCGGTGGAGGCTTCGCTGCGCCGGCTGCAGACTGACTACATTGACCTTTACCAGTCGCACCGCGACGACCCGGATACGCCGATCGAAGAGACGCTGTCCGCCTATGCCGACCTGATCAAGGCCGGCAAGGTGCGCGAGATCGGCGCGTCCAATTTCGCCGCCGACCGCCTGGCGGCGTCGTTGAAGATCAGCAGCGAAAAGAGCCTGCCGCGCTACCAGAGCCTGCAGCCACAATACAGCCTGGTGGAGCGGACCGAGTTCGAGGGGCCACTGGAGGAACTGTGCCTGAAGGAGAAGGTCGGCGTCATTGGCTACTACTCGCTGGCCAGCGGCTTCCTCAGCGGCAAGTACCGCTCGAAGGCGGATGCGGAAGGCAAGGCGCGCGGGTCGCGCGTTGAAAAGTATCTCAACGACTATGGCCTGGGCGTGATCAAGGCGCTCGATGAGGTGGCGCACCGCTATGAGGCGAAACCCGGCCAGGTCGCCATCGCCTGGCTGATCGCCCGGCCAAGCGTGACGGCGCCGATCGTAAGCGCAACGAATTTGGAGCAGTTGGCGGAATTGGTGGAGGCGGCGGAGATCGAGCTGGATGCCGAGTCGATCGCCAAGATCGACGCGGCAAGCAAGCCGCAATAGCGAGCTGGCGAGCGTGCCGTCATAACGGACGGCGCAGCCTGAGAAGAACTACTCGGATTGGCCGCCTTCTATCGTAACGGTCAGCCGAGGCGTGCCCTTGGATTTGTTTCGGGAGGCACGGACAACCGGAGGCGATGCGCTGCCTCCGGTGCGACTTGATTCTGATTCCGAACTCGGTCCATGCTACAGTCATGGATCCCCTGAGCAGGACACTGCGACTTACCTAGCCGATCTCCACCGGAGGTCGGCACAGGCTCGCTTTGTCAACGCCATTGGGAACCAAGCTATGCAAGACGCCGATGATCGCGCGCATGATCGCGCTATTCAGGACCAATTTACACGGCAGGCACCCCGCTTCGCCCAAAGCAACGCGCTGCATGCGGACGACGTACTCGAAATCATTGTCAGCGCCGCTGCCGTTGGCCCGGGCGATCGCGCGATCGATCTCGCCTGCGGACCCGGCTCGGTTGCCTGCGCGCTTGCGCAATGCGGCGCGCATGTTGTCGGTCTCGACGCGACCGCCGCGATGCTCGATCAAGCGCGCATCCGGGCCGCCAAACTCGGATTATCGGAGATCGACTGGCAATGCGGCAGCGTCTACGCACCGCCCTTCAGCGATGCGACATTCGATGCTGTCACCTGCCGCTTCGCCTTCCATCACCTGGAAGACCCGCCTTCTGCCTTTCGGCAGATGGTCAGGCTGGCGGCGCCAGGTGCGCGTGTTGTCCTGTGCGATGGTTTGGCGTCAGACGAGCCGGCCAAGGCGAAAGCCTTCAATGACATGGAGCGCTGGCGAGACCCGTCTACGGTGGCGTTCAGGACGTTCGGTTACCTGCGCTCGCTGTTCCTCGATGCGGGATTGGGTGAGCCTGCGGTGCGGCGGTTCGGAGTCACCTACTCCGCGTCGACGCTGATCGCCGGCTCTTTCCCGCGGGACGGCGACAGGCAGGCCTTGCTCCGGTTGATCGAGAACAGCGTCGCCACCGACGCGCTCGGCATGGACGCGCAGCACGCGGCGGGCGATGTGACGCTGACGTATCGGTCAGCCGTCCTGAGTGCGGTCGTGCGGGTCTGAACTGTTGTGGAGTCTTCGCCCGTTGCGTCTGCCGTGCGTGTCGTACTGTGTCCGCCGAAGCTTACCCTCGGACGCTTGTTCCCGAAGTGCTAATCACTTGGTGAACCGCTCCTGATGGCGGGTGCGAGCCGGGACATGAGAGAAACAGCACGTTCCGGAGCGTAGGTAAGAGCCAATGTGCGTCGGCGGGCCGTGACGAAGCCAGGCAAGCTGGGGTGGTTATGCCAACCACCCCCGGCGTCTGTCCTCGTCATGACAGATGTCGATACACGGGCTGGCTAACTGGCCAGGTCACCCGCCGCCTTCCGCGTCGCCTGCACCGCCTCGCGCGCCGCCTTGGCCATCAGGCCGGAGTCATTGGCGATGGTCGTCAACTGAAAGCCCATCTGGATCATGCGCGCCGCGTAGGCGGCCGATCCATTGTGCAGGCCGGCGAATTTGCCGTGCTTGCGGCAGGACGCCAGCAGCTTTTCGTAAATGCCCAGGATCACCGGCTCCTCGCGGTCCAGGATCGGGATCATGCCGAGCGACAGGCCCATGTCGGACGGGCCGATATAGATGCCGCTGATGCCGGGAACGGACAGGATCTCGTCGATGTTGTCGATGCCCGCCTGGGTCTCGATCATCGGGATCACCAGGATCTCGTCATTCGCGGTCTTCTGGTAGTTGCTCGCCTCGCCATACATCGCGGCGCGGATCGGGCCGTTGGAGCGCTTGCCCAGCGGCGGATACATGCAGGCGTCCGCAAGAGCTTTGGCTTCCGCCGCGGTGTTCACCATCGGGCAGATCACGCCCATGGCGCCGCCGTCCAGCACCTTGCCGATAATGCCCGGCTCATTCCACGGCACGCGGACCAACGGCGTGACCGGGTGCGCCTGCATCGCCTGGAAGCACTGCACCATGGACTGGTAGTCCTGCACGCCGTGCTGCATGTCGACGGTGACGCTGTCCCAGCCGCATTGCGCCATGACCTCGGCGGAGAAGCCGGATGGGATCGCTAACCAACCATTGACGGCCGCTTTCCCCGCGGCGAGCCGCGCCTTGAGCTTGTTGGACATTCAGTCTTTTCCTCACTCTCCTGGAGACGGGGCGCGACGCTAGGCGCGGCGTGGCGGGCGGTCAATGCAGCGGACGGCTGCGCTCACACCGGTGCGACGGCCATGAGGGGTGCAGGGTTCCGGTTTGACCGAAAGGCCGATTCCGCGCTTGGTCCGGACGATCGTTTCAACGCCAAAGCCGTCCCATGGACCTGGAACGCCCCGGCAACGCAAAGACTGTGTGAACGAACGCGGAATATCCTGGCGGCCTCGGCGTGCCGGACCGTTCTGTCCGCGCCACAACATTGACCTCACCGGCGCCTGACCAACCGGCGTCTGACGCATCGCCCACCGCGACGCCTTTTCGGTTCGCGGTCGCCAGCAGCAGAAAATGCTTGGACCTGACCGGCGCCATGGCTGAGCTTGGAACTTGTCGTAACGACTGCCGGAGCGGCCCATGCAACTCGTCCGCAACCTCGGCCTGCTGGAAGCCATCGCGCTATCGACCAGCGTGATCGCGCCGACCATGGCAATGGCCTTTAACGTGACGCTGACGGCCCAGGCCGCAGGTCCGGCCGCACCCCTGTCCTTCGCCATCGGCACGCTGGTGCTGGCGATCGTCGGCCTGTCGTTCATCGCGTTCGCCCGCCGCATGGCACACGCCGGCTCGGCCTATGCGTACCTGCAGGCCAGTTTCGGCCCCGGCGCCGGATTCATCGCCGGCTGGCTGCTGCTGCTGACCTATCTGTGCTTCGCCAGCGGCACCGCCACGCTGGTCGGCGTCTTTGTCCATTCCGCGTTGAGCAACTACGGGCTGTCCATGCCTAACCTCTGGCTGCCGTTGGGCGTGGCGGCCGCTCTGTTGGCGACGTTGTGCGCCTATCGCGACATGGTGCTGGCCACGCGCCTGATGTTGGCGCTGGAGGCAGTGTCGGTGATCGCGATCCTGGTACTGTGCGGCGTCGTGCTGTGGCGCGTGGCAATGGCCGGCGGCCTGAGCCTGGCACCGTTCCGGCCGACTGCCGCGTTCGGCGGCTGGGGCGGCGTCGGCTTCGGGTTGGTCTACGCCGTGCTGAGCTTTGCCGGATTTGAGGGCGCCACCACGTTGGGCGAGGAAATGCGCCATCCCTACCGCGACATCCCGCGCGCGGTCCTCGGCACGGTGCTCGCCGCCGGTGGGTTCTACGTGCTGGTGTCCTACACGCAGGTCGTCGGCTTCGGCATCGGCGACATTGCCACGCTGGCCAAAGCGGAAGCGCCGCTGAACACGCTGGCGAACCGGTTCGCCACGCGAGAACTGGCAACCGCCATCGATCTGGCCGCCGCGGTCAGCGCATTTGCCTGCGCGCTGGGCTCATTATCGGCGGCCGCCCGCATGATGTTTGCGCTCGGCCGTGGCTGGGGAGTCGTCAGCATTGGCGCGGTGCATCCCTCACACGGGACACCGGCACGCGCGGTGGTCCTGAGTGGGGCCATCATGATCGCTGGCCTGCTGGGGTGGGCGCCGTTCCTGGGACCATCGACCTATTATGGCTGCGCCGGAACGATCGGGACGCTGGCACTGATCCTGGTCTATCTGGGCGTAACCCTCGGCGAGGCCCGGTCAGCCTTGGCCCGCGCCGCATCCGGCGGGGTTGCATTGGGGGTGATTGGCACGCTGCTGCTGCTCTGGCCGCTCGGCAACAGCCTGATCCCGGTGCCCCCGCCGCCGTATAGTGGTCTGCCGTATGTCGTGGTGTTTTGGGCAATCGCCGGGCTGGTCGCGATCGCTCGGCGAAGGGTCGTGCTGGATGCAACCATCCGTGTCGATTGATCCGACAGCGCAGGGCCAGCATTTACCGTGCCGGCTTTCCCGCGACGGTTGTTATACCACCAACACGAACCGCATGAAATCAGGGCACCGCCTCGGCCGCCAGCTTCCGCGGCAGGTTATGGGCGCAGCGTCCCAGCCCAACGCAGAAATGGCCGACGACCGGTGCCAGGCGTTCGGCCGTCGCGCGCGCCTCGGCCGTCGCCTCCGACAGGCGTTCGGCAGCCAACCGGGCGCGGCGCGCAATGGCGGGCCAGTCGAGGCCCGGCAGCGCCCCATCCTTCAGCACGAAACGCCCGCCGATCATGACGTCGCGGACCGCTGCGCCATCCTCGGTGTTCACCAACTGATTCACCGCGTTGTTCAGCGGTACCAGGTTGACGTGGTCGAGGTCGAGGAACGCCAGATCGGCTTTGTAGCCCGGTGCGATCCGGCCGATTATGCCGCCCATGCCGAGCACGGCGGCACTGCCTTCGGTGGCCATGCACAGGGCTTCCTGGGTGCCGATCCAATCCTCGGGCGGGCGGTCGAACACGCGGGACACGTAGGCAGCGAGGCGCATCGCCTCGAACATGTTCTGGTTGTCGGACGATCCCGATCCGTCGGTGCCGACGCCGACCGTCACGCCGGCGGCCATCGCCCGGCGCATGTCGGCGATGCCGTTGCCAAGCCGCAGGTTGGAGCCGGGGTTGTGCGCCAGGGTGCCGCCACCCCGCGCGATCAGTTCCATCTCGGCATCGTCGAGCCAGATGCCGTGTGCGCCGCTAAAGCCGGGTCCGACAAGGCCAAGCGCATGCAGGTGCGTGGTCATGGGGACGCCATAGCGGCGGATGGCGGCTTCCCGCTGCGACGGCGCCTCGGCAAGGTGAGTCTGCAACGGCAGCCCATACTCGGCCGCAAGGTCGCGGCAGGCGATCATGAAGTCGTCGGAACAGTGCAGCGGGATGGTCGGCGCGATGCCGAAACGGATGCGGTCGCCTGGCAAGGACCATGACCGGGCAGCTTCCCGGATCGGGGCGAGCGTCGCTTCGACCGGCGCAACGCGGATTGCCTCGGCGACAGTGCGCAGCTCCGGCGGGAAAGCGTCGAGCAGGCCGGGGATGGCCTGATAGAAGCTGCGGTCGGCGATCATCGGGGCTATGACGGCGCGCATGCCGATGTCGGTGTAGGCGCGCACAACGCTGTCCAGCGCGCCGGCCGTCGGCACCGGCAGCATGGTCGAGAGGTCGAAGCAGGCCGTGCAACCCCTGCGCAGCATCTCGACAGCGGACACCAATGTCGACAGGTAGCGGTCGTCATCCGTGCGCTGCCCGCCCGTCCAGGGACCAGCGTTCAGCAGCAGGTCCAGCGACCATTTGTCGCCAAGCCCCTTGGCGAGACCGCCATGCCCGTGTGTATGGGCATTGATCAGGCCCGGAATGATCAGCCGGTTGGCGGCGTCAATTTTCGGCGCGCTGACAGAGCCTGGCGCCGCGATGGCGGTGATGGTGTCGCCCGTCAGCACGATGTCGGCGGGCCGGGTGCCCTGCTCGTCCGGCAGGACGACAAGGCCGCCGCTGATGACGACCGGATCCTGGCTCATGCGATACCTCCGCTGTGTCCACGGTACGATCGCAGGCAGGCCGGTCCGCGTCCAGGTCAGACGGTTTTTGGACGGCGTGCGGGGCGGCCCGCCACACCCCCACTGTCATGACGGGCCTTCGCCCGCCATGACAGTGGAGAGCCGGCGCCAGCCGGTATCAATCGGATCCCGCAACCACCTTACGCGCCCGCAACCCGGCAATCTCCGCCGCGCTGAACCCATGCGCCGCCAGCACCGCGTCGGTATCGGCCCCCGCCAGAGGCGCCGTCCCCAGCGGCGTGCCGCTGCGCAATGCCGGCGCACCGGGAATGCTGGGGATCGGCATCGGGTCCGCCAGTCCAGGTTGCGCCAGATAGCTGAACAAGCCCGTTGCCTCGACATGCGGATCGCGCAGCATGTCGAGCGACCCGTTCGCCACCGAATGCATCACCCCATACTGCGTGAAGCGCTCCTGCCAATGCGCGCTCGGACGCGTCCGCAAGATCTCACTCAGAATCGGCGCCAGCACCGCGGCATGCGCGGCCCGGTCCTTGACCGTCTGAAACCGCGCATCCTCGGCCAGCGATTTCTGTTCCAGCGCCTCACAGAAATCACCCCAGCCGCGGCGCCCGGCAACGATCACCAGGATCCAGCCATCCGCCGTCGGGTAGACGCTGCGTGGCGCCTTGAACCCGGGCGGATCGCCATTGAAAATGATTCGTTGCAGCATTGCATAGGTGTTGAGCCATGCGGCGCCCTGCATCAGGCTCGCCTCGATATAGCGGCCCTTCGGCTCGTCGCGCCGCGCATAGAGCGCCGCCGACAGCGCCTGAAAGGCATAGAGCGCGGTGATCATGTCCACCGGGATCGAGGCAATATTGGAGGGCTTGCCGTCGGGATCCGGGTTTTCCGCCATGAAGCCGCTGAACGCCTGCAGCACCGGATCCATCGCCGGCCGTTCCGCATAAGGACCGGTCTGGCCAAAGCCCGACATCGAGAGGTACAGGATGCGTGGCACCCGCGCCGATACGGCATCGTAGTCGAAGCCAAGGCGCTTGATGACGGTGGGACGAAACCCCTCCATGAACACGTCGGCCCCGTCGAGCAGCCGCCACAGCACGTCGCGGCCCACGTCCGATTTCAGGTCCAGGCCGATGCTCTGCTTGCCGAGATTGCCCATCACCGATAGTGCCGTGTTTCCCCCTGGCTGCGGCGCACTGGCGCGCACCCAATCGCCGCCGTCCAGCACCTCGACCTTGATCACGGTGGCGCCGTACTGCGCCAGCAGCATCCCGGCGTACGGCGCGGCAATCCCCTGGCTGAGATCGATGACCTTGATGCCGGCGAACGGTGCTTCATAGCTCATGATGACCCCGCCTCCCCGCGGGCAATTCTTGTATCATACGAAACGTCTTGTTTCTGCCGCCACTGCCATGATGGGAGCAGGCCCGTCATCCGCGGCATTGTCATAAACGCGCCGGACAGGCGTAGGGTAAGCTGCATCGTCTCGCCATTGTGGCCGGCCCGTTTACACCGTGCGCCCTCTCACCAGCCGCCCCGGCAGCGCGCCCGTCGCTTCACCGTCGCGGTATACCACCTCCCCCGAAACGATCGTGGCGTTGAACCCATCCGTGCGCTGGATCAGCCGCTTTCCGCCGGCCGGCAGGTCGTAGACGATCTCCGGACTGTGCAGCCGCAGCCGGTCGTAGTCCATGACGTTGATATCCGCCTTCATCCCCGGCCGCAGCACGCCACGGTCCGTCAGCCCGATCGCCGCAGCGTTATCCGCTGCGAGCCGTTTCACCACGGATGCAACCGGAAACAGCGACCCGCGCGAACGGTCGCGCGTCCAGTGCGTCAGCGTATAGCTCGTTGCGGTGGCGTCGCACATGATCCCGACATGCGCGCCGCCATCCCCCAGGCCAAGCAGCGTGTGCGGATCGGCCATCATGTCCCGCACCACGTCGAGGTTGCCGGCGGCATAGTTGGTCACCGGCAGATACAGGATCGCCTTGCCGTCACGCTCCAGCAACAGATCATAGGCCACCGCGTCCGGTGAGCGGCCCTCGCGCGCCGCCCGCGCCGCAACGCTTGTCTCAGGCGCCGGCTCGTAATCCGGCGGATCGCCAAGCGGAAACATGCGGTCCCAGCGTTCGACCCGGCGCTGGCGCCGGTCGCCTTCAAACCCTTCCGCCAGCAGGCGTGCCCGGAATGCCGGATCGCGCAGCGCTACCAGTCGTTGCGGGAATGGCTGGCCGGCGATCTGCTTATACGACGGCCGCCCCATGAACGGGTTCTGCGACAGCTCGAAGCCCAGCAGCACGCTGGTCGGGCGCGACCGGATCTGCCCGGTGATGCGCAGCCCCTCGGCATTGGCGTCGCCAATACGCGCCAGCAGCTCACGCCAGCCACCGGGCCGCGTGTCGGACTGCAGCAATGTCAGCGTGACAGGACGTCCGGATTCCCGTGCCAGGCGCCGGAACAATCCGAATTCGTCGTCCTGGTCCTCGAAGTCCGAAACGATCTGCAGCCACCCGGCGCCGGCGTCGCGCATGGCATGGGCGATGGCGGTCAGTTCCGCCTCCTCCGCACGCAGCGTCGGGATGTGCTTGCCGTCCAGCGTACGGTGATTCAGCGTCCGCGAAGTGGAAAAGCCCAGCGCACCGGCGCGCAGGCCTTCGGCTGTGAGCGCGGCCATGGCAGCGCGATCCTGCGGCGTCGCCGGCTCGCGGTCGGCACCGCGCTGTCCCATGACGTAGACGCGCAATGCAGCGTGCGGCACCTGCGCGGCAATGTCGGCATCGTAACTTCGTGCCGCCAGGGCATCGAGAAACTCTGGGAATGTCCGCCAGTTCCATGGCAGGCCTTCGGTCAGCACCACCTCGGGAATATCCTCGACGCCCTCCATCAGTTTCACCAGCATGTCGCGCTGGTGTTCGTGGCAGGGTGCAAAGCCGACACCGCAATTGCCCATCAGCACGGTGGTGACACCGTTCCAGGTAGAGGGCGCCAGCCGCTCGCTCCAGGTCACCTGCGCGTCGTAATGGGTATGGACGTCGACGAAGCCGGGCGTCACCAACCGGTCGCGGGCATCGATTTCAGCGCGGCCTTTGCCGATGCCCTCGCCGATCGCGGCGATCTGGCCGCCGGCGATCGCCAGGTCGGCGACATACGGGTCGCCACCGGAGCCATCGACGATGGTGCCGCCGCGGATCACCAGGTCAGCCAAGCCGTCCATGACACGCTCCCCTTCGCGTCGTGCTCGCAAACGCTATCGGGCGGCGCTGCAACCGGCAAGGTCGCCGCACCTGTCGAGGCAAGGGAACCGCTCGTGCATCTGCAACGCCCGCACCGACATGATACACATACAGAACATATCCTCCGCGAGCGGCTGCGCCAGCACTGCTCGGGAGGTGTCTCAGTATTCGATTCTAATTCGATATAGAATTCGATCGCAACAACCATACCCTGTAGGCCAGGCCTGCGACTTGCCGAGCCTGGCGCGTTCGGTAATGCTGCGCAGAAGCGGGAAAGTCTATCCCGCATCAGCAACAAATAAAGGGATGTAGACGTGGACGAACTTGAAGCCAGGACGATGAACAAGGTGCTAAGACGCCTTATCCCCTTAGCAATTATTTGTTACTTTGTAAACTATCTTGACAGGGTGAACCTGTCCTTCGCCGCCCTGGAGATGAACAAGGATCTGGGCTTTTCCTCCACGGTCTACGGCTTCGGTGCCGGCGTGTTCTTCGTCGCCTATTTCCTGCTGGAGACGCCTTCCAATCTGATCCTGGTGAAGGTCGGCGCACGCAAGTGGATCGCGCGCATCATGTTCACCTGGGGCCTGCTCTCAGGCTCGATGGCATTCGTCCAGGGTGAGACCAGCTTCTATGTCGTCCGCTTCCTGCTCGGCGCCGCCGAGGCTGGCTTCTTCCCCGGCATGCTGTTCTACCTGTCGCTGTTCTTTCCGGCAGCGTATCGCGGCCGCATGGTCAGCACCTTCATGGCCGCCACCGCATTCTCCGCCGTGTTCGGCGCGCCGGTGTCGACCCTGATCCTGTCCGGCATGGACGGCATCCTCGGCTTCCGTGGCTGGCAGTGGGTGTTCATCGTTGAGGCCATCCCAGCCCTGATCCTGGCCGTCGTTGTGCTGACGCTGCTGAAGGATTCACCGGCCGAGGCAACCTGGCTGGCACCGGATGAGCGGAACTGGCTGATCGAGCGCCAGGCCGCAGAGCGTCGCGCGCGTGAGGCCGTGCACGACCTGTCCGTCCTGCAGGTGCTCACCAACCCGCGGGTGCTGCTGCTGGGCATCGGCGGCTTCGGCATCGCCTACTCGACCTACGGTATCGTCTACTTCCTGCCGCAGATCGTGAAGCAGTTCGGCCTGACCAACCTGCAGACCGGCTTCGTCAGTGCCATTCCGTTCCTCGTCGCGGCGTCGGGGATGATCTGGTACGGCAAGCGCTCCGACCGGGTGCTGGAGCGTCGCAGCCATTGCGCGATTGCGTTCATGACCTGCGCCATTGGCCTGGTGCTGACGGCCCTGATCCCGTCACCGACGCTGCGGCTGATCGCGCTCTGCATTGCCGCGTTCGGCGCCTGGGCGACGCTGCCGGTGTTCTGGGCGATGCCGACGGCGTTCCTGTCCGGGGCCGCGGCCGCCGCGGGCGTGGCCTACATCAACTCGATCGCCAACATCGCCGGCTTCGTCGGACCGTTCATCATGGGCTGGATCAAGGACGCCACCGGTAGCTTCGATGGTGGCCTGCTGGTCATCGCCATGGTGACCATCGTGGCGGGCATCGCCATCCTGTGCACGGAGCACGACCGCGAACTGGAGAAAACGCCCGATGAGTTCGCCACGGGCACGGCCAGGGTTGCGGTCGACGCCGACTGATACTGCCTTGCCACTGGCAGGCGTGATCTTCGCCTCAAGCCTTGCCGACGGCGGTGCCTGCCAAGCGCCGCCGTTCCGCTGGCTGCAAACAAAGTCCTTGCGCTTGTGGGATGATGAGCTTATGTGACAGGAACATTTTAGCAACATCGGTCTTTACCACCATGCGACTTGCAACCAGCCTTCCGGCCAGCGCCATCGATATGGTCGTCGGTTTCCTGTTGCCGCTCATCCTCCCCGCCACCGGCGGCGACATCGCGGCTGCAACGGCCCTTGCGTTGGACCGCCTGGCAGACTACCGGCCGCGGACCGCGCGGGAACTCGACCTGGCGGGCGAGGCCCTCGGTTACAGCCTGAAGGCGCGTGCCATGCTGGCGCAATCCGCCGGCGCCGACCTACCGGCCGACAAGGTGGATAATGCGCTGAAATGGGCGTGCAGCCTCAGCCGGGCGAGCCATCAGGCGCAGCGGCGGCTGGACCTGCTGCAACGGGCACCGCGCGCGCTGTCGCCAGACGACGCCACCGCCGGGACGCCAGCGGAGGAGGTTCCGGCAAGCGCGCCGGCGCCGCTGCAAGCCTCCCCGCCGGCAGAGGTTACGACCGCCGTCCCGGCGTCACCGGCGGCCTCCGCACCGGCCCCTGCTTCGTGCGCGCCGGCCTCCGCCGTGGCCGAAGCGGAGGCCGCCTACGCCCTGGCCGCCGCCCGCCTGGAGGTGCTGCAATCGCACTACAAAGGCGCGCCGCCGCCGCACACCAAGGCCGCGCAGCAGATCCAGGCGCAGCAGCGCCTGGTCAACGCCGCCCGGATGAAGGTCCAGGCCGCCCGCCGCCACGCCGGAGAAGCAGCCAGCCCGCTTGCCGCATGACGGCCGGCCGACGCGCCGACGCAACAAGTCACCGCCACAACCTTCGCGTTTACCTTGCCGCCGTCCGTCATTTGTAGGACAACGGATCAAGAAGAAGACACCAGGGAGGAAGGGCATGACACTTGTCATTCGCCGTAGGCACGCACTGGCTGGCGGCCTGGCGACACTCGCCGCGCCGGCCATCGTCCGGGCGCAGACGAAACCGATCCGCATCGGCGTGCTGACGGATATGACAGGCCCCTATGCCGCGAACACCGGCCAGGGCTCGATCGTCGGCGCACAAATGGCAATCGAGGATTTCGCCAAGATCCAACCCGACCTGAAGGTGGAGCTTGTTTCCGCCGACCTGCAGTTGAAGCCGGATGTCGCGGTGCAGATCGCCTCCAACTGGTACGACAGCCAGGGCGTGGACGCGATCAGTGACATTCCGCTGTCCTCGGCCGCCTTTGCGATCAGCGAAATGGCGAAGCAGAAGGACAAGGCGGTGCTGATCACCGGCGGCGCCTCGGCGGCGATCACCGGCGACAAGTGCGGCCCCAACCACGTGCATTGGGTCTACGACACCTGGTCGATGCCGCACGGCGTGGTCGATGCCACGATCAAGGAAGGCGGCGACACCTGGTACTTCATCACCGCCGACTACGCCTTCGGCCACTCGCTGCAGAAGGACGCCGCCAGCTTCGTCCTCGCCGGCAACGGCAAGGTCCTCGGCGATGCGCGGGCGCCCTTCCCCGGCACCACCGATTTCTCCTCCTACCTGATCCAGGCCAAGGCGAGCGGCGCCAAGGTCATCGGCTTCGCCAACGGCGGCGGTGACACGGTGAACTGCATCAAGCAGGCGGCTGAGTTCGGCATCCAGAAGGGTGGGCAGAAGATCGCCGGTCTGCTGTTCCTGGTGCACGACGTGCACGGCGTCGGGCTGAATTCCGCCCAGGGCGTGCTGCTGACGGAGCCGTTCTACTGGAACCTGAACGACGGCACCCGGTCGTTTGCCCGGCGCTATGCGCAACGGATGAACGGGGTGATGCCCGGCTCGATCCATGCCGGGCAGTACTCTGCGGTGACGCATTACCTAAAAGCCGCCGTGGCGATGGGGCCGGACAAGGCCAAGGCAAGCGGCAAGGCCGCCATCGAACAGATGAAGGCGATGCCGACGGACGATCCGCTGTTCGGCAAGGGCGCTGTCCGTCCCGACGGCCGCGTCATCCACGACATGTACCTGTTCGAGGTAAAGTCACCCGCGCAGTCGAAGGAACCGTGGGACTATTACAACCTCAAGCGTACGGTGCCCGCGGCCGAAGCGTTCCGCCCGATGGACAAGGGCGGCTGCAAGATGGTGATGGAGAAAGCGTAGGAGGGGCCGCGGGCGCGGGAGCAGGAACGGTCGAATTCTGGTGACCGGCGCAGGCCTCAGCGGCATTGAAGGGGCCGAGCACCCGCGCCCGGCGAGCCGGAAAAGCCTCGCCCCCGTCATGACGGCGGGGCCGCCGGCGCCTGCCATGACGCAGAACGCGGTTCGATGACGGTGCCACCGCGCCGGCGCAGTGACGGAACGCTCACCGATCCGTGGCGCGGTGGACGACACGCCTGTTGTAACATCCGGCCCCGTCCGCAGTCTCTCAGGCACGGACTGCTATGTCCGCCGATCGGAGGTTCGCCACCATGTCCGCCGCAACCCGCTTCGCCGCCGCCCTGGCCACACTTGGCCTGCTGACGCTCACGCCGCCGACCCGCGCGGCCGAGGCGCCGCTGCCGCCGCCGGCTGTCGATATCCCGCCAGGCGGCCCGGCCCAGGAAACCGCGGTGTTCGCCGGCGGCTGCTTCTGGGGCGTGCAAGGCGTCTTCCAGCACGTGAAAGGCGTCAGCAGCGCCGTCTCCGGCTACGCCGGCGGGGCGAAGGAAACGGCGCAGTACCGCATCGTCGGCAGCGACACGACCGGGCACGCCGAGGCCGTGCAGGTGACCTACGATCCGAAGCAGGTCAGCTACGGCACGCTGCTGCAGGTGTTCTTCTCGGTTGCGCACGACCCGACGGAACTGAACCGCCAGGGGCCGGATGTCGGCACCCAATATCGTTCCGCCATCTTCCCGCAGTCGCCGCAGCAGGCCGACGTGGCGAAGGCCTACATCGCCCAACTCGACAAGGCGCACGCGTTCGATGCGCCGATTGTGACGGCGATTGAGCCGGGCAAGCCGTTCTACCGCGGCGAGGATTACCACCAGGACTATATGACGCTGCACCCGACGCAGCCCTACATCGTCTACAACGACCTGCCGAAGGTCATCGCACTGAAAAAAGCATTCCCCACCCTGTACCGCCCCGACCCCGTATTGGTCTTCGCTCGGAAATGACACGCAGCAGCGCTGCCCGGCGGATGCGGGCTGCGCTAACACGGATGGCATGACATCCACGCAAGCTACCATGCCGCCGTTCAGGTCCCACCCCGCCGGAGCCGCCGCTCGTGCGTGACCGGCGGCGCCGGCGCCGTCCCCTCACCGGGCTGCCCCTCGGCGCCTTGCGATTGCTGGCGCCGTACCTGCGCCCCTACCGCCTGCGTACCGTCGCCGCCACCGCTGCACTGCTGACCGCGGCCGGCCTTGTGCTGGCACTCGGCCAGGGCATCCGCGGCCTGATCGACCGCGGCTTCGCCACCGGCAGCGAGGCGCAACTCGACCGCGCCGCACTGGCCATGATCGTTGTTGTCGCCGCCCTTGCCGTCGCGACCGGCAGCCGGTTCTACCTGGTGTCCTGGCTTGGTGAGCGTGTGGCGGCGGATTTGCGGCGCGACACCTTCAACCACGTCATTGCCCTGTCGCCGTCATTCTTCGAAACGGCCCGCATCGGCGACATCCTGACTCGGCTGACGGCCGATATCTCCGTACTGCAGACGCTGATCGGATCGGCCATCTCGCAATGGCTGCGCAACGCCATCCTCGCCATCGGCGCCTTCGCCATGTTGCTGCATACCAGCGCTAAGCTGGCCGGCATCGTGGTGATGGTGGTGCCGCTGGTGGTTGTGCCGCTCGTGCTGTTCGCCAGGCGGGAGCGGCGGCTGTCCCGCGCGGCGCAGGACCGGGTCGCCGACCTCGGCGCCTATGCCGAGGAGACGATCGCCGCGCTGCGCACGGTGCAGGCCTTCACCCACGAGCCGATCGACCGCGCGCGGTTCGCCGGATCGGCCGAACGGTCGGTGGAGGCGGCGCTGCGCCGGGTACGGACACGGGCGACCCAGATCCTGATCGTCATCCTCCTCGGGTTCGGCGCCATCGTGTTCAGCCTGTGGGTTGGCGGACGCGATGTGATGGCCGGACGGATGACCGGCGGCGACCTGTCGGCCTTCGTCTTTTACGCGATCCTGCTGGCCACCTCCGGCGCGCAGGTCAGCGAATTATGGGGTGAATTGCAACGCGCATCCGGCGCGGCGGACCGGGTGCGCGAGCTGCTGGATGAGCGGCCTTCAGTCACCGTGGCCGCCACGCCGATCCTGCTGCCGCCGCGGCGCGAGGGGCGGGTGGCATTCGAGCATGTCACGTTCCGTTATCCCGCCCGGCCGGACACGCCGGCACTGGATGGAGTCTCGCTGGCGGTTGCGCCAGGGGAGACCGTGGCCCTGGTCGGCCCCTCCGGCGCCGGCAAGACCACCGTGCTGCAATTGCTGCTGCGCTTCTATGATCCGGAGCAGGGCGTCATCCGGCTGGACGGCGTCGACATCGCGCTGGCCGACCCGGCAGAGCTGCGGCAGCGCATCGGGCTGGTGCCGCAGGACCCCGTGATCTTCGGTGCCTCGGCGTGGGAGAACATCCGCTACGGGCGTCCGGACGCCAGCGATGCCGAGGTGCGAGCCGCCGGACGGGCGGCCCATGCTGATTTCCTCGATGATCTCCCACAGGGCTACGACACATTCCTCGGCGAGAAGGGCGTGCGCCTGTCTGGCGGCCAGCGGCAGCGTATCGCTATCGCCCGCGCCATCCTGCGGGATCCTGTGGTGCTGCTGCTGGATGAGGCGACCAGCGCCCTGGACGCGGAATCCGAACTAGCGGTGCAGCAGGCGCTGGCGGAGCTGTCGCGCGGGCGTACGACGCTGGTGATTGCCCACCGCCTGGCAACGGTGCGCAATGCCGACCGCATCGTGGTGCTTGACGCCGGGCGCGTGGTGGCCACCGGTACCCACGACTCGCTGATCCGGGAGGGCGGGCTTTACGCGCGGCTCGCGCGGCTGCAGTTCGGGGTCGCGGCATAGGAGCGGCGGCCCCCTGTCCTGGGATTGAGGTGACGTCGCGGGCGCCCGGAGCAGGTCTGGCCACGACCGAACTACCGTGGCCGTTTCGCACCCTCCGATGCTGTTACCGCGTCTCAGCCACCTCTGGTCGCACCAGCAGCACGGTCCCATCCACGCCATCCACGCGCAGCCGAGCACCTGCGTCGGGGGTGGGAAAGCCGGAGACCACGCGCGCGGCCCAGTCGCTGTCGCCGACGCG
>JAFEFW010000340.1 GCA_018240405.1 Pseudomonadota bacterium
GAAGGCGGCTGACAACATCGGGCTCAGTGACATCACAGGGCGGGGTTCCGGCGCTGTATCGGCATCAGCCGGGACGACCCCACCTCGCCAGCCCGCGAACAGCATCCGGATATGAAAATCGCCCTGGCGGGCTGCTGGCGGCCCGCCGACCTCGATGCGCGCCGTACCCTGAGGAGCAGGTGCGAGCTGCGCGCCGAGGCGCACCAGAGCCTCCCCCAGGGTGTTGCCAAAGGGCATGGGTGCCAGGAGTGGGACATCGGGCGGCGCATCCACGGTCACGCCGCCCAGGAACACGCGGCGGGCCAGGGCCACGGCAGTCAGCAGGGCAGCCTGGTGATGCCGGTCGCGCGCCGCCTGGTGGTCGAGATGCAGCGCGACGCGGTAGCCCGCGAAAAGGCTCTCCGCCTCCGCGATGGTTGATGCCTGGCCACTGTCGAGGGCCTGCTTGATCAGGCGGTGCAGCCGGTCCGCGGTTGTGAAGGCGCTCATCTGACTACACCCCGATATGGAGAAAGCCGCACCGCTGATCACGCGGTATGGAATGCCACTGCTTGCCGCCGAGGTACCGGTAGATCCCGATCCGCTCCTTGCGGACCGGACCGCGCGCGAAGTCAGGAATGATCAGTGCGATATGCCCGGCCCGCGAGATCATGGGATGCGCCCGGTCAGATGCGCTTTGTCCTGAATCGCCCGGGTGCACATGCACGTCGGCCACGACATTCAGTCCGCGCTGGCGGCAAATCTCCCAGAGGTCGCCATAATACCGGCCATCAAAACGAACGATACCGCTGTCCAGGGCGTGCGGGTCGACATCGTCATAAAGGATGAAGTCTACGATCCGGGCCGTGCCATCTTCTCGGTGACCCAACAGGAACGCCCCGCTCTCCCGTGACGCTGAATGTCCACGGGCACGCAGCGCCCGGAGCAACTTCTGCCACACGAACCACGAGCACGAAACGTTATGCTGCGGCGACCAGCGGTGCCGTATAATCCGGGCAATTGAGAAGTTCATGGACAAGCTCCAGGTATTGATTAATGCCCGCGTTCGGTCGCCAGATTTTTGAAGGCAGTTCAGTCCGCCAATTGTCGTGACCAACGATGCTTTCGCGATCACAGGGCAAGTACAGCGCCGTTCCCTCCTTCCAATCCGTGCGGAAGACTGAACCGACGCGGCCGCCTTTACTGCGCGGCCAACGGTTGAACGGCAGAACGGTGCTCTTGCTCATGTCCCACGGCCCGCCGGTCGGCGGGACCTGGGGGTAGCCGGCACAATTCAGGCGAAGCGGATATTCCAGACCGTCAGACGCCGCGACCGCGACGAGGATGAAGGGCCAACATATCTCGATCAGCCGCCACCGGCCCTCCGCCTGATGCAGGCGGAAGGCGGGCTTCATGATGTCGGCTCTGACGGCACGTTCGTCCGGCGTGCTCACGCCAGGTCCATCCCGACGGGATGCCCATTCACCCGCTCGTTCGGCACGAGGTCAAAGGCGACGTGGCAATCGGGACAGGTCGCAAGCGTGCCCAGATGCGTGCCCGGATCCGGGCGCTCCTTGGTGCCCGCGATCTGCAGGACATGCTCTCCTGCTTCCTGCGGCGTCATGCCGAACTTCCGCTCCGCCGCCCACGTTTCGACCCGTGCGACCGTCGTCCCGGGTCCAAAGCGATGGCGCACCGTTTCGCCATTGAACGTGACGGAGACCGCAACATGACGGCACCGGTGCACGTGCGCCTTGATCCCGGCACGTCCGACGTGGTGGTGAACCAGGCACGCCTCATCGATCGGCTCGTCGGCGTCTTCGAGATAGATCAGCGTGTCCGGCGCAAGGCCGTGCTTCGCCATGATCGCGATCCTAACCGCCGCGAAACTGTGATCGGCATCGACTTCGAGATGCGCAATCTCGCTGATGCCTTCGCCCTGATAAAAGACGTCAATCGTGGTCATAGTGTGCGAACTCCTAGCAGTGGGTGTGCCTTGCAGCGCCTGTTTCGCGCCTTGTGCTGTCATCGCGCCGGATGGGATCGGCAGGTTCTGATCGTCACCAATCACGGGTGGGTTGGTTTGCGCTTCCATTACGGGGCCTCCTTGAGACAAGGCGGCGAATCCCGCCGCTAGGATCGAATGCGAATCCGCTGATCCGCGTATTAGCGGATGACAGGTCAGCCGGGCGGAGTCAAGAATTTCGTTTGCCTGAGATCGGTATCTCCCAGCTCGCCCGCCATTTCCGCTAGAGCCTGGTCACGGCCCATGCTACGCTCATCTGCGGATCAGAGGAGGGAGGTCATGACCGATGACGGCAGTTCGTTCGGCACTTACATCAGCGCGGCGCGCAAGAAGCTGGGGTGGAACCAGCGGCAGCTGGCCGACGCGATCGAGCGCGAGGAGGGCGGCACGATCTCACCGCAATATCTCAATGACATCGAACATGACCGCAGAAGCCCGTCCTCGGATCACATGATCCAACAGTTCGCGCGCGCGCTGAACCTCGATACCGATCATCTTTACTATCTTGCGGGACGTTGGCCGGCCGACGTGCGTCAGGCGCGCTTGTCCCCACAGACCGTGCAAAAAGTTATGACCGCGTTCCGACGTAACCTGCCTACCAAAGGAAAAGGATAAGGCCATGCGTCTTGTCAGGGACACTACCGGACGCTTTCAGCATCGGCCGCATTACGAGCCGGCGGAACTCGACCGGGAGTGCGAGAGAATTCTCTCCGCGTTTTTTGGCGGGCGGATACCGGTACCGATCGAGACTGATCGCCTGGAAAGCCTTATCGAGCGTGACACTTCGGATTTCGATCCAGGCGCCGATTTGAGTGCTTATGGAACTGATGTGGAGGGCGTAACCGAATTTATGCCGCCGCGAAAACCAAAGGTTCGGATCGTCGCCGACCTTGCCTATGATGAAGTGCGGAAAAACCGTTACCGCACGACCTTGAGCCATGAGTACGGGCACGTGCATTTTCATGCGCACCTGTTTGCGGAACCGCTTGGGGCAGACTTATTTGCGACGGCGGCACCCAAGAGGGGCGAGCAAATCTGCAAGCGAGAAAATATCATCAACGCCCGTCAGACGGACTGGATGGAATGGCAGGCCGGCTATGTTTGCGGTGCGCTCCTGATGCCAATTTCCGCTGTGCGCAGGGTCGTCGGCGCTTATCAGGAGCGTAACAAGCTATTCGGGCCGTTGGAAACAGGGAGTGCCGACGGCGCTGGTCTCATCAACGCGGTCAGGACCGAATTTCAGGTGTCGGCTGACGCCGCACGTGTGAGGCTTGTTCAGCTAACCCATCTCCAATCACAAGCTCAGGGTCGGTCACTGTTCGCGTCATGACCAACTGTGGGAGTAAGGCGACGTCAATGAGCGGCCCCTTCCAGAAGATTGTGGAAACGGCCAGCGATCAGGCTTTCCTCATTGTTGGTCGTCATTAATTTGCGCAGCCCGAGCGCCGCGCCGGTTCGCGGGTCCCGCAGGATGGCCGCGACATGCACGCTCGCGTGGCGGCGGTCACAAACATGGACAATAACCACTTCCTCACGGCCGGAGGCGTCCGATCCGATCTGGGGGACGCGCAGTGGTCCTGCAAGCGTCGCGGGTCGCGTCACCCAACATTCTGCGGCAATAGCGTAGCGAACGATCCCGGCCTTTCGAAAATCCGCCCGCATCTTGCCCGCGAGCCGCTCGCGGCTGCCATCGGCAGCGAAACATGCGGGATTTGCGGGCTCCCGGACCTGCTTACCCTGCTCGTCAATGGTGAACACCATAAACTCGAGCCGGCCCCGATTGACCAGACACTCACGCGCCCAGGTGAGAACGTCCTCGATCAGAAGCTGATGATCTTTGACCGGCATAGCTGTAGCGGCGCACAATAATAAATGGCCCGACGCGCAATAGAGGCCCTTTTCCGACGCACATTATCTGAGACGGAACCAAGCCTCC
>JAFEFW010000341.1 GCA_018240405.1 Pseudomonadota bacterium
CCATGCAACCAATATAGCAAAAGAGTCATGGGAGCGCCAGCACCAACTCAGGCACGGCGTATCTGGACCGCCTATCAGCACGAGGTTAACGACTGCCTAACCGACACCGTCGCAGCATCCCACGGTGTGCCGCCGTTCCGGATCTCCCATCCCACACACCCACCTGGAGCCACCGCCCCAATCGTGAAACACTCCCCCGCAAGCCGCTCCACCAACGCCGGCCGGGAGGCACGCTTATGGACCAGATCCGAAACCTCGACCTGCCCATCGTCAGCGCCAACGTCCGCGCGCTCGCGCCTGACGGCACGCCGCCGCCGGATGCGCCGGACTGGATCTGGGGCGTCGATCACCCCTACCTGCACGGCTGGTTCGCGCCCACCGCCCGCGAATACGCCGCCGATGACCTGATCGTGGACGGCGACCTCCCCGCCGATCTCTACGGTGCCTACGTCATGAATGGGCCGAGCCAGCGGTTTGCGCCGGCGAACCGGTATCATTACTACGACGGCGACGCGATGCTGCGCGCGATCTACTTCCGCGACGGCAAGGCCAGCTTCCGCCAAAGCTGGATACGCAACGAGGCCTTCGTCGTCGAGGACATCGCCGGCAAGTCGATCTGGCCTGGCCTTGCCGGTCCGTACAACCCGATGCTGCCGGGCTCGCCGATCAAGGATTCCTCCAACACTGACGTTATCTTCTATGCCGGAAAGCTGCTGTCGCTGTGGTATATGGCCGGCCAGCCTTACGACATCGACCCGCTCACGCTCGAAACGAAAGGCCGCGAAAAGTTCAACGGCAAGCTGAACCATTCGCTGTCCGCACACAGCAAGGTCGATCCCCGCACCGGCGAGCTGTTCTTCTTCACCTACGGCAACGAAGCGCCGTACATGCGCTACGGCGTCGCCAGCCCGACCGGCGAGTTGCTGCACGATGTGCCGATTGATCTGCCGGGGCCGCGCTCGCCGCACGACATGGGGCTGTCGGCCAACTACGCCGTGCTGCACGACCTGCCGCTGTTTGGCGATCCGGACATCCTGGCGCGCGAGAAACGCCGCGTCATTCGCTTCTACCGCAACGTGCCGGCGCGCTTCGGCGTCATCCCCCGCCGCGGCGCCTCCGCCGACGTGAAATGGTTCGAGGCCGAACCATGCTACATCCTGCACATCGTCAACTGCTACGAGGACGGCGACTGGCTGCACCAGATCGGCTGCCGTATTCCCAATCCGGAACGGCCGCTCGATCCCGCCGACGGCAAGCTCGCTGCCGCGATGTCGTATCGCCGGCGCATCCATGAGCTGTACAGATGGTCCTTCAACCTCGCCACCGGTGAGACGCGGGAGGCGAAACTCGACGACCTCAACACCGAGTTTCCCCGCCTCAACCCCTGGCGGCTCGGCTATCCCTCACGGCTGGCCTTCAACCAGTTCCTGCCGCCGCCGGGCGGCCCGGGCCTGTCGGGCCGCTGCCAGACCTTCGATGCGCTGGTGCGCTATGACACCGACACCGGTGCCTATCAGCGCTGGGATTACGGTGCGGGCGTGTTCGGTGCCGAATCGCCCGTTGCGCCGAAAAAAGGGACGTCGCCGGCCGACCCCGAGGACGCCGCCTACGTCGTCACCTTCACCACCGACACGAATGACTGGCGCTCCTACTGCCTGGTCTTCGACGCCGCAGACATCACGCGTGGCCCGATCGCCCGCGTGCACATCCCGCACCGCATATCCGCCGGCTTCCACACAAGCTGGGTGCCAGGGGAGCAACTCTGGAGCTGATGCCGCCCCGGAGCCAGCCGTTACCCCACCGGTTCCGGCTCCAGGTCCACGCTGACCGATAGCCAGTGGTCCCCGCCGCCGCCCAGGATCACGCCCCGCACCGGGCTGACATCGGCGTAATCGCGCCCCCACGCCACCAGGACGTGCTCGTCCTTCACCACCACGCCATTGGTCGGGTCCAGGTCCACCCAGCCATGCTCTGGCCCCAGCCACGCGCCTACCCAGGCATGCGACTGGTCCGCCCCCTGCCGCCGCGGCTGCCCCGGCGGCGGACGGGTGCGGATATACCCGGACACATACCGCGCCGGCAGTCCGAGCCCGCGCAGCGCGCTGAGCATGACATGGGTGAAATCCTGGCAGACGCCTTCCCGCCGCTGCATCACCTGTGACACCGGCGTGGAGATTGTCGTCACCCCGGCGCGGAAGCGGAATTCGCGAAACATTCGCGTGGTCAGGTCGACCAGCCCTGCCAGCACCGGCCGCCCCGGCGGGAACGATACCTGCGCATAGCCGCGCGTCGCTGCGTCCACCGGCGCCATCGCCGTGCCGAAGCGGAACTCCGACTCCCGCCAGGCCCTCGGCGAGCGAGCGGCGGCCACCACCTGCTCCCAGGGCAGCGTGTCCTCAACGGGTGGCGGCGAAGGAAATTCGACATCGACCACCGACTCCGCCGTCACCTCGAAATCCGCGTGCGGCAGGTCGAGAAACAGCCAGGTGACGCAGTTGCCGAAATAGTCCACCCCGTCCCGCCGCCGCGCCGGGGCAGGGGAGGTGACCAGCTTCTCCGACACAATACTCTGAAACGGCCGCGGGCGCGGGCGCAGATGCACCATGTGCGCGGCGAGATCCACCGGCGTGCCGTAGCCGTAACGCGAGATGTGGCGGATGCGATAGCGCATGCGGTGCCTTCAGCTAGTCGAACCGGACTGGCGGCCGTTCTCTCTGCCTTGCTTCCACCACCGTCACGGCGGATCTAGGCCCGCCATCCTCGCCTTTCGTAACCCGCCATACCGCAAGCAGTGGCTGGCGGGCCAGCGCCCGCTATGACGCAGCGGCATCGGTCGGCGATTAGTCGTCACAAACAGCCAGTCCTTCGCGCCCCTATACCCCGGCACCGCCCGCCGCGATACGCCCCGCCGTCAGGCGCCAGACGCCATTGCGTCCCACCACGGGCACACGCCGTTCTGCCGCACATAGTTCCCGTCCATGACGAACAGCGGCGCGCGGACAATCTTCTGCGACGGCATTGGCGGTGCGTCGGGCGGGGGAGGGCCGTCGCCGATGCTCTCGAACAATCCCTGATGCCCCCACAGACTGCCGACCGTCTTCATCTCCTCTGGCTGCCAGGTGGCATCGTCCACATCGCGCCCGCCCCAGCCGTATTCCAACAGGATGTCGGAGGGCGAGCGCATGTAGAACGAGGTCATAAAGTCGTTCGGATGGCGGCCCATCTTCACCTTCACCCGGCCTTCCTCGGCCTGCGCCAGATCGTAGCCGCGGCCAACGTCGTCAAAGGAATACAGCTCAATCATCAGGTGATGCATCTGCGACACCGGCCCCTCGACCAGCGCCAGGCTGTGGTGGCGCGGGTTGACGTGCATGAAGTACGCGGAGACCGGGACACGGATGAAATCGCTGGTCTTGAAGCCGAGCAAACCCTGGTAGAACGCCAGACACTCCTGCAGATTCGGTACCATCACCAGTGCGTGCCCCATGCCCAGCGGCCCGGCCCTGAACCCGCCGATGTCGCGGCCGGGCCGGAACGGCTCATCGGCGACCTGAGCGCCGTGGAACGCCTCCAGCCGGTTGCCGGCCGGATCGCGGAAGGTGATCAGCCCGGCAACGCAGCGCTGGGCGGCCAGCGCAGCGCTACCGCGTGCCACCGCTACGCCGGCTGCTTCCAGCCGGCCCGCCAGCGCATCCAGCGCCGCGGCGTCGGCGACTTCCCAGCCAAAGAATTTCTCGCCGTTTGCCAGGTCGCCGTCGACGATCAGCCGCTGCTTGCGGTCGTCCATGCGGAAGGCCCGCGTGGCGCCGCCGCGATCCACCGCCTGCATGCCGAGTTGTCTGGTCGCGAACCCCATCCAGTCGTCGACCTGCGACGCACCCAGACCAAGATATCCCAGTGCCTGCACCGTCATGACCCGTTCCTCCCCACGAACCGGCGC
>JAFEFW010000342.1 GCA_018240405.1 Pseudomonadota bacterium
TGGCGCTGGCCTGGGATCCAAACGATCCGGCGGCAGCGGCCCTGTGCTCCACCGAGGACGTACCACAAAGCGCGGAACCGGCATCCTGCAATGCCACAGACGAGATCTTCGGCACAGACACCGGCCAGACCCAGAGTGTTGACCCGAACTTCGCCGGTCCGCAGGCGGATCTGGGGCCGGTATTCGACAGTCCTGACGGTATCCAGACCGTCGACCCGACGCAGATCGATGCCCGCTCCCTGACCAATGCGGAACTGCTGGAGCAGGCGCTCCAGGCGCGGCAAATGCTCGAGTCCTTCAACGACTGCGGTCCCGAATGGGAGGCCTGGACGCAGCTGCAGCGCGAAATCGAGGACGACCGCCAGCGGCGCATCGGGATCGGTTTCGTGTTCCTGGCCGCGGCGAAGAACGAGACACCGGTTGACCTCATCACTCTGCAGCCTGGCCCGGCGGGCTCTACCGCCGTGGTCATTGCCGATCCGGCAATGGCACTTGGTACGTCGGACGTGACGCTGAGCGGGCCGATCATGACCATTCGCCAGTTCGACGCCTACCTGCGCTCGTCAAGCATGATGCAGGTCGATGGCGAGCAGGCGGAACAGGCAATCGCCATCATCCAGTCCGGCAAGATGGAACATTTGCGGCAGGTGTTCCGTCCGGAGGAGCCGGCGCCGCAGGACGAGCTGTGGCAGCTCATGGCCAATACGCCGATTGCTTCCGGCACCGCTTATGGACGCAACCGGCTGGTCACCGATCTGTCGATGTATGACGCACGCTTTCTGATGCCGGACACCGATGCGGCGCGGGCGGTCGGTCATTTTGGTGAACTGCAGTCCCAGATTGACGCCCGCGCGCTGTTCGGGCTGCGCGTCACCGACCTGAACAAGCAACGTTGGACCAACATGGCGGGTGTCGAGACGGTCGGAAGCTTCCCCGCTTTCGACCTGAGATACAGCGATGCACCGTTCTGGGACCTTAAGGCAGAGCAGAACCGCTTCGCGTCGGTGGCGGCAGGCGACCTGGATTATCTCGTCTACAAGTACGCGCGCCTGGTCGATGTCTATGGCCGTCGGACACCGGCCGCGCCCACCGTCGACGCGGCGGTACAACACGTGCAGGAGATGAGCGGCATCACTGGTTTGCAGCCGGGCACGCCAGAATTCTATGCAGCGGAGCGCCGGTACCTGCCGACCAAGATGGTCGCGGTGCCGCAGGCAGATCTGGCGGCGATGCGGGCGACGCTGATGGATCCAGGGGGCACCGCGACCGGCAATACGCGCCGGACCATAATGCGCCAGTACTACCAGGATATCTACAAGGCAGCCCTGGCGCAGGCGCCGATCGAGATCAAGCGTGGCGGGACGGTCGCCTTTACCATCAATTCGCTGGAGGATCTGGCAAGCCGTGCGCCGGCACAGCGCCGCGCCAGCGGCGAGACCTACAACCCGCTTCAAACGTTGCGCGAAGGCGTTGCGTGGAAACGCGGCACGGACCGCCTGACCGGCCCCGAATACGACGCTGCGATGCAGGAGCTTGGCAGGCTGGCCGCAGCACGGCTGGTCAGTGCCGACAGCGCAAACGAACTGCGGCGCTCCGCCGACTTCATGCACGGCACCGACCTGCCTGGCAGCACCGCGGCAAAGACTGAGATCTGGGAAACCCGCAGCGCCGATGCCGACACGATTGCACGGCGCTTCGCAGGTGTCCTTGACCCGAGCCTCGCCAAGCCGGGCGACACGCCGATGACGCGGGTAACCAACCCATCCGCCAGTGAAGCCAATGCCCATCTTTCGGCGCTGCGCGCGCTGGGCCCGGATGCAACGATTACCCGATCCAGCCCGAATTTTCAGGCGATCAACGCTGAACTGATCCGCAACGGCCTATTGAACATGCCGAAGGGCCAGCGTCAGCAATTGATCGAGCGGATCATGACGGCTGGCCCATCGAATGTGCTTGAGCTGGAGATTCAGCAGGCCATTCTGGCGGACAATGCCGGCGTGGACATGCGCCAGTTCCTGCAGCGCACGACCGGCGAGTTCAACCTGACGTCACGCCAGATTCGCGGCGGCGCCGACTATCTCACGTATCTGCAGAAGAACTACCCGGGACAGGAGGAACTGCACTTCAACGCCGACCGGTTGACCTATTTCCAGGAACCGGGTGTGCGCGGTGTCGCCGGACGGTCGCCGGGCGCTGCGGGCCGTGGCCTGTTCGGCTCCCTGGTCGGCTATGGGGTCACTGCGGGACTGGACAAGGCTACCGGCCGGCCGGTTCAGTCGCTGTCCTTTGGTCAGTTGGCACGTGATACCGGCATCTCGGTCGCATCGGAGGAAACCGAACGCCTTATTGGTGCCTACTTGGTATCGAAAGTGCCGATCAGCAGTTCGCTGGCTCGCGGCGTTGTCGGGAAGGCGGCGCCTGGCTTCATCGTGCAGCCGATCGTTTCGCTGGCGTCCGAAGGGTATGCGCTGCACGAGGATGCAAAGCGCTACCTGGTGACGGACGAGGAGTACAGGTCCCGCATGCTGCATGCCGGCGCGGTTGGGCTGACCGGAGCGGCGGCCGGGGCCGGCGCGATCTTCATCGTCGGCAAGTTCACCGCCGGCGGTGCTGGTGCGGGCGCCGTCGGCGGCGCCGGCGTCGGCGCGGTGCCTGGTGCCGTCATCGGCTTTATTGTTGGCGTTGGTGTGGCGGCCGTAGCGATGTGGGGCGCGGACAAGCTGATCCCGGGATCGGATGAGGAGTGGCACGCCAAGCAGGAAGCCAAGGAGCGTGAGCGCCGCCGCCGGGAGGCAGAGGAGGCGCTGAAACGTCCGCTTATGGAGTTTGGCAGCAGCCAGATGCCGCTGCCGTTCCGGCCTGCGCCCGACATGTCGCGGGAGGAGCAGATGGCGATCGCCAACTGGTTCATCCTGCAGATCCGGCTCAACCAGCAATCCAGCGCCGGGCCCTACGACCCGGCGCAATTGCTGTGCGATCCCAATTACCACGGTCCCCAGATGTGCATCGACGAGCCATACAGTCGGTGAGTAATTCAACTCCGTAAGCTGCGCGGGCGGCACATCCGCTAGGCTGAACTTGCCGGTCCTCTTGACCAACCTGTTGAAGATGCGGACAGGCGTGCCAGGTGTGTAGGCATTTAATCGGCCGTTTGGCGCGTATCACCCAGACGCTGCGTCCCGCCGGGCTCGACTGGATCAGCGCGCTGCGGGCGCCGGCGATCCGGCAACTTGCGGCGGAAGGCGGGCCGCTGCAGCCAACGCTGGTCGTGACATGGCCGAGATCAGCAGCCCGGACTTTCCGGTCGAGCCGCTGGTGGTCTGCCGCAATCCGCTGCTGGCCGCCGAGCGGGCCCGCACGCGCGAGGAACTGCTGGTTGCCGCCGAAGGAGCTTGCCCGCATCCAGGCCCGCGTGCAGCGCGACAGGAAGCCGGTGCGCGGCGCGGCCGCGATCGGCCAGGCGGTCGGCGCGGTGATCGGCCGGCGCAAGATAGCCAAGCACTTCGCCCTGACCATCACGAGCATGGGTTCCAGTTCGCTCGCAAGGCTGAGGCGATCGCCGAGGGTTGAGCCGCGAAGCCGATCAACAAACTCGACGGCATCTACGTGCTGCGCACCAGCCTCTCCGCGGCGCAGCGCGCCTCGCCGGTGGCCAAGGCAAGGCCGTCACACGCCGCTCGCCGCAAGGCCACAAACCGCCGCACCGAGCCGGTTGATGGCGTCACCCTGCCGATGCACAGCGTCCGCACGCTGCTTGCCGACCTCGCGCCGCTCACCCGCAATGTCGTTTGCTTCGCCGGCCGCAGGCTCAGCGTGGTGGCGGCAACGCCGACGCCGCTGCAACACCGCGCGCCGGCGCTGCTGGGCGCAGACTCGGCCGCCGCGTAGGCAGCAAGCAAA
>JAFEFW010000343.1 GCA_018240405.1 Pseudomonadota bacterium
GGTTGCGAAATAGTCGGTCGTGGTCAGGACGATTTCGTCACCGATGTGGAGGCTGCCATCATTCGCGACCGACTTTCCCTGCCAGTCGCCCTTGACCTTGCGGTCCAGTTTCAGGGTGTCGTCACCCGGTTTCACGTCATCGGCAAGCCGAACCCAACTGCTGCCCGAATAGGCCTTCTTGGCGTCATCGGCCAGCGACGTGCCCTTCTTGCCGTGCAACTGCAGCGTGCCGCGGTAGGATAGGCCGATCGATTTGTAGCCGAAGTAGCCCGCGGGCGTTTTCGGGTCAGGCGCGCTGTCCAGATACAGGCCGCCGTACTGGTAGAAGCGGTCCTCTACGCCGCCAGGCAGGGTCACCACCCTCGACCCGTTCGTGTTCCAGACATCCTCCTCCGGAATGCCGCACGGACCGAGCGCCTTGCCGTCGGCGTCCTTTGTCGGCGACCGGCAGGCTACAGCCTTGCCGGCCGGGCCGGGTTTCGGCCATGTTGCGGGCTTCTCAAATGGCGTTGGCGGGCTCTGATCTTCTCCGTACAGAACAATCGTCAACTCGGCGCCATACGTGCCAAACGGCTTCAACTCCACTGGCTGGTTGCTCGTCGGATGCTTATAGCTGCCCGCCCCGGCCAGCATGGATCCGCCGGCTTCGATCAGGATTGATTCCGCCCAAAACTCCGTGCTTGGAGCAACATAATCCTTCTCCTTGCCTGCTTCAGGTTCGGGCTCAACAAAGACGAGCACGCCCGGTCTGGCGACAGGCTTGCCGCCGATGACCTGGATGTCCTCGACGATGTGGACATCGCCAAAGAGATACTTGCCGGGCTGGACAATGCATAAGCCATCAACGATCAGGTCTGGCTGCGTGCCGGCAGGTTGCCGGACACTCATGTCCAGGTCCCCCTGCCGATCGGACGGACTCAGCGGTTGCTCTTCGTTGCAATGCCGCTCGGTGGGCTTCACGCCTTGCGCCGCGGCAGGAGCCGTCCAAAAACAGGGCAGGCCCAATATGGCAAATGCCAGCACCATCCCCACGGCAGTGCCGTAACAAGGCCGCAACCGCCGGATGTCCGAACGCCAGCCACGCATCAACATGTGGGGCATTATGGTTTGCAAACAGCGCGTTATTGCACGACGCATGCGACTTGATCCAAGCAATTGAAAAATCGATTACGAACTGTGACAGAAAATAAAATGCTGCGCCAGCCTATCCGACAGGAGCATGCGCCTGATCGTGATGATTCTGGTCGTCATCACGTGGCGCACGGTGCGCTATTGTGTCCTTTCCACACAACATAGGCCGCTTGCGTAACATGTTCGCATCGCCGTCGCCCTTGATGGCGGAGCGGCCAAGAGCGCGCTGGACGGGGTGCCGGCGAGCGCCCGTAGCGCCACGCGCCGTTCCCGGGCGCAGGCACCTGCAGCGGAATTTTGCCATTGCGCATCAGGCGGCTTGCCGTCCGATACGTCTGGCGAAAGCCGGCGCGAGCCGAGGCTGGCTGCGGGAACTGCCTCGGCTTTGCCGGTCCAAGGTCTACCGCCATTTCCGCTTAAGACGAGCATGCCATTGCCAAATACCCCGCGCCATGAGTACCGTAGGCGGCGCCTGACCCGCCGCGTCGCGCCAATCCTTCCGGCGCGGTAGCGGGCCGCACGGCGCACAATGAAGGCCGGATCAAAGAGCCGTCCCACAGGGAGCAACACGTTATGGACACCGACGTCGAAAAGACGGCGATGTGGAAGATCTACCTGCGTCTTCTTCCGTTCGCCTTCATCGCGTACAGCCTCTGCTATATTGACCGCATCAACGCCACCTTCGCCGCGCTGACCATGCGCACTGACCTTGGCCTGAGTGCCTCGGCCTACGGCTTCGCCGTCGGAACCTTCTACTGGGGCTACTTCCTGTTCGAGGTGCCCAGCAACCTGATCATGGAGAAGGTCGGCGCGCGGCTGTGGATCGCGCGCATCATGATCACCTGGGGCATCCTGGCCGGCATCACGGCCTTTGCCACCGGGCCGTACAGCCTCGCGATTATCCGCTTCCTGCTGGGCGTCGCCGAGGCCGGATTCTTCCCCGGCATGATCCTGTACTTTACCTATTGGTTCCCGGCCAAGCACCACGCGCGCATCGTCTCCGGCCTGCTGTCCGGCTTCGTCATCGCGGTCGCCGGCGGCGCCCCTGTTTCAACGGCGATCATGAGCCTGGACGGCATGTTCGGCCTGCGCGGCTGGCAGATCATGTACATCGCCGAGGCGATCCCGACAGTGGTTCTGGGCGTTGCCACCCTGTTCATCATGATCGACAGACCGGAGCAGGCGAAGTTCCTGACGACAGACGAGAAAGCCTGGCTCGCCAACAAGCTGGCATCGGAGCGGGCGGCGAAGGAGGCGGTGAAGACCTTCAGCATCTGGCAGGGCATGTTCGACAAGAAGGTGCTGCTGCTGTCACTGAACTATTTCGGTATTGTCACGGCTAGCCTGGGCATGTTGTTCTTCATCCCGCAGATCATCAAGTCTCTGGGCGTCACCAACAACATGACCGTCGGCTGGCTGACGATGATCCCGTATATCTGCGGCGCCATCAGCATGGTGGTATGGGGCCGTATCTCCGATCGAATGCAGGAGCGGCGGTGGAATCTGCTCGCCGCCTGCTGTGTTTCCACCGCCGGGCTGGTGATCGCGGGTCTGACCATGGGTTCGATTTGGGCGCTGGTCGGCATGTCGATCGCGGCAATCGGCTTCTACGGCTCAAAGGGCCCGTTCTGGGCGATGCCACCAATGTTCCTGACCGGAAGCGCCGCCGCTGCATCGCTTGCCTGGATCAACTCGATCGGCAATCTCGGCGGGTTCTTTGGTCCCTGGTACGTCGGTGTCATCAAGGACCTGACGGAAAGTTACTCGGGCGGTCTGTATGGCCTCGGCCTGCTCGGGCTGATTGCCTCGATGGTTGCGGCGTTCTGGCTGCATATCGAGGACGTCACGACGGAGCGGACCGCCGAAGTTCGCGCCTGAACACCGGCGGCACGATGCGGCGGGTGGTCAGCCGCCCGCCGCATCGGCCGGCACCAACACCGTCAGCTTGATCCCCGGCCGCGCCTCCACGGTGAAGGCAAGCTGCTCGTAACAAACGCGTCCGTCGGCTGGATGGTTGAAAACGCGGATGCCCCCTTCGCGCTCATGCACACCGCGTTGCTGCCAAAGCCGGGTGAAGTCCGGGCTGGCAGCCGTAAGGTCGGCGATCAGGCTCGCGATCTCCGGGTCCTGTTGCTGCAACCCGGCATGCGCCCGGAATTCCGCAACCACCCGGCTGGCGCGATCCGGCCAGTCGTCGATCAGGGTCAGAGCCAGCGGCGCCAGGAAGATGAAGCGCAGCAGGTTGTGCGGACCGGGTGCGTCGAGCCAGCCGGCAAACAGGCGCTCTGCCGCAGCATTCCAGGCGCGGACGTTCCAGGCACGATCCATGACATAGGCCGGGTGGCGGAAGCCCTGCACGCACGCCATCATCGCTGCGCCCGGCGCCTCGGACGGTCCGACGGCCGGGTGCGGATCACGCTTACCGGCCAACGCGAACAGGTACGCCCGCTCCGCCCGGTCCATGCGCAACGCCGAGGCAAGACGGGCGAGCGACACGGGTGAGACAGATACGTCGCGTCCCTGCTCGATCCAGGTGTACCAGGTGGCGCTGAGGCCTGCGAGAAGCGCTACATCCTCCCGCCGCAGACCCGGCGTCCGCCGGCGGGTAGGGGCGACGAGGCCGGCCTCAGCCGGCGTCACCCGCTCCCGCAACGCGCGTACGAAGGCGCCCAGTTCCCGGCGGCGCGCCTGCGTGTCCTGTTCCTGCATGGTGGCATCTATACCAGGATAAA
>JAFEFW010000344.1 GCA_018240405.1 Pseudomonadota bacterium
GCACCGGGCCGTGCACCGCCTTTGGATAGACGCGGACGCGGTTCGCGTAGAACTGCGTGTTGTCGTCAATCTCCGGCCGGCGCTTCTGCTTATGCGCCGTGGCAACGTCGTCCATGGTCGGCTTATCCCCTTCGCCTGCGCGGATCGTGCGCGAGCCGCGCACCAGACGCCTTGCGGCGGATCAATCCGCCTTTCCGGCGGTATACTCCGTCCAGGCGCCGATCGCGTTCGCGGCGTACATCAGCGACGGGCCGCCGCCCATGTAGACGGCCATGCCCAAGGCTTCCTCGACTTCCGCCTTGGTTGCGCCGAGCTTCACCAGCGCCTGGGTGTGGAAGCCTATGCAGGCATCGCAGTGCGCGGCGACGCCCAGTGCGAGGGCGATCAGCTCCTTGGTCTTCTTGTCCAGCGCGCCGTCTCTGGTGGCGGCGGCCGCAAGCTCACTGAAGCCTTTCATCACCTCGGGGATGTCGGCGCGCAGCGTGGCGAGGTTCTTCGACACGCTTTGGGTGACGTCGCGGTAGGTGGCGGTGGTCATGGGGGTGACCCTTATGCCTTGGCGCAGGTCTTGATGCCGAATGGCAGATAGGCGGGGCAGAAGCGAACGATGCCGGTGGCCAGCGGCACTACGCCGATCCAGGCCCACCAGCCGAGTACACCCGTCAGTGCGGCGGCGATCAGAGCCAAGCCAATAACGATGCGGGCAATCCGGTCAAAACCCCCGACATTGGCGATCATAACGAGCTCCTTCCGGCTCTTGTTGATAGCGATGGTTCTAGCGCTGAAAGATATATCGTTCAATATAATGTAATTCCATAAACTGACTGGTCAGCCATGCACTGACAGCACGCGGCGTTGCGGCTAGCATTAATGACCAAGCATCAGAACATCCGAGGGGAGAGGACGCCATGCAGATCGTCGACGCCCAGATCCACACCTGGGGCACCGGGCTGCCGAGCAATATGTCGCACTGGCAGGTGACGCATTTCACGCCCGAGGAGGCGATCAAGCTGATGGATGAGGGCGGCGTGAATGCCGCGGTCATCCATCCGCCGGGTTGGGATCCGAACTCGACCGAGATGGCGTTCAAGGCGGTGCGCGACTATCCGGGCCGGTTTGCCATCCTGGGCTCGCTGAAGCTGGACGATCCGGCATCGCGCGGCAGGATTGCGGGTTGGCGATCGCAGCCTGGCATGTTGGGGCTGCGCTACACATTCCTGCACGACCCGGCGCGCCTATGGCTGGCCGATGGCACTATTGATTGGCTGTGGGCGGAGGCGGAGAAGGCGGGCGTACCGATTGCTATGCTGGCGACGGACTCGCTGAGGGAGATTGCCGGGATCGCGGAGCGACATCCGGGACTGAAGCTGACAATTGACCATCTGGGTGGGCGCGGCGGACTGACAACGCTGAAGGACGATGCGGCCATGACGCACATGCCGCAGCTTGTCGCTTTGGCGAAGTATCCGAACGTTGCCGTGAAGGCGACGGGGGCGCCTGGGTATAGTAGCGGGCCGTATCCGTTCCGCTCGATGCATGGCTACCTGAAGCAGATCTATGACGCATTCGGGCCGCAGCGGATGTTCTGGGGCACGGACATTTCGAAGATGCCGTGCTCGTGGAAGCAGTGTGTGACGATGTTCACCGAGGAACTGCCGTGGATGTCGGAGGCGGACAAGCGGCTGGTGATGGGCGAAGCAATCTGTGCGTGGTGGGGGTGGAAACGATGAGCAACAGGCATGGCAAGCCGGTGGCGGTGGTGATCGGCGCGACCTCGAAATGGCAGGCGGAAGGGCGGAACACCAGGCTGGCGCATGGCAAGCCGGTGGATGACAGCACCTTGCCGATGGCGGCGCGCTGGGGGATTGGCGGCGCGATCGCCCAGAAGTTTGCCGCCGAGGGGTTCTACACGGTGCTGACGACGCGGACCGCGCCGAATGCGGCGGGATTGCTGAAGGCGATCGAGGCGGCTGGCGGCGAGGGGATGGTGGTGGAACTGGACCTGTCGTCGGAGGACTCCATCCATGGTGCGTTCGCGGCGATCCGGCGCGAGGCGGGTGAGCCTGAGGTGGTGATTTACAACGCCGGCTACCTGGAAGGCCGCGACCTGCCGGCGGGAAAGGAGCTGCTGGAATACATTCCGGTCGAGATGTTCGACACGGCACATCATATCGCCAGCCGCGGGCCGTTCCTGGTGGCCAAGGAAGTGTTGCCGGCGATGCGCCAGCGCGGTTCGGGTTCGCTGTTCTTCACGAATAACTCGAAGTCGCTGCGCGGCAAGAAGCGGCAGACCGGCGAGTCGCTGTACTATCCCCGGGTGATGATGCGGGCGCTGGCGCAGGTGCTGACCGAGGAATATTCGGAGCATGGGGTGCATATCGCCAATGTGGTGATCGACGGCACGATCGACTCGCCGGGCACGCGCGCGCTGCCACGGATCCAGAACCGGCCTGAGCTGATCATGAATACGGAAAAGCTGGCTGATGGGTTTTGGTATCTGCATACGCAGGATCGTTCCGTATGGACGCATGAGCTGCAGATGACACCCCATGCGACCGTACCGAGCTACTGAGGGAGCTGGCGAGATGGTTGCTCGTGTAACGATGGTTTCGGCAGACCGGGCGCGTGAAGTTGGTGCCGCCGCGGGGCTGCCGGAGCGGCGGACACAAAGCGAGGCGTTTCGCACGGTCGCCAACAATCCCGGCGTGGCCGGTGTGGCGTTCAACCAGTTGCTGCAACTGCTGGAGAACAACACGTTGGATTTCCGCCTGCGCGAGTTGATGATCATGCGCATCGGCTGGGTCACCGGGTCGGTCTATGAGTGGACGCAGCACTGGCGTGTGGCGACGACCGGTGGGCTGCCGCCGGAGGACATACTGGCTGTGCGGGACTGGCGGTCCAGCGACCGCTTGACCGCGGCGGACCGGGCAGTGCTGGCAGCGACGGACGAGTGCCTGAGTGGCGGATCGATTTCGGATGCGGTCTGGGCCGAGGTGGCGAAGGCCATTCCGGACCCCGCGCAGCAGGTCGAGTTCGTCGTCGCAATGGGCAACTGGATGGGGTTCTCGCTGCTGTTCCGCACGTTACGGATTCCGCTGGGCGAGGGGGTTGCGCACTGGCCGCCGGATGGGGTGCCATCCCCGGCAGCGACACGATAAGGAGGCATTTGTCATGGCCGATGCAACGCAGATCCCACTGATGGATCACGAACTGGACGACGACGAATTTACCTGGATGGAGGCGGTTTACGAAGACTTTGCCGCTGCCCGGCCACGCTTCGATGATCCGAAGGAGGCGCTGCGGCATGTGCTGGGGCAGCCGCAGCACGCGCTGCCGGCGGCCATGGACCTCACAGGACCAGGCCCATGGCGTGGAGGCAAAAACCGCCATGGGCGCAACGTTACGGCAGTGTTCTTGCCGCGTGAGGAACTGCACCGCCACGCGCGCACCAGAACCGACCAGTTCGTCATGTACGTGCGGGGGGAGGCGGAGGCGTTTTCGCTGGACGCCGCCGGAAAGCCGGTCCTGGTGCCAGTTACTGGCGGTGCTCACTTCCACAATGGACCGGATGCACCGCATGCTTTTGTGCCGAAGGTGGGAGCGCCGGTGCCCGAGGGCTGGGAGATTGCTTTCATCGCAATCACACCGCGGAATCTGCGGGAGGACACGCTGAGCGTGCCGCCGGCGGTAAAGGCCGCGTACACGCAGGCTACTGGGCGGGAGGCGCCGACCTGGGTGTAGGGGGCGAAAAGTGGCAACTGGAGCGCTACCGTCATGGCGGACAGGCAGTGTCTATCGTCATGGTAGGCGCAGGCAGTTTCCATCGTCCTGGTGGGCGAAGGCCCACCATCT
>JAFEFW010000345.1 GCA_018240405.1 Pseudomonadota bacterium
CCCTGTGAAAGCTGCCGGTCCACAAAACCCGTAAAATGGTCGCCAAGGGAAATGGAGGTGTTTTTGCTCATGCCTTTGCCTTCCTTCCTGTATACCAATATATACTATTTTTTGGTACAAAGGCAAGCGCACGAACTCGTCCACGGTCATGCCCGGCACCGGCTCGGCGCGGATGCCGAGAAAGCTGTGGTAGCCGGTTTCGCTTAAGAAAGGCCGGTCGGGATCAACCGCCCGCACGTTGAACAAACCGGATGTCAGCCCGTCAGGGCTGTCCGCTGATCTTCAATGCACAATGGGATTGTCACCTGATGGCCGCGACGGCAGGCGCGGAGAGGCCGCCACAGGCGGGCGAGTAAAGCCCGATCTCAGGGGGTGATTAAAGATTCAAAACTTGCACGTTTCGTGATCTGACCTATTGCATCGGAAAACCACCGTTACCAGCTTGTGGATATTGGTCCTTGGGAAAAACATGACGGGCATGCTTGCCCTGACAGTAAGTCTTGGAAGCACCCGTTATGGAAGCGCTATTCACTCCGCGCAGTTGCCGGATCGAGCTAGTCGGGCGTGGCCGGAACGGGCAGCGACGGTGGTGGTGCACTGTCCATGGCGGAAATGCCACGGGGCGTAATGGGGTGCCGCTGGAAGCCTGCGATAGCGTCGCTCTCGATGCGGACCTTGAAGGTCGGTTGGACCTTGACTCTGCCGAATACGCCGGAGGCGTCGCCGTATGGGCTGCCCTTAAGCCGATTTTCGACACGACCGACAGGGCGTCTGAATCTGGCATCCATGTTCATGCCCGGCACGCGGTCGACATGGGGAAGCAGATCGATGGGACCTATCCGGCAGTCGTGGTGCATTGCGGCGGCGACCTGTTCGGCAAGCGGCCGCTGTTGGTGACGCGCCAGGCGGCTGTCAGTTATTACTTCAGCCGGTTTATGGACCGGCAGGTCAAGCATCTGACGTGCACCCATTGCGCCGCGGTTCATCTCGATGCGGGGCGATTTGCCATCCATCCCCACCGGAAACATCTATGCCAGGCGTGCGGACGGCTCTTTCACGATCAAGAAAGAGCCGTATCCAATCCAGTTGCTTTCATCCGTGAAGCCCTGGGCGATCTGGACTCGGGACGGCAACCTGTCAGGGCAAGCCAAAGCTTAGACATTCGCCAAGCCGATTACCCCGGGGGGATTCAGATATGGGCGTCGAACCCGGCGATATTGTGGACCGCGCCACGGCCGGAAGAGGAAGGTATCCATGTTCACCTGTACGGCGACCGGCAAGGACCGCCGGTGATCGACGAAACGTTCGACCGCGTCCGTATCGACGGCGTGCCGCTCGATAACGGGATGGTCCGCTACCTCATGGCGCAGCAGGCTTTGCCCGAACTGTACGGCAAGATTGAAGGCCTGACCTGCCCGCATTGCGACGATGCCCATTTCGATCAGGGCGAGACGGCATTCGAACCGCACGGAGAGCATACCTGCGAACAGTGCGGCGGCGCGTTTCGAGCGCCAGGTCGCCGCCGTCTTTTGGTCAGCAATCCTCTCCTTTTAAGCTTGGAGCGTCTGCGTCGCTCCGCTCCGCATCTGAATCGTGTCGAGGCCACCCGATGAAGGGATACATTTACATTACCTCAAGCGGGACAGATCCGGCTTTACGGGACAATCTGAACGATCCGCTGTTCACCAGAGTGCCCACCCTGGGCGCATGCATGCCCAATGTCCGACGCTTCGTGACGAAGGGAGACTGGATTTTCGTCATCAGCGGCAAGGTGGCGGGCGTTGAGCAATACGTGGTGGGGGGCCTCCAGGTTGAGGAAAAGATCGACGCACTGGCCGCCTATGATCGCTTTCCAGCCAACAGATTAACCCTGGGTCCCGGAGGCCTGATCATGGGCAACGTGATCGTACAGTCCGATGGCACGCAGCACCCGCTCGACAGCCATTCGGCCGATACGTTCCGGAACCGCGTAAAAAACTTTGTTGTGGGCGGCCAAGCGATCGCGCTCTCTACCCCGCGAGAAGTCGAGCTGGGCCGGCAACAGACGCTCGGCAAGATCGGCGACATCCTTGGACGGCAGCGCGGAGCCAATCGTGTCATTGATGCGATGGGGCGCATGTCAAAGCTGGACGAACCGCAGGTGACGAAGATGCTGGACTGGCTATCCGGAATTAAAGCGGCTACCTGAGATACATGGATGGGGTGACGAACCTCCTTCGGTCACTCGCCCTTACGGCCGGCGAGATCGCCAGCGCCTCTCGGCTCCCCGCTGAGCGGGTGCGCGCCATCATGGAAGGCGCGCCGGTAAACCTGGCGGAGCTTCGCGCCCTGTCGCGGGGTCTGCGTGTGCCCATGCGCTCTTTTGCCGCCGGACAGCTCACCACAGGCAAACAAGACGAATTGGGGTTGCTGTTTCGGAGCGCCGCTGCCGGCGGCCGTCTCGATCAGCGCACCACTATCGAGTTTGTCGCGGGGTTTGTCGAAGCCGCCTTGCAGGTGCTGCCGGCACGGACGCACCCTCCCGAATGGCTGCAGGGGCTGGAGCCGGCGGCGCAGACATATGTCGAAGCGCACCGGCTCGCCGCACGCTTCCGCACCCTCTTCATCCCGGATCGCCCGGAAGATTCCGTTCTGGATCTGCCGCATATCCTCGCTGGAGATGCCGGCATCATCCTCGGAACGCTGCGCATGTCGCGGTACGAGGGGGCCTCTATCGTCATCGGCGGCTACTGCTTCATTTTTGTGTCCCCGCGATTCCTCGCCCGCATGTTGTTCACCGTGGCACACGAGCTGGGGCACATCCTTGCCCACCACCAGCAGGGAAAGGGCGCGGTATTCGACGGTGCCAAGCGGATTGGTGCATGGCGGCAGCATACGCGCGAAGAGCAGTTTGCCGATGGGTTCGCATCCGCTCTGCTGATGCCCGAACGAGGGCTCGCCCTCGCCTTGAAAGCCATCCGCGAAGCGCTGAACGTCACGTCGGGTCATATCGGCGATATCCAGATTCTTTACCTCGCCCGCTTCTTTGGCGTGAGCTTCGACGTAGCGGCACGGCGATGCGAGCAGCTGGAGCTTTTACCAACCGGCGGCGCGTTCTCATTGAGCGACGCGGTGAGGAAGGACTACGGCAACCCCGAAAGGAGGGCGGAGCAATTGGGGATGCCGCCTCGGCCACCAATCACGATCCCCAGGATTTCCGACAATCTGCTGGGACCGTTGGTGCGCAAGATCGCGGCTGATGAGGTTTCCATTGGCTGGGCTGCCGAACGGTTCGGCCTGTCGATTGATGAAATCTACGAAGCCAATGCCAGGCTGGGTCGTGAACGTCGTCATTGACGCTTGCTCAATCATCAATCTGAGCAACGCGGATGCACTCGATGTGACGCGCCAGCTGACACGCTGCCGATTATGGGTGTGTCCGGGTGTTCTCGTCGAATGCCGCGCCGAGCTGGTCGCGCGGCTGTTCGCTCTAAATGCTGAAGGAGCTATCGGCTTCATCACTAACGAAGAGATGCCGGCTGCCAGAGTGCTCGAATTGCTCGACCAGCATGGCCTGGGCGCAGGAGAAACCGAATCTATCGCCGCCTGCGAGGCATTAGGTTACGGCTTCTGTTCTGATGACGGACCGGCCCGAAGGCTTGCTGGGCGGCTGCTCGGATCACCCCGTGTCACGGGTAGCCTCCGACTTCTGCAATGGTGCGTGGAAGAAGAGCTCGTCCAGTGCGAGGCTGCATTCAGCCTGTTCGGGGTCATGCTGGCCCGTGGTGGCTTCCTGCCGTCCATGCCCCAGGATTTTTTCTGCTCGCGCAAGCCCGGTTGCTGACAGCCAAGACGGTAAAGTATTCGAGG
>JAFEFW010000346.1 GCA_018240405.1 Pseudomonadota bacterium
GCTAATCGATGATGAGAGATAACGGGTTGAGCGACCCTTACGTTCCCTGACGTGAGGTTGTCTTCGTCGTGACGGTCAAGCGACGAACTACCTTCCTGCCTCCGCGTCGGCTTATGCCAGGCTGTTCGACAGGATGCGTTGCGTTGTCCGCAAACGCTTTTGCGCTCGGCGGCTTCAGAAGGTGCTGATGGTTACGGCTCAGTGCGGCATCGCTCAACGAACGGTTCAGGTGGCCATCAAGGGCTGAGCGACTAGTGTTTGGCCGCTGAGGCAGACCTACCGGCCCGGCCCGCTGAGCGTTACGCTCAGCCGCTCAATCCGTGCGGAATCCCTGGCTGAGGCCACAAGCACGGCTTTCGTGCCATCAAGCGTGGCTGCCAGCGCAGCCGCGAAGGCATGATCACCCATTTCACGCTGTGCGAGCTGATCCAATACGGCAGCGACACGCTCTCCCGCGGCCGTCCGTTCCACGGTGAAGACGCGCATGGCCCAGTCTTCGGCCTTGGGCATCGCGGCAAGCGCAGCCCGTCTCAATGCAGCTCGGACGTTCACGCCCGGCGACAGGCGAAAGGTATGGCTCACGTCGTGGATGTTGTCCCGATAGGAGCGGACGCGAATGGAGCGGGACGCCACGTTGTCGGTCATCGGAGCAGAATGGCATGCACGGCTTGGCATTGGAAACGGAGACCCGTGCTTCGGGTGACTAGCGGACGTTGACGCGACCAGGGCCGAGCAGGATCAGACCCCAGTTCCCTTTTGATTGGCCGGTCAGGAACAGGATATAAATCAGGAGAAAACCTGATCCGCCGAACAAGGCGACGAGCGCCAGAATGACGCCAGAGGCGGAGAACCCGTTTCTCCAAGCTGTCCAAATGGCTGAGAGAATGAGCAGGCAGAGAAAGTCCAGGTTAAACTGGCCGGGCCACACGAATCTAACGATGTCACCAAAGAAGATTGGCAGCAGGCTCAGGCCATGGTTGGCAATAACCACGCCCGTGTAGATCACCAGCATCAGCCAGAGACCCGCGAGCAGCACACGAAAGCTGGCCATTCACTCCCTCCAAACCTGATACGTGGCAGCTTGCGGGCTACATGCGATGACTGCCAGGAGTCGGACCGGCGATCAGTTCGGCGCCATGGAAAAGATGCACCAGGCAGGGCCGCCAAAGCTGAACCCGGACCTGTAAAGTGCGGGCCGCTTTGCTTCAACGGCAGTAAGTTTGGTACGATGATTGCGGGATCGTCCAGTCGGTGCGTAGAAGCTGCCGCTCGGCATACTTCCTGGTGGCGCTTGTGATCGGAGGGCTTGATTCGTCAGATATACCAAAATCTTGGCGTACCTTGGTGTCGGCCTCTGATCGGTTGTGCACGACACATCGACATCGGGCGGACATTTGTCTGTCGCGGAGGATCACGCCATGATGCGCGTGAGCCAAAATACCCTGGGGATGGGCACCATGAAAGCATATGAAGCAATCGGCCTGTCACTGGTTGCCGAAGGCGTAACGGATTTCTTCGGCCTGATGGGCGATGGGAACATGTGGCTCTGGGGATCGCTCTGCCGCAATCCCTCCATTAAGGCCTACAGCGCTCGCCACGAATCCATGGCTGTATCGATGGCCGACGGCTATGCCCGTACTACAGGAAAGGTCGGCGTGGCGATGGTCACCTGCGGTCCGGGGCTAACCCAATGTGGAACATCGCTGATTGCTGCTTACCGTGGCCGCACGCCGGTGGTGTTGATCGCCGGAGAGATCATGCAGGGCGCGAAAAATAAGACCCAGTCGATGGATCAGCGCCGTTTCGCTGAAGCCAGCTATGCCCGGTTCCATACCGTGACCAGCCTCGACAATATGGCCGAGGAGATTGCCGAGGCATTTTATGCCGCGCGCATTCATCGAGTTCCCGTCGTACTGAATCTGCCCATGGACCTTCAGGAGGAATCCTTCGACTGGGATTATGAGTATCGACCGTCGACGCAGTTCCTGCCCCCGCGCGTCGAGACTCCAAGCCCAGATTTGCTGGCACCGGTGATCGAAAAACTGATCGCTGCGGAGCGTCCGGTCATTATCGCCGGGCGTGGTGCAATCGCATCCGGCGCAAAGGATGAAATCATTGCGCTGTCGGACCGCGTCGGCGCCTTGCTGGCGACGTCGCTGCAAGGCAAAGGATACTTCGCCGGTCATCCTTGGGATATTGGCATCGCCGGAGCATTTGCCTCGGCGCCGTCAGAGCAACTACTGGCGGAGGCTGACTTCGTCTTGGGCGTCGGTGCCGAGCTTGGTTATTATACGACAGAGGGTGGGCTTCTGTTCCCCTCTGCTGAGGTTGCACGCATTGATATCAAGCCAATGCCCGAAGAGATTGGCGTTATCCCCGGCCTGTTCGTGCAGGGTGATGGGCGAAAGTCCGTTGCCGCTCTGAACGAGGCGGTCGCGGCAAGGCAGGTCCGCAAGCAAGGCCTGAGGACCCCGGAGACACGAGCGATTCTGGACGCGCCACCACATCGGTTCGAGGCGCCTGCTGATGGCCTCGATCCGCGCGCACTGGCTAATCACCTTGGCGCCGCTCTGCCGAAGGGCGTGCTGCTGACATGCGGCGCAGGCCATTTCTTCTCGTGGGTGGCAATGTACGTACCGCTACCCGAAGGGGCAGAAATCCAATATTCGTACAACTTCGGCGCCGTCGGCCAAGGCATAGGTGTTTCTATTGGTACCGGCGCGGGCAATCCCGGTCGGCCGCATGTCGTCATTGAGGGCGATGGCAGCCTGATGTTCAACCTGCAGGAGCTGGAAACAGTCGTTCGCCACAAAATGCAGATGGTCCTGGTTGTCTGGAACGACGCCGGCTACGGCGCCGAGGTGCACAAGCTGGTAGCCAAGGGCTTCGATGAGAAACTTGCGCAATGGGAGTCACCGGATTTCGTTGCGTTGGCTAAAGCCTTCGGCGGTGATGGTGTGAAGCTTGGGGCTGTGTCCGACATCGGTGGCGCGATTGCCGAAGGCCTGCGCAAGGGCGGTCTCTATCTAATCGATGCACGGGTGTCCCCGTCCACACCGACCGATCCTTACGCAAAGGTGCATTTTGGCCGTGAAAGCCACGCCCCCCTGCTCCGCCCGCTCGCCTAGCGTCAATGCATTTCGAAGGCGAGTTCAAGGTCCCGGGCAAGCCGGCCGATGTTATCCGCCGCTTTGCTGACGTCCCGCGCATGGCAAGTTGCATGCCTGGCGCAGTCCTGGAGCCGCAGGCCGAGGACGGCTCGTGGCCCGGCGCGATGGTGGTCGCGCTGGGTCCCAAGAAGATCAACTTCAAAGGTCGGGTTACCGCAACATTCGATTATGATGCGCTGACTGGAAGTTTGCACGGCCGGGGTGCGGCAGATCTGCGTTCGGCGCGGATTGGGGTTAAGGTCAACTTCACCCTACGCGAGGATACCGCCATCTCGCCGCCAATGACGATCGTCAAGATTGTCTCGGATGCGGAACTCGGTGGCGTTCTGGCGGACTTCGCCCGCACGGGCGGGGTTGCGGTCGCCAATGTCATCATGGCCGACTTCGCTCAACGAGCAGGCGCCGAATTCGCAAAGGATGAGGTGCCGTCCGTCGCGCCCTCGCCCGCTGAGTCTGTAGCGCATTGCCCGGACCATTCGGCAGGTGGGGGCGAGGATTGCAAAGCCACGCCACAATTGGCTGCACCAGTTCCACTATCGGTGCACAAGCTGCTCTGGGCCGTCCTGAAGGCACAGTTCGCGCGCGTCGGAAAATGGTTCGGGATCGCTTAGGAGATAAGCAATCATCACTGCTAGGGTCAGGACCCATTAATTTCTTGCCACGGCTCGATG
>JAFEFW010000347.1 GCA_018240405.1 Pseudomonadota bacterium
CGGCGGCGAGCAGCAGATGCTCGCCATCGCCCGCACGCTGATGGGCAACCCGACGCTGCTGCTGCTGGACGAACCGAATGAGGGCCTGGCGCCGGTGATCGTCGACCAGATGGCATCGGCCATCCTTGCGCTGAAACAGGCTGGCCTGACTGTGCTGGTCGCGGAGCAGAACCTCACCTTCGCCGCGCGCGTCGCGGATCGGGCAATCGTCATCGAGACCGGACGCATCGTCTGGTCTGGATCTATGGCAGATTTCCTGGCCGATGAGGCAGCGCGAACGACGTATCTGTCGGTGTAGGGCCGGCACATCCCGGTCGGCGGGCGAATGTGATTTCTTGATCTTGGCAACAAACAGCCAGCGCTTTGGGGCGGCCGAGTTGGGAACGGGCAAGCGCGACGGAAGCAGAGTATCAGGTCATTGACGTAGCGCATTGGCCCGAGCGTCACCAACGGTCAGAGATCGTCTGAATCCAATGCTGTAAGTCCGAGGAGCTGCCATCGCAGCAGGAGACGAATGGATGACGGATGCTTCAAGCGCGGGACGTGTGGCCTTTACCGCGGCTGCCTTCCAGAACGCAGAACGTTACGAACAGCTTATGGGTCGATGGAGCCGCCGCCTGGCGCCTGCGCTGATCCGGTTCGGCGGCCTCGGCGACGGCGACCGCGTGCTCGACCTCGGTTGCGGCACCGGCAGCCTGATCCTGGCGCTGCCGGATTTCGCCAACATTGCCTCGGCTACCGGGATCGACCTGACGGAGCCCTTTGTCGCGGCGGCTCGTGCACGCAACACCGATTCCCGTCTCACCTTCGACGTCGGCGACGCACGCGCCCTGCCCTATCCGGATGCATCATTCGATCGCGCGTTTTCGCTCCTGGTACTGCACCTCATTCCCGACGCTCGCAAGGCGGTCGAGGAAATGCGCCGCGTTGTCCGCCCAGGCGGTACGATCACCGCCGCCGTGTGGGATACCTATGGCGGACAGCCGTTTGCACGAATCCTGTGGGACGTCGCCGGCGTCCTTGATCCCGCGCTGGAGCGGCCGTTCTTCCACCCGCTCAACGGACCGGGCGAAATGGCTGCGCTTTGGCGGGACCTCGGTTTGCAGGATGTGGAACAGGTGAGCCTGCTGACACATATGGAATTCGAGAACTTTGACGACTACTGGGCGCCATTCGCCAGCGGCGAGGGGCCACACGGCCGGTACGTCGTCAGTTTGCCAGAGGACAAGCGCGCGGCGCTGAAAGAGCATGTCTACCGCGCCTATATCGCCAATCGTCCCGACGGGCCTCGGTCGATGGCTTCCATCGCGTGGGCCTGTCGTGGAACAGTGCCAATTTAAAGTATGCCGATAAGACTGGTGTCGCCTTCCTCCTGAACCCACTTGTGGGTCCGATTACAGCGGTACAGACCTTAACAGGCTTCAAACATAATCCCCCGAATCGGCAGATGTGGCTAAGCTGCCGCACTGTCATCTTCGTGATTACCGACCCCCACAGGTTCGTGAAAAGTTCTTGTGCGGCCGACCCCGAAGGAACATAACAAGCACACAGTCGCATGACGCGATTCTGGTAGTAATTCAACATGCATATGCACGCTCCAGTTGCGGGGCGTCATCGGTACGTGTAGAGAAGTGGGAGTAGCGCGCGTGGCAAAGGCAGACACAGGGATCGTACCGATGGAAAAGAACAAGGCGCTCGACGCCGCCATGACGCAGATCGAACGCGCCTTCGGCAAAGGCTCCATTATGCGCATGGGTGCCCGGCCCGGCGATGAACAGATTGAAGTCATCCCCTCCGGTTCGCTGGGCCTCGACCTCGCCCTTGGCATCGGCGGCATGCCGCGCGGGCGTATTGTCGAGATCTACGGACCGGAAAGCTCCGGCAAGACCACGCTGGCATTGCACGCCATCGCCGAGGCGCAGAAGCGTGGTGGTACCTGCGCGTTCATCGACGCGGAGCACGCGCTCGACCCGGTTTATGCCCGCAAGCTGGGCGTGGACGTGGACAATCTGCTGATCAGCCAGCCGGACGCCGGTGAGCAGGCGCTGGAGATCGCCGACACGCTGGTCCGCTCCGGCGCCATCGACGTGCTGGTGGTGGACAGCGTCGCTGCCCTGGTGCCGCGCGCGGAACTGGAAGGCGAGATGGGTGACAGCCACATGGGCCTGCACGCCCGCCTCATGAGCCAGGCGCTGCGGAAGATCACCGGCAGTGTCAGCCGGTCCAAGTGCATGCTGATCTTCCTCAACCAGATCCGCATGAAGATCGGCGTCATGTTCGGCAACCCGGAGACGACGACGGGCGGCAACGCGCTGAAGTTCTACGCCTCGGTCCGCATGGAGATCCGCCGCATCGGCCAGATCAAGGAGCGGGATGAGGTCGTCGGCAACCAGACCCGCGTGAAGGTGGTGAAGAACAAGCTGGCGCCGCCGTTCCGCCAGGTCGAGTTCGACATCATGTATGGCGAAGGCATCAGCAAGGTTGGCGAGCTGCTCGACCTTGGTGTGAAAGCCGGCGTTGTGGAAAAATCCGGCGCATGGTTCAGCTACGACAGCCAGCGCATCGGCCAGGGGCGTGAGAACGCCAAGCAGTTCCTGCGCGACAATCCCCCCATTGCCGATTCAATTGAGCAGAAGGTGCGCGAACACTCTGGCGTCGTCGCGAATTCCATGATGACGTCGCCCGATGAGGTTGAAGAAGCCGAAGCGGCCGAATGAAACCGTCCTTGAGGACCTGACCCTCTCGGACGCCGACCACGAACTGATCGCCGCCGCCAACGCGGTGCTGGAGCGGTACTACAAACCGTTCTGGCACACCGTAGCGGCGGCTTTGCGTAGCCGGGACGGCCGCATCTGGACCGGCATCCATATCGGCGCCACGGTTGGTCGCCTGGCGATCTGCGCCGAGGCCGTCGCCTATGGCCGCGCCGTGCTGGAAGGCGATGCTACGATCGAGACGGCCGTGGCGGTCCGGCACCCGAAGCCGGAGGAGACCGACCGCGAACTGGCGGTCGTCTCGCCCTGTGGCGCCTGCCGGGAAATGATCATGGACCACGCGCCGGACGCCCGGATCATCCTGAAGGACGGCGACGCGTTGCTGAAACTGCCGATCCGCTCTCTGCTGGTCCTGCCGTATCGCAGGTAAGCCGGTTGTTGGCCGCGGATCCTAACGCCAGCCGCGCGGCGAAGACGTCGATACCGGGCTGGAAGACTTCGCCCATTCCTGGCCGAGGGGCCGGTGCAATGGCAATAAAGCCAGAGCCCCTGCAAGGACATCGCGGTCGTCAAAAGGCAGGTGTTTCAACCACCGAGCGTATGCTCGATCAAGATTTTGACGCCAATACCGATCAGGCAAAGGCCGCCAATGAACTCCGCACCGCGGCCGAACGCCGGCCCGAGCCAGCGCCCGGCATAGGTGCCGATCGTCGTCATCAGGCCTGTGGCCAGACCGATCGCGGCCGCTGCAGCAATGATACTGACATTGACGAAGGCCAGGGTGACGCCGACCGCCATCGCATCCAGGCTGGTCGCAATGGCGGTCGTGATCAGAATGCCAATCGACTGGCGCGGCTGCGTCGGCCGGTGCTCGCCACCGCGCCAGGCGGCGTGGCACATGTGAACGCCGAGCACGCCCAGAATGGCAAAAGCCAGCCAATGGTCGACCATGCCGACCCAGGTGGCAGCCGCCGCACCGATGGCCCAGCCAATGACCGGCGTTGCGGCCTCGATCAGACCAAAGATGACGCCGGTTCTAATCACCTCGGACGCGCGCGGCCTGCCCAGCGCCGCGCCTTTGCCAAGCGACGCCGCGAAGGCATCCATGGACATGCTGAATG
>JAFEFW010000348.1 GCA_018240405.1 Pseudomonadota bacterium
GTCAGGCTGTCGATATACAGCAGGGTATCGGTGGCCAGCGTAAACGTATAGGTCTCGGTCGCACCGGGTGTGACGATCCGTCCGGTGATGCCGTTCGGGTTCAACGTCCGCCATGCCGCCGTGCCGCCGGCGGAACCAAGATTGGCGATACTGGTGCCGGTGCCTTCCTCGTACGGCAGATAGACGCGCAGCGTCGGATCGCTCGTGTCTGGCACATCGTTCATCGTCGCGGCAATGTCGGCACCGCTGCGCGCCACCGACCAGATCTGCACTTCGTCGATGATGCCTTGTACCCGGCCGTGCGTGTTGGCCGCTTCGGTCTGCGCACCGATGATCAGCGGACCGTCGGTGACCGGCGCAGAGCTTTGGCTCAGCCCGTTCGTTGCGGCGAGGGTGCCGTTGACATAGATGCGCGCCTGCCCGGCCGTGCGGTCAAACACGAGAGCGAGATGGGTCCAGGTGCCAAGCGCCACTTGCCCGCCGCCGGTGCGGACCGTCTGCTCGCTGGTGCCGATAAAGGTGCTGCCCAACACGGATCCGTCATTGTTGACCCATAGCGCATAGGTGCGCAGGAAGCTGCCGTCCGCGGCGCCCTTGTAGATGATCGGCGTCCAGGAATTGTCGAAATGATCCAGCCGCACCCAGGCTTCGATCGTCGCGCTGCCGGTGACGTTCAGCGCCGGTGCGTCGGCCAGTTCGACCTGATCGGCACCGTTCAGCGCCAGCCCGCCGCCGAGTTTGCCCGTGGTCCACCATGGCCCGGCGACCGGGTTCGCTCCACCGGGCGACACCGCGACCGTCTGATTGGTGATGCTGTAAACCCCGAAGGAAGAGGTCAGTTGCTGGTCGCGCCGCCAGATGCGGCCTTCCACCAGCAGCGTGTAGGTTCCGGTCAGCGCCAGGCCGACCGCGAAATCCTCGAAATTGCCCGGCCCCCAGACCTGCCGCCCGACCGGGTCGATCAGCCGCCAGGTGACGTCGCCGCCATAGCCGGTGCCTTGCCGGTCGACGAAGATGCTTTGTCCCGCAGTGCCGGTGAACTGGTACAGCGCGGTGCTGGCGCCGGGCTTCAGCGTCAGCGCCGTCGGCGCATCGAGGGCCAGCAATTTGGCGCTGGACAGGTCGACCAGGCGGAACGCGTAGGTGCCGGTCCGGTCGCCGTTGGCCCAGACCGTCATCGTATAGTCGCCGGGCGCCAGCGTGGCGACCGGGTTGCCGCCGCCGAACTCGTAGCTGTCGCCGTTGCGCAGGTTACGGCTCAGCACCCGCCCGGCGGGGCCATCGACGGCGATGTTGAACTGGTCATCGTCGATCAAACCGTCGAAATACACCAGGCGCGTCGCAGCAACATGGAACGTATAAGTAACAGTCTGTCCTGCCTGTTCGATGCGCCCGATTGTGGCGTCGGTCAGGTCGGCGAAGGTCAGCGGATTTGTAACGGATACGGTCAGACCGAGCGGCCCGCTGTCGTGGATGAGGCTGCTCCAGGCCGGATCGTCCATGCTGAGGTACAGCACCAGGTCCGGTTCAGCGCCGGTCAGCGGCGTTGCTTGCGTGCCGGCGACATCGGCGGCCGAGAGGGCGCGCGACCACAGCCGGACATCGTCGATCGTGCCGACGAACCCGCCCCAGCCCCAGCTCTCCTGCGAACGGCCGAACAGCAGCGGCAGGTCGTCCGCCGCGCGCGTCCGTTGCGTCAACGACCCGTTTGCGACCTCGACGCCGTTCAGGTACAGGCGCATCACACCGTTGGTGCGGTCCGCTACCGCGGTGATCCGCGTCCAGATGCCACCCGGCACCGAACCGACCGCGCTGGACAGCGCGTCATTACCGGCGCCGCCGCGGTCCATGATGGAGAAGTGGACGTAGCCCTGGCTGTTGATCCACAGCGAATAGCTGCGGATACCGTTGGGACCATCGCCCTTCCACACCAGCGGCATCCACTCCGCGGTGAAGCGGTCGGGCCGGACCCAGACATCCAGCGTGAAGTCGCCCGTGGGGTTCAGCTCGGCTTGACCGGGGATGCTGATCCCCTCCTGACCCGTCAGCACGAGCGCGGTGCCGATCACGCCCTGGGTCGAGATCAGGCCGGTGCCGACCGGCGACGGCGCCAGCGGCTTGTTGACCGGATCGACGCTGTTCAGCACGAAGCGGTACGTCGCATCGCCGCCGACCCAGATCCGGCCCTCGACGACCAGCAGGTACTGGCCGGTCAGCGCCGGCGTCCATTGCCGGTCACCGAAATTCTCCGGCCCGAACACCTGCCGTCCGAGCGGATCGAGCACGCGGAGGGAGATCCAGTTGTCACTCAATGAACGAGCGACGACGTTGAGGAAGTAGCTCTGCCCGGCGGTCGCATCGAAACTGTAGAAGATCGTGCTGCGTGCCGGTGACAGCGTGCCGGCCACTGGCGCGCCGAGGGTCAGCGCGGTCGCCTCGGATGTATTCAGCAGCCGGAAGGAGAATTTTGGGGTCTGCGTGCCATTGGCGGTGAAGCTCAGGGTGTAGGTCCCTGCCCCCGCTTGCATCACCGGATTTGCACCGCCCAGTTCGTAGGACTCGCCGTTGCGCAGGTTGCGCGAGACGGAGAAGCCGGCCGGGCCGGTCAGTGTCCAGTTGACCTGGTCGTTGTCGGTGAGCGAGTCGAGATACAGCGACGCCGCGCCGGACAGGGTAAAGCTGTAGCGCGCCACCTGGCTGGGCTGGGTGATTTCGGCATCGGTGACGGCGCCAACGACCAGTGCCAGCGGTGCCGGGTCTACCACATGAATCAGGGTGAATTTGTATGGATTGCTGGCGTTGCCATCCCAGACGCGGCCTTCGATCAACAGCGTGTAGGTGCCAGTTGCGGCCGCGGTCCAGGCGTGATTCTGAGTCTCGTCCGGCCCGAAGACCTGCCGCCCGTACGGGTCGATCAGGCGCAGCGATGAGTACCAGGACGGATCGGCCAGTGCCTCCAGCCGGAAGTAAAAGCGGTCGCCCGTTGTCGCGCTGAACGTATAGGCATCCGTCGTGCGCGCCGGCGTCAGCGCGCCGGCCACCTGAACATCGGCATCGATCTTGGCCGCCTTGCTGACATCCAGCACGCGGAAATCGACGGTGCCGGTGGTGGCGCCGTTGCCCGTGAAGGTCAGCGTATAACTGCCGGCCGCCGCCTGCATCACCGGATTGGCGCCACCTAACTCCCAGGACTCGCCATTCCGCAGGTTGCGCGACACCGAGAACCCGGACGGGCCGGTCAGCGTCCAGTTGATCTGGTCGTTGTCGGTGAAACTGTCGAAATACAGTGCCGCCGGGTCGGCCAGTGTGAACGTATAGGTCAGTGCCTGGCCAGGGCTGGCAATCGATCCCGTGGTGCGATCGCCAACCACGAGCGTCGTCGCACTCGGGTCGACGATAGGCAGCAGCGCGAACTTGTAGCTGGTGCCGCCGGAATTATCCCAGACGCGGCCTTCGATCAGCAGCGTGTAGCGGCCGGCCGCCAGCAGCGTCCAGGCCTGGTCGTCGACATTGGATGGGCCGGCGATCTGCCGGCCCCACGGATCGATCAGCCGGACCGAAGCCCAGCTTGTATAGGTCGAGAACGCGCGCTGATCGAAGAACACGCGCGCCGGGCCGGCAACATCGAAACCGTACATGGCCGTGGTGCGCGCCGGCGTCAGCGTGCCGGAAACCTCATCCGGTCCCACTGTCACCACCGGTGCGGCACCGAGATCCAGCAGACGGAAACTGAATCCGCCGGTGGTGCCGCCATCGGTCTGGACATGGATCTGATAGGTGCCGGCGAGCGGCAGGTCGATCGCCAGGTTGGCGGAA
>JAFEFW010000349.1 GCA_018240405.1 Pseudomonadota bacterium
CATGATGTAACGGACGGACGGAACGGCGCCTCCGACGCGTCGCGGCCCGCTGCAGCATGCCATCGGATCCGGTCCGCGGGTGCGGGCCGCCGGAGGCGGCGGCCGTTCCCGATGCTCCGGCCAAACCGGGTGAAGCCGAAACACCGGCCCCCACTCGCCACTCCCAGCGATATTCCAGGTCCCCACCATGATAACGCCCGTCTCATCCCGCACGATCCAATGGCTGATCGTTGCCGCCACGGCGTTCCTGACGCTGGTGGATCTGTTCGCCGCACAGGCCATCCTGCCCGCGCTGGCACAAGCCTATGCCGTCAGCCCCGCCATGATGAGCTTCGCGGTCAACGCCAGCACCATCGGCATGGCAATCGGCGGCCTCAGTGTCTCGTTGCTCAGCCGCTTCATCAGCCGGCGCCTGGGAATCATCGCCAGCCTTGCGGCCCTCACCGTGCCCACGCTGCTGCTGGCGCTGCTGCCGCCGCTGCCGCTGTTCACCCTGCTCCGCCTCATGCAGGGGCTATGCATGTCCGCCGCGTTCGCGCTGACCCTCGCGCATCTCGGCGAAGAGGCCGACAGTAAGTACACCGCCACAGCCTTTGCCGCCTACATCACCGGCAACGTCGCCAGCAACCTGCTCGGGCGGCTGCTGTCCGCCGGCGTTGCCGACCATTTTGGCCTCGCCACGAACTTCCTGGTCTTTGCCGTATTGAACCTGGCCGGCGCCGCCCTGGTCTGGCGCACCGTCAGCGCGACCCGGCGCACCGTTGTCCCCACCATGCCGGATCTCACCCGCCACCTGCGCAACCCCGCGCTCGCCGCCGCCTTCGGCACTGGGTTCTGCATCCTGTTTGCCTTCATCGGCACATTCAGCTTCGTCAACTTCGTCCTGGTCCGCCCGCCGCTTTCGCTGGGTATGATGCAGGTTGGCTTGGTCTATCTCGTGTTCCTGCCGGCCATCTTCACTACGCCGCTGGCCGGCGCTGCCGTGCGGATGACCGGCACGCGCCCCGCCCTGACCGCCGGACTGGCTCTCGCGCTCTGCGGGCTGCCGCTGCTGATCCTGGCGCACCTCACAGCGGTACTGGCCGGCATGATCATGGTTTCTACCGGAACCTTCTTTGCCCAGGCCGTCGCCACCGGCTTCGTCAGCCGTGCCGCCGCCACCGACAAGGCCGGCGCCAGCGGCCTGTATCTCGCCAGTTATTTCGCCGGCGGCCTGGTCGGCAGCGTCATTCTCGGTCGCCTGTTCGACAGCTTCGGCTGGCCCGCCTGCGTCGCCGGCATCGCCGCGGCGCTGCTGCTGGCCACCGCCCTCGGCGCGCTGCTGCGCCCGGCCTCCATCCCATCACGCCTGCAACCAACAGAGGAGATGCCCGCATGAACGCCATCACGCACCCAACTGTCGCGTCCCACACCGTGTCGGCCCAGACCCCGCCGCGTATCACGCTCGTGCTGCAGGGAGGCGGCGCCCTCGGCGCCTACCAGGCGGGAGTCTATGAAGCGATGCACGAGGCCGGGCTGAAGCCCGACTGGGTGATCGGCACCTCGATCGGCGCCATCAATGGCAGCCTGATCGCCGGCAACCGCCCCGACCGTCGGCTGGAGCGTCTGCGGGCATTCTGGAAGCGGGTCGAGCACGGCTTCCTGCCCTCCTTCCTCGGCCAACTGCCGTTCGGTACGCAGCTTGCCAACTGGATGACCATGGCGAACGGCATCGAGGGCTTCTTCACGCCGAACCACCTCGCCTTCGCCTCGCCCACCTGGCCGCTCGGCAGCCAGAATGCCGGATATTACAACACCGCACCGTTGCGGCGGACGCTGACGGACCTGGTGGACTTCGACCTGATCAATACCGGCGGCACCCGCCTGACCGTCGGCGCCGCCAACGTCCGTTCCGCCATGATGCACTATTTCGACAGCCGCGACCGGCATTTCGACGCGCGCCACATCATGGCGTCCGGTGCCCTGCCACCCGCGTTTCCGCCGGTGCTGATCGATGGCGAAATGTATTGGGATGGCGGCATCCTCTCCAACACGCCGGTTGAAGCGGTGTTCGACGACTATCCGCGCCGCAGCGGCCTGGTGTTCGTCGTGCATATCTGGAATCCGAACGGCCGCGATCCCGAAACGATCGCCGAGGTGACTCACCGGCAGAAGGACGTGCAGTACGCCAGCCGAGCGCATTCCCATATCGTCCGGCAGAAGCAATTGCACCGCATGCGCCATATCATCGCCGAACTCGCCGCGCGCCTGCCGGACGCCGAACGCGCCAAGCCGGAGGTCGAGGACATGGCCGGCTACGGCTGCCTGACGCAGATGCACGTGGTGCGCCTGCTGGCACCGGGGCTGGAAGGCGAGGACGGCCACAAGGACATCGACTTCAGCCCCGCCGGCATCGCCGCCCGCTGGCGGGCCGGATACGAGAACACAAGGGCTGTCATCGCCAGGGCGCCGTGGCTCGATCCGGTCGATCCGCTGGAAGGCTTCGTGCTGCATGAGGCGCGCGGCGCCGAAACAATGGAAACCGTTGCGGTATAACCGAAGGAGGACACAACCCATGTTCGTTATGGAAAAGAGCTTTGGCGCCGGCAGCCTGCTGGCAGCCGGACTGATCATCGGCCTCGCCGTCTCCACCCAGGCTGGCAGCGCATCGCCCGATGACAGCGGCGTGGTGAAGGTGCGCAGCCACTACGCAATGAATGAGACGATCGATCGGCTGAAGCACGATATCGCCGCCAAAGGCATCACGTTCTTTAACCAGATCGATCAGTCGCAACTGGCCGCCGCCGCCGGCATCACGACCCAGCCCTCGACGCTGCTGATCTTCGGCAACCCGGCGCTCGGTACCCAATTCATCGTTGCCAATCCGTCCGCGGGACTCGACTGGCCGGTACGCCTGCTGGTGACGCAGGACAGCAGCGGGCAGGTGTGGGCCGAATACACCGACTTCCACTGGATCGCGCGCCGGCATCACATCCGCACGGGTGACGCGGCCTTTACCAAGGCGTCGGAGGTGATTGCCTCGATCACGGCCAGCGTTGAGAAGTGACCGCCGGTCATCGCAAGGCAGGCCTGGCGCTCATGAGCCAGGCCCTTGCCACGCCAACCCGGCACTCTTTGCCCGCGGCCAACCGGCATAGCCGCACACACAGGCCGTGGATGACGGAGTCGTCAACCATGGATGACACGCGCCGATCCACCGCCACTGGCCAAATGGCGTCCACGCCCCACATCCTCGTGCAAAGCATAAGGATCGCTCGTGACCCAGGCCTGGCTGAACCGGATCGGCACCGCGGTCCCGCCCCATGATATCCATGCCGAGTTCATCGCGTTCGGCCGGGACACGATCACCGATCCGCATCGGCGTGCGCTGTTCGATCGTATGGCCTCGCTGGCGGATATCGAGCATCGCTACGCCATCTTCGAGCCGGGACCGAAGCCGCGTGATCGCGTGCTGGATGCCACCGGGTTTTACCGGCGCGGGGCGTTTCCGACGACCGCCGAGCGCATGCAGCTGTATGATCCCCATGCACTGGAACTGGCGATGCAGGCGGTGCGCGCGCTGGACCCGGACCCGGCCACCATCACCCACCTCGTGGTTGCAAGCTGCACCGGATTCACCGCCCCCGGCCTGGATTTCCAGATCATGCGCGCTGCCGGCCTGCCGGACGGCACCAGGCGCACTATCGTCGGCTTCATGGGCTGCTTCGCCGCGGTGAACGCGCTGAAACTTGCTGACCAGATCGTCCGCGCCGATCGGGACTCGCGGGTGCTCGTCGTGAACCTGGAACTCTCCAGCCTGCACCT
>JAFEFW010000034.1 GCA_018240405.1 Pseudomonadota bacterium
GCCGAGCTGATGGTGGACCAGGAAGGCGGTCGCGTCGCCAGGCTACGGCCACCGCATTGGCGCGACCATCCATCGGCCGGCGCGATCGGAATGCTACCCCACGGAAGCCGCTCGGCGTGGCTGACCGGAGCACTGATCGGCGCGGACTGCGCCGAAGCCGGATTCACCGTCGCCGCCGCGCCGGTACTGGATCTGCGTGTCGCCGGTGCGCATGAGGGCGTGGTTGGTGACCGCTCCTTCGGTAGCGACCCGGAGCATGTGGCCCGACTGGGCCGGGCGATGGCCGAGGGATTGATGGCGGCAGGCGTCATGCCGGTTGGCAAGCACTGCCCGGGCCACGGCCGGGCGCAGGTGGACAGCCACCATGCGCTGCCGCACGTGCATGAGGCCGATCTCGACGCCGATATCCGGCCATTCGTGCTGAATTCCAATCTGCCCTGGCTGATGACAGCCCATATTGTGTACGACGCGCTCGACCCTGACCGGCCGGCAACCCTGTCGCCCCGCGTCATCGAAACCGTCATCCGGGGCCGCATCGGCTTCAAGGGAGTATTAGTGACCGACGATCTGGCGATGAATGCGCTGTCCGGCGCGCCGGCACAGCGGGCAGTGTCGTCCCTGGCGGCAGGCTGCGACCTTGCCCTGTATTGCAGCGGCGATTTTGCGGATAATCAGGCCGTGCTGCGTGCGGTTCCCGCCGTCACGCCGGCCGCGGCCGCGCGTTTGGCCGCCGCTCGCACCCTGCTGGCCGCACGCCGTCAACCCATTGACGCCGCCGCTCTTGCGGCGGAACGGGACAGCCTGCTCGCATGACCCACAGCTTCCTGCTCGACCTTGCGCTGGCGGTCATCCCGGTCGTGCTCGCCATCACCCTGCACGAGGCCGCCCACGGTTACGTGGCACTGGCACTCGGCGACACCACGGCACGCGACGCTGGCCGGCTGTCGCTGAACCCGCTGCGCCATGTCGATCGCGTCGGCACGATCCTGCTGCCTGGTTTCCTGCTGATCACCCAATTGCTGCTGCCGCCACACCGGGTGCTGTTCATGTTCGGCTGGGCCAAGCCGGTGCCGGTCAATGCCTGGAGCTTTCCCAACCCCCGGCGTGGCATGGCGGTGGTGGCGATCGCCGGCCCGGCGATGAACTTTTTCCTCGCCTGGCTGGCGGCGCTGGTCTTCCCGGTCGATGCTCGGGTGACGTTCTGGACCGCACTGTTCGCACAGTTCCTGATCTACTTCATGCTGACCAACCTGGTATTAGGTCTGTTCAACTTGCTGCCGATCCCGCCGCTGGACGGCGGACGCATCGCTGTCGGCATCCTGCCGCTACCGCTGGCGCGCGCCTGGGCACGGCTGGAGCGCGCCGGCCTTATCCTCGTGCTGGTGGCCGTGTTCGTGCTGCCACACGCCCTGGGCATTGATCCGGTCGGCGCCGCGCTGCGGACCATTCTGCCGTGGGCGTTTCGCGTGCTGTTCTTCCTCTCCGGTCACGGCGATGCCGCGGACGGGCTGGATGTCGATATCTGAGGTCCCTGCGCCCGACGCGCCGCCGCTGATCGTCAGTGGCGAGAACCTGCTGCTGCGGCTGGAGGGTTTTGAAGGTCCGATGGACCTGCTGCTCGACCTGGCGCGGGCGCAGAAGGTCGACCTGGCGAAGATCTCCATCCTGTCTCTGGTCGATCAGTACCTGGCGGTGATCGAGGGCGCCCGCCGAATCCGCCTGGAACTCGCCGCCGACTGGCTGGTGATGGCGGCGTGGCTGACCTGGTTGAAATCGCGCCTGCTCGTGCCCGCCGCCGCCAATGACGACCTGGAGGACGGCGAACTCGCCGCCGAGGCGCTGGCAGAACGCCTGCGGGAGATGAACGTCATCCGCACCCTGTCCGCCTGGCTGAACGCAAGGCCGGTGCTCGGGCAGGACGTGTTTCGCCGCGGCACGCCGGAGAGCCATGTCGACTATGACCGGTCCCGCATCCTGCTGGAGTCGGGTCCGTTTGTCCGTGCTTATCTGGAGGCGATCCGTCGCGGCACAAAAAGCGCCACCTACCGGCCGCGACCGCTGACGCTGTGGACCGTGAAGGATGCGCTCGGCCGCTTGGCCGACCTGGTCGGCAGCGTGCCGGACTGGACAACGCTGGAGCAGTTCCTGCCACCGGACCTGGGCACGCCAACCGAACGCAGGGCGGCGCTGTCGAGCACGCTGCTGGCCAGCCTGGAGATGGCCCGCGGCGGCTCCGTTCGGCTGCGGCAGGACGAGGCGTTCGGGCCGATCCTGCTGCGGCGCGGACCTGGCGTGCCGGACACTGATGGCGAGGCTGACGGCCTGGCTGCGGGCGAACGCGGCGACGGATGAATGGCATCCCGGCGCTCTGCGCCGCGGCGGCCGATTGGTCAGTGGAAGGTTCTGGCACCCGGACAGACTAGGAAGCTGCGCAAGGTACATTGAGCGCTGGCACAACAGCCCCTAGACCATGCGACATGAGCGACGCGACCCCACCTCCGGCGTCCCCGGTGCAACCGCAGGCAGAGCCGGCTGAGACGGACGCCGGGCTGCCAGCGGATACGGGCTCGGGCACAGCGCACGCGGAGCCCGCAGCACCTGCGCCGAATGAGACGAACGAACCCGGTGAAGTGCAGGCGCTGCAACCCGGCGGGGAGCGGCATCCGGCAGGACTGCCCGGTGCGCACGGCATGGCCGGCGCAGTGGATGTCAATGAGTCCGGTGAGGTCCAGGCGCTGGCGCCGCAGGCCGCTCCGGAACCGGCTGGCGCGGTGCCGCGGCTACCGGACGAGGATGCGCTGCGCTTGGCCGAGGCGCTGGTATTTGCGACTGCCGAACCGGTCACCGCGCGCGGGCTGCAACGCCTGCTGCCGGACGACCTTGATGCCGAGGCAGTGCTGGCAGCGCTGCGGGAACGCTACGCCGGCCGCGGTGTCGAACTCGTGGAGGCAGCCGGCGGCGTGATGTTCCGCACTGCCCCCGACATCGCACCGCGGCTGCGCAAGGTGATTGACGCGCCGCGCCGCCTGCCGCGCGTGGCGATGGAGACGCTGGCGATCGTCGCCTACCACCAGCCAATCACACGGCCGGAGATCGAACATATTCGCGGCTCCGCGCTGTCGCAGCAAACGCTGGATGCCCTGCTGGAGCTGAACCTGATCGCGCCGAAGGGGCGCCGTGAGACGCCCGGCCGCCCGACGCTTTGGGGCACCACCCCTGATTTCCTGGCCCATTTCGGGCTGAAGGATCTGCGCGAACTACCGCGGCGGGAGGATCTGCTGCTGGAGCCGGCACCGCCGCGGCCAGAGACGGTGACGCCGGATTTGCAGACGCCGTCGGAGACGCGGCACGACGCCGGAGGCAACGCCCCGGCACACGACCCGGCGCCCACCCTGCCTGAACCCGGACCCGAAACGCCCTAGCGAAGCCGCTCGCGATCGGCAGCGAAACATGGAACAAGCGGGTCATACCGACCGGGACCCTGCACCATGCTGCTGTACGAAGCGCCGGGCTCGCCTTATGCCCAGAAGATCAAGATCGCCCTGCGCGAAAAAGCCATACCCTTTGATACCGAAACACCGGCCAGTCTGGGCACCGGGCGCACCGACGACGCCTTCGGCCTCGACAACCCACGCGCCGAGGTGCCGCTGCTGGTCGATGGCGCCACGCGCATCTTCGATTCCACCATCATCCTGGAATACATTGAGGAGCGCTGGCCCGACCCGCCTTTGCTGCCACGCGACCCGGCTGCCCGCGCTGCCGCCCGCATGATCGAGGACGTCTGCGACACGCAGTATGAAGCGGTGACGTGGGGCATCGGGGAGATCACGACGTTCGGCAGAGCGGCCGGCACGCTGGCAGACACCATGCGCAAGGCTGCCGCTCGTCAGACCGCCTTGCTGCAGGACTGGCTGGCCGCGCGGCTGGGCGAGGCGTCGTGGTTTGGCGGCGCCACATTCGGCTGGGCCGATGCGGCGGTCGCGCCGCTGCTGCACCGCTCCGTGCTGACCGGCTTTGGCCCGGCGCCGGGCAGCAAATTGGCTGCCTGGTACGCGCGCCTGATCGAGCGGCCATCAGTCGCCACAACCTTCGCGGAATACGCCGCCGCGGCCGCGCGGATGCCGGCAACGATCGAGGCGTTCCGCTCGGGCGCCAAGGTGCGGCAGTACCGCGACCACCGGCTGGAATGGATGCTCAAGTCCGGCGGCATCGACATCGTGCTCGCCGGCCTGCGCGATGGCTCCATCCGGTTCACCTGGCCAAATCCGGGCTGACCCGTCCGTATCCGATCCTGGCGGCGCTGGCGCAGCAGCGTCACGCCCGGCACCATGCCGGCGCGACGGAGGAACCTTACATGCTGATCGTCCATCACCTTGGGAAGTCGCAGTCTGAGCGTATTCCCTGGCTGTGCGAGAAATTGGCGCTTTCATACGAGTTGCAACGTTACGCGCGCGATGCGGTGATCATGCTGGCATCGCCGGCGTAACCAGGCGGGCCATGCCACAGCCCCGCTTCCTCCGGATTATCGATCGGCGTTCATCGGTGGTTCAACCCGCCGCCCCAAGGCCGGCGTCCTGGCGGCGGTCGCGTCCACCATGATTAAACCACCGATGAACGCCGATGTACCCCAACATTTGTTGCTGGCTCGGCGCCGACCTCTTTACAAATCGTTATAACTTCTAAGGTGCTGCACCCGGCCGGCGCCGCGCCGGTGATCGAGGACGACGCGGTGAAGCTCGCCGAGTCCGGTGCGATCATCGACTACATCCTGCATTGACGACATCCTGGACAAATACGGCAACGGCGGCCTGTGCCCGACGATCCGGAATTTGTACCCTATCTCTACGAATTCCATTACGACACCCATACGATGAAGCCTACGATGGGCCGCAGCATGTTCCTGCGCCGGCTCGACCTGCCGACCGACAACCCTGTGCTGCAGGCGGTGCAGCAGCGGCTCGACCGAGCGTATGCCTTGACCGAGGCGCGGCGGGGCGAGACGCCGTATCTGGTGGTCAAGGACTTTACCGCCCCCGACATCATCTCGGTCTTCTCGCTGACCACGATGCGTTACTTCCTGCCTTGGTCCCTGTCCAAACATCCGTGCCTACCTTGACCGCATCTCCGCCGGCCGGCGTATCGAACCGCGATGCGCAAGAGCGATCCGTGCATGCCCCGCTACTGACCTGAGGGATCGAGCGGCGCAGGACGCGGCTAGGCCACTTCGCCGATATCCTCCGCCCAGACCGCGGGATAGGTAGCCTGGAAGCGCTGCATCAGGTCGATGCAGCGCGCGTCGTCCAGCACCAACACCTCGACACCACGGCTGCGCAGGAAGTCCTCATTGCCGGGGAAGGTGCGGTTCTCGCCCACGATCACGCGCGGAATGCCGAACTGCACGATGGTGCCGGCGCACATCATGCAGGGGCTGAGCGTGGTGTACAGCGTCAGGTCGCGATAGCTGCGCAGCCGTCCGGCACTGCGGATGCAATCCATTTCGCCGTGCGCAATCGGATCGCCCTGTTGCACCCGCCGGTTATGCCCAGCCGCGAGCAGCGTCGCGCCGCGCGCCAGAACCGAACCGATCGGCAGGCCACCTTCATCAAAGCTCTTCTTGGCCTGGCGGAACGCCTCATCCATCAGTGCCTGTTCGGTGGTGCTCAGTGACCCCGTCTGCGACATCACACGCGTCTCCGGCCCGAAATGATCCTGTATGATGCGGCAGCGGCCAACAGCCGTATAGGCCCGCTAGCGCCAACCTTCAGGACGTATAGCCATAGCCTGGGACAATGACCCGCGTGCCCGCTGCCCGCGGCAGTAAAGCCGATGGGCCGCACCCCTCTCGACCGCGGCCCTCGACACCGCCAACCGATCCCCTACCCTGCCGCCATCAGCCATCAACCGGAGGAAACGACCATGGCCGACAACCCGCGCTGGAAGCGCCGCCCACCCGGCTCCACCTGGGGCGATTGGGGCCCCGACGATCAGCTTGGCCGGCTGAACCTTGTCACGCCTGAAAAGGTTCTGCAGGGCATCGCCGAGGTGAAGGTGGGCAAGACCTTCTGTCTGTCACTGCCGCTCGACTACCCCGGCGGCAGCATCATCAATCCGCGGCGGCGCCCGCCGGTCCTGAAGCCGAACCTGCGCGAAGGCAAGCCGATCATGGGCCTGCCGCTGCGCTGCTACGATCCAACCGCACTGGATGTGGTCAGCGACGACGTGGTCGAACTGACACTGCAATACTCTACGCAGTGGGACAGCCTGGCGCATGTCGGCATGTATTTCGACGCCGATGGCGACGGCGTGCCGGAGGATCTGTTCTACAACGGCTTCAAGGCCGGCGCGGACATTGTCGGCCCCGAAATCTATGACGCCAAGGGCACCGCCTCACCCAATCCCGCGGCCGCCGGCAGCCCGCTCGGCGCGCGCCATCTCGGCGTCGAGAACATGGCGGTGTCCTGTGTACAGGGCCGCGCGGTGATGATCGACCTGCTGGCCAATTTTGGCCGTTCCGGGAAGATTGTGAACTACGAAGACCTGATGACCGTACTGGAGAAGGATAAGGTCGTCGTCGAACCCGGTGACTTCGTCTGCATCCGCACCGGCTTCGCCGAACTGCTGCTGGAGATGAAGAAGCAGCCCGATCCGCAAGTCCTGTTCGGCACCACCTCGGCGCTCGACGGCCGCGACGACCGGCTGCTGCAATGGGTGACCGACTGCGGCGCGGTGGCACTGCTGGCCGACAACTACGCCGTCGAGGCGGCGCCGGCCCGGCCATGCGCCGACGACTATTGTGCCACGCTGCCGCTGCACAACCACTGCCTGTTCAAGCTGGGCTGCTACCTCGGCGAGATGTGGTACCACACGGAACTGGCCGACTGGCTGCGCGCCAATGGCCGCAACCGCTTCCTGCTGACCGCGCCGCCGCTACGCCTGCCTGGCGCCGTCGGATCGCCGGCGACACCGGTCGCGACCGTCTAATACCGGTTCGATGTTACACGGCCTGTGCAAAACGTCGCACGGGCCGTGAAGCGTGGCGCCAATGTCGCTACCACAGGCAGCGACAGCCCGGCAGGCATCCTATCCCGACAGAGAGGCTGATTTGGTGCGCAGGCTTTCGGCAAGGCCCGCGGCCCCGCCACGCGCCAGCAGACGACGAAAGTCGGAGCGCTGCACCGCCACGCGACTGACCGATCCGTCAGCCAGCACGTCGACCACTTTCCAGCCGCTGCCGCCGTCGCGCATCACATAATCCAGCACGTGCTTGTCGCCGGTACGCGGAATGATCTCGGTGCGTACCACCCGGTCCTTGCCGACCGTCCTTGTGTCGGGGTGGACCACGAACTGCTGGCCGTTGAAGGCGTCAAAGCTGTTCACATAGGACGACACCGTGTAGCGCTGAAACGCGTCCTCCAGCATCGATTGCTGATCCGGCGGTAATGACTCCCAGGTCGGCCCAACCGACTCGCGCAAAATCTGTGGCAGATTGAACACGCTGTCGATGACCGGCGCCAGCTGGCCGTAGCGCTGCTGGAAGGGGGTCTTGGTCCCCTCCTTCATCACCACCAGCAGTCCATCGACCAGACGCTGGATCGGCGTGACCGCCGCATCAGCCTGCGCATAAGCGGGTAGCACCCCTGAGGCGACGGCACCGATGCCAGCCAGCAGGATGCCGCGGCGCTGAAAAACCAATGAGTTCATGTCGTTGTTCCCCAAGGGATGAGGTTACCATGCCTGCCGACGCGCGCCATCCCCTAGAGGTCCCATGCCCGTGTACAACACCGGTCATAGCTCCTCTCCGGGATGTGGCAGCCGTATACCAAAGGGCGACAGCATAAAATTACGTCGAATCCTAGGCGGGTAATCAGCCCCCGTTCGACCATATTTGACAACAGCTAGCCCCATGGCCGCCGCCAGGGAGGCCGCTAAGGGGGTTGAAACGCGGGACCCTTGGTCGTTGAGTATCACTTGCTTGTGGCCTCGCCCACCCTGGTCCTGCACCATGTGTAACCGGCCGCCACGAATTTCGTGGACCATGCCTGGCTCGGCCGTGCCGATGGGAGACTTTGTGTGACGATCTGGACCTGGGGCCTGCGACTCGCCGACCATGTGGCCGCAGGACTCGGCGTGCTGGACAGGCCGATCAGCCCCGAAGCGCTGATGACCACGGCGCGTCGGCAGACCGGCCTGACCGATTTTGGTGATGCCGACTTCCTCGACCCGATGCGCCGCCTGCTGGCATCAATCTGCGGCGAGTCCTCGCTCAGCCTGATCGGACGCAGTGCGACCCGGTGGGACACGATCCGCTTTCTTTCCAACCTGCTGCAGATCCAGGACGCCTTCGCCCGAACGCCGCAAATCGGGCAGGAGCCCATCCAGCAACCGATCTTCATTACCGGCCTGCCGCGCAGTGGCACGACGTTCCTGCACCGTCTGATGATGGCTGACCCGGAAAACCGGGCGCCGCTGGTGTGGGAGACGATTTTTCCATCGCCCGCAAGCGGCACAAGCGCCAAGCGGATCGGCAAAGTCGCGCGCCAATTGAAAGCATTCGAGTGGCTGGCACCGGAGTTCCGCAGCCTGCACCCGCTGGAGGCGACATCGCCGCAGGAATGCAGCGAAATCGCGGCGCACGTGTTCCGGAGCCTGCGCTTCGACACGACTTATAACATCCCGTCCTATCGCGCCTGGCTGGACGCCGATGTGGAGCGGCACCTCCCGGCTTACCGTTTCCACAGGCGCTTTTTGCAATACCTGCAATTCCAGGATCGGGTCGTGAATCGCTGGGTGCTGAAGTGTCCTGAGCATCTTTTTGCGTTGCAGGCGATCAAGGCAGTCTACCCGGACGCAAGGCTGATCTTCGTCCACCGCGACCCTCTGAAGGTGCTGCTGTCCCAGTCACGTCTGACGCAGGTCCTGCGCGAACCGTTCACCCGGAGCCTGGACGTGCAGAGCTTGGGTCGGTTGGAGAGCGCACGGTGGCTGGATGGCACGCGCCGCATGGTGGAAGCCGCCGATGCCGACGACTTTGCCGACTCGATCCACCACATCCACCACATGGACCTGATCAGTGATCCGGTGGCGACCGTCGAGGAAGCGTACCGGCATTTCGGGTTGCAGTTTCCAGACGCGGTGGCGGACTCAATTGCGCGCTACGTCGCCGCCCGGCCTCGCGGCGGCTACGGCGAGCACAGCTACCATTTTGATGATCATGGGCTGGATGAGCAGGCCGAGCGGGCAAAATTCCGCCCCTACATGGTGCACTTCGGCATTGCGTCGGAAGCGTTGCCCGGCCGACGCGGCAGCAGTGGCGCCAGCCGCCCGTCACGCGAGGGCACCTCGCGGGCCGAATCGGCTGGCCTCAGCAAGTAGTACGGGTTGGCCGGTTCGGCGTTCTGGTGGTTCAGACTGCTAACGACGGCGCGGTGGCGTAAGGTCCCAAGGCTGCCGGGCGGCCTCGGCCAGCGCGGCTGAACGGCTCACGCCGATGTCGGCCAGGATGTGATCAGGCAGGTCTGGCAGTTGCTGCCGGGTTACCTGCGTGCGGATCGCCAGCCGGACAGCCGCGGCAAAGTCTGCCCACGGGCGCGGCCGCAGGGCCTGCGACGTGGATCCAAAGACTGCTGCGCCGGTTTGGAACATCTGCCGATCTCCTTGCTTCAATCGGATACGGCGCAGGATATGAGTGCCGATCGGAAATCAATCAAACGAATTGATCTTATGTCTGGCATCAGGAATATTGATACTCATGTCCGGCGCCACCTCCCTTGATCCCGAACTCCTCCACGCCTTTGTGCTGATCGCCGATGGTCATACATTCACCCAGGCCGCAGAGCGCATGGGGCGTACCCAGTCCGCCGTCTCCATGCAGATCAAACGGCTGGAAGACATCCTCGGACGCAGCGTTCTGCAACGGTCCAAGGGCGGCGCCATCGAGCTGACGGAGCATGGCCGTTACCTGCTGACGCGCGCCCGCTCGATCCTGGCCCTGAATGAAGAGGTCATCACCACGTTCCGGACGCCGGCAATCGCCGGGACGGTACGGCTGGGGTCGCCGGACGACTATGCGCTGTCCTACCTGCCGCCCATCCTCAAACGCTTTGCCGAAACGCACCCAGCGGTGCAGGTCGATGTGGTCTGCTCGTCGTCATCTCATCTGGTCGAGCAGTTGAAAGCGGGGCAACTTGACCTGACGCTGTGCTCCCACGGCAACGAGCCGCGGACCTGGCCAAGTGTGCCGCTGTGGCGGGGACCATTGAGTTGGGTGACCTCGACCCGGCACGCGCCGCACCGGCAAAACCCGCTGCCGCTGGCGCTGGCGCATGAAGCCTGTGGTTGGCGCGCCGCGGCGCAGAAGGCGCTGGAAAAGGCCGGCATCCGCTACCGCATTGCCTATTTGTCCGGTACCCAGGCTGGCACGCACGCGCCGGTCGTGGCGGGCCTGGCTGTGACGGTCTGTGCGTTGACCGTGCTTCCCGAGGGATTGCGCGTCGTCCGCCCGGATGAGGGCCTGCCGCTGCTGCCGGATTTCGGCATCGTGATGCTAAAGGCACGAGCGCCGACGCAGCCGGTGACCGATGCGCTAGCGGATCATATCGAGGCACGCTTCCGTCTCGACATCGCCCGTCCGGCCGCCGCCTGAACCCGGCGTCTCTCTTGACCTCAGCCGCGCAATGGCTCGTACGGCCACCTAAAACGGCGGCCGGACGAATCATGACCGGATCAGCCTGATCCGACGACCTGCTGAACGCTGCAGCAGTCTACAGAATCTGAACGCATTATCATCGGCTTGTGATGCGTGCACCGGTTAAGCCGGTGCATCGGCAACCCATGTCGCAAAGCGGTTGATTCCGCCCGCCCCGGGCATCGCGGCAATCATTTCGTTTAAGACAGGAATCAGGAGTGCCACCCAATGCAGCTCCCTCTCAAGCGGTTTGGACGTCCCGCGACTCTGGCGATCGCCTTGTGCGGTTTCGCCGGCTCAGCGATGGCGCAATCCGCCATCATCATCGCCCCGAGTGCTCCCCCGGCGCCCCGGATTGAAACCGTGCCGCCGCCGCCCCAGCAGTCCCTGACCTGGCTGCCCGGCCGCTGGACCTGGACCGGCAGCGGCTGGGCCTGGACCGACGGCCGGTACGTCGCGTCGCCGCAACCAATGGCGCGTTGGGAGCCCGGTCATTGGGCACCGCAGCCTGGCGGCGGCTATGCCTGGGTCGAAGGAAACTGGCGCAGCTGATTGCGCAGAAATTTTGTCCCTATCATCCTGGAGGATCACCATGCGCCACCCGGCACCGTATTGCGTTGCACTGCCGTCAATGCTCCTGCTGGCCGGCTGCGTTGCCACCACCACAACCCCTGCGCCGCCGGCACAGGTCGTCGTCGCCCAGCCACAAACCTCCGTCGCGCCGGTCAGTCCAACCGTGCCGCCGACGCCACAGACCGAACTTGTACCGCCACCCCCGGTCAGCTCCGTGCCCCTGACCTGGCAGCCGGGCCATTGGCGCTACACGGGCATGGCCGGCGCGCCATGGAGCTGGCAGTCCGGGCAGTACGTCGCGATCCCGCCCGGGTACCGGCAATGGATTCCCGGCCAATGGGCGGCGTCGCCCGGCGGCGGCTTCGTCTGGCAGGACGGCTACTGGGCTTAATCGTTTCTGTACCGTCGTGCCAGGGCTGCCCCGGCCGAAACCGGCAAGGCAGCCGCGGGCCGCTACACGGCTAGCCAGATCGGTTCTTTAATACGCTGCAGAAACGCCGCGTGCGCAGCCTGCTCGGCTTCGGTCGGAACGACCGGGCGCGGCGTGCGCGGGCCAGTATGGGTATAGACGGCCACCGGCCCACGGCGGTCATCGGTGGCGAGCGACAGGCCACGCTGGCGACCTCCGGTCAGCTCGACATAAACTTCGGCCAGCAGGCGGCAGTCGAGCAGCGCATTATGCGTAGTACGCGCGGACAGATCGATGTCGTAACGGCGGCACAACGCGTCCAGGCTGTTCGGCATCCCCGGGAAGCGCACCTTCGCCATGGCCAGCGTATCCACCATGCGCTCCGGCGCCAGCGGCGGCAGGCCGATCCGGCCAAACTCCATGTTCAGGAAGCCGAAGTCGAAGCCAGCGTTGTGCGCAATAAGCCTGCCGTCACCGAAGAAGGCCAGCAGGTCCCCAGCGACCTGATCGAACGTGGGCTTGCCGGCGAGATCGGCATTGCTGAAGCCATGAATCCGCGTCGCGTCGGCCGGGATGTCACGCTGCGGGTCGATCAGGGCATGAAAATGCCGCCCGGTCGGCAGATCATTGATCAATTCCAGCGCCGCGACCTCGATCACCCGGTCGCCATTCAGCGGATCGAGGCCGGTTGTTTCCGTGTCGAAGAGAACGGTTCGAAGACCGAGGCTGACGGGTTCCATCTGATCCATGGCGACTCGGGGCAATTGACGCGGACGGCTCACTTGGATGCCAGCCGTCGAGTTGGGAAGCCAGGGGGAAGTAGTACTGTCGCACCACATCCACGGCAGGGTGTGGCCGCCGCGACGATATCCCGCTGATCCGCAGCGAATGCATCTGGGCGCCGCGACGGGTATCGGCGCATCGCGGCGGTTCGATCATTTGGCGGCGCGGCCGTGGGGCAAGCCGGCCCCAATACCCCAGGCCATGCCGCCAGCCGTCTTGGCGACGTGTCGGCCAGCCGGTTACCCGACGCTCGTCCGTGAGCGGCGGTGCACGCGTCAGTCAGGCGCTCGCCGGCGGCTCCACCACATCACAATGGCGCGCGGGACCGGGGCTCACGCCGGCGCAAGCGTCTTGTTAACCCAGGCGAGGCCCTCCCTGCCATGCAGGAAGCCGTTCTGCCAGGGTACTTGGGCGGTCAGCGCCTTCAGTCGGCCGGCGGCCTCATCCGGCGACTGCTGTTTGTCCAGCACCGCGCGATGCAGCGCGGCCACGGCCACCATGTCGACGTCCTGCGGCGACAGGCGAAAATGCGTCACCCCCATCGCCTGCAGCGCCGCCAAGTCCTGCAGCAGCACCAGATAGCCATTGGAGAGTGTCTGCGTGCCGTTGATCGTCAGCACACCCTGCCCGTCCAGCGTATCCGCCGGCAGCCCATCCGCGTCCAAACCGCAGACGAACTGACACGCATCCTTTGACAGCCCGTGTGAGCGCGCATGATAGCAGCGCATCGCCACAGATAGCGGCTGGCGGCCGAAGACCAGGATCTCATTCTCCACGGTAGACCGCCCAGCCAGCACCTTCAGCGCCGGAGCGGTGATCTCGACGGGGTAAACGATGCGCACGGCTCCGTCGCGGATCAGTACGTCCTGCGTGCCTTCGTTGAAACAGTTGATGTATGGACCAATCACGTGCGGACGATCGGATATTGCCTGCAGGCAGGCGACATCGTTCGCCTCGACCATGGCGCCCGACTGCGCCAGCGCGCGGGCCGCTTCCACCTCCCGGTCCAGCGTCATCAGCGCCAGGGTCGAGCGGACCACCTGCTTGCCGGCCCGCTCCAGCCGCTGGATGCAGGCGGCGATGGAGTCCTCGAAGAACACCTCCCGCTTCGAGCACACCACCTCGCCCAAATAGACGACATCGACATCCGCCTCATCCGCCAGGCGGAAGTAGAAATCGCGGCGCTTCTCTTCGGACCAGTGGAACAGCAGCGGGCCGATGGTCAGGCGGGGCTTGAACAGGGACGTCATCGCCAGCCCTTCTTGTAAGCGCCGTGGGTTTCCTTGCCGCCTTCGGCGACGGCGGCAAGCTGGTTGGCGACGGCGGCCTCGCCACGCTCCATGGCGTCGAGCGCCTTGCGGAACGTGCCGACCACTTCCTGCACATAGGCTCTGCTGCGCTGGCGGCCCTCGATCTTCAGGGCCGTAACGCCGGCGTCCCGCAGTTCCTCCAGGATGTCGATGGCATTCAGCGCGACTGGTTCCTCGAACAGGTACGACGCCCTGCCGTGGGTGACGTAGCGACCCTTGCACGGCGTCGGATACGCCGCCGGTTCACCTTTGCCGAAGCGGTTCAGTGTGACGCCGCCAAGCTGCGACAGCGTCTGATCGCCGGCCTCCTTGTAGACGACATGGCTGGCCGGCGCGCAGGCGCCCTCCGAGGTCGGCGACAGGCCGGTCATGTAGGAGGACAGGAAGCACCGCCCTTCCGACATCGGGCCGACGCTACCGAAGGCGAAGACCTCACTTTCCAGCCCGGTGCGGCGCACCAGCGCGGCGACCTGCTCGACCGACAGCACGCGTGGCAGCACCACGCGCTTGATATCGAAGCGGTCGCGGAACCAGTTGATCGACAACTCGTTTGACGCCGAGGCCTGCACCGACAGATGCCGGCGCAGGTCCGGATGCTTGCGCTGTGCATAGTCCAGCACGCCGATATCGGCCAGGATCACCGCGTCAACCCCCGCCACCCTGGCGTTGTCGATGGCTCGGTGCCATGGCTCCGGATCGCCGGCCCGAGGAAAGGTGTTGACCGCGGCCAGCACCTTGCGCCCACGCTCATGGGCGTAGCGGACGCCTTCGGCCATTTCCGCCGTGTCAAAGTTCAGGCCAGGGTAGTTGCGGGCGTTGGTACAGTCGCGGAAACCGCAATAGACGGTGTCCGCGCCGGCATCGATCGCCGCCCGCAGCGCCGCCGGTGTGCCGGCGGGGCAGACGAGTTCCAGTATCATGCGGCTCCTACGGCGGGACGGTCGGCCCGCTTCTGCTGTCTGACGTCGAGTTTCGCGAGGCGTGCCGTCAGCGCCGTCACCTCCTGCCGCAGCGCGTCGGTCTCCGCCGCCAGGTCGCGCGGCGGCGCGTCTTCAGCGTGCAAGGTGCGATGGAAGGCAATGGCCTGCCGGCGCGCCCAGCCGGCGATGCCGTCCAGGCGGCGCCCGATACGGCGGACCGGCCGCTCGAACGGGCCGAAGGCGGCGGCGATATCGTCGCGCAGGTCGATCACCTCGCGGTCCAGCGTGTTGCGCACCGCCACGGAGACGGCGGTCGAGCCGGTCACCTGCAGGTCGCGGGTGAAGAACATTGCATCGCTGTCGATTCGCCCTTCCAGCAGGTCGATCATCGTCGCGAGGCTGCCGCGCATCGCCGCGTCCGGCGGCGGCGGATCGGTTCCGGTCAGCACCGCAACATCCATCCGGCCATTGCCGTAGGCAATCTTGAACCGGTGCGGTACGTCGGTCAGGGTAATGTAGACAACCGCGGGATCGAGGCGGCCAAATTCCTTTACCAAGCCAGGATGGCGACGGCGCAGGGTGCGATTCAGGACCCGCACCATTGGCGCCAGGACCGGTGTGGGGATGAGAGAGAGGGCGGCGGCGTAGGCGGCGGCGCGCTGCATGGCGGCTGCTCTTGTCCTTGAAGTCAGTAGCGGCGGACCCTGGCTCCGGAGCAGGAGCCGCTCATTGATCTGGATCAAAGCCGCCGGTACGCGACCGGTCCTGCTCAGGTTAACGGCGCATGCACCATCGAGTGGCCAGCTTCCTGCCGGCTTCGTTCCATACTGTCGCCCTGGCTGCCGGTGGTCAGCCGGGTAATGCAGGTGATCAACGAATCGGTCTGTACCGGCTTACGCAGGACTTCGACCCGGCCGCCGATGCCTGCCTGCAGAGTTTCGGCGTCGCGGTCGGCGTAGCCGGTGATCAGAACAGCCGGCAAATCCGGTATCTTCCGGCGAGCCTCGTTAATCAGCCTGGTGCCGTTCATGCCGGGCATGGCGTAATCCGTCACGAGCAGCGCCGGGACCGCGCCGTCGTCAAGCTTTGCCAGGGCGGCGAGACCGTCGGATGCGGTCGTTACGCGATAACCTGCCTGCGCCAGGTTGCCGGCGACCGCCTGGAGAACCAGGTCGTCATCGTCGACCACCAGCAGTTCCATATCCAAGACTGACCCTGGCGCAAGAACCGTCGTGCCGGTATGCGCGCACGTTGCCGCCTCAGCCTGGGGCAGCCAGAGCGTTACGACAGTCCCCTGCCCGACCTTGCTATCGATCGCCAACGCACCGCCCGATTGCTGGACAAATCCACGCGCCATCGCGAGGCCCAGGCCCGTTCCCTGACCAACGGGCTTGGTCGTGAAGAAGGGCTCGCTGGCGCGTCGCAGGACAGTCTCGTCCATACCGAGGCCGGTATCGGCAACCGAAAGCCGGACGTACCGCCCGGCTTTCAGTTCGACAGGAAGCGGCCGATCGTCGGCAACCGCCTCCGGGGCGGCTGACAGCGTCAGCCGGCCGCCCTGCGGCATCGCGTCCCGGGCATTGACTGCCAGGTTCACCAGAACCGTATCGAGCTGCGACGGATCCGCCAGCGCGACGGTGTCCGACGGGCAGTCGATTTCTACCGTAACGGTCGGTCCGAGCGTTGTCGCAAGAATTTCTTTCAGGTTCTGCAGCAATTGCGGCATGGCAATCGGTTCCGCCTTGAGCTCGCCCTGCCGTGCAAAACTCAGCAGCCGCGCTGTAATGGATGCGCCGCGCTGGGCAGCGGCATCGGCCATGCGCGCGAAGCGGCGGACCGACTCCGTGTCCGTGGCACGCGACTGGATTAACGAGAGTCCGCCTGAGACCGCCTGCAGCACATTGTTGAAATCATGGGCAACGCCAGCGGCAAGCTGGCCCAAGGCCTCGAGCCGCTGCGCCTGGGACAGTCGGGCCTGAGCCGATTCGCGGGCCGCAATTTCATTGCGGACGCGTGCTTCCAGATCATGGTTCAGCTGTTGCAGGGCGAGTTCCGCTTCTTTGCGTGCGGTTACATCCATGGCGACGCCACTGACCCAAGGCTGCAGACCGTCCGGGCCCGGGCGTGCCTGGCCCGCAACCAACAGCCACCTTGGCGTGTCGTCTGGCGTTGCCACCTGCACCTCAAAGCTGAACGATCGGCCGCCCTGTGACGAGTCGGTGCCGCCCGCGTCCAGCCAAGTGCCACCCGTCCCGACAATCCGAGCCTCGAGATCGGCCCGCCTGAGTTCGCCTCGCATTGGCGCCCCAAACAGGGCCCGGAATTCAGCCGGGCCGGAGACTATGCCAGTCGGCGCAATTTCGAACGGAAAGACACCGCCCGCTGTCTGTGCGCGATGAAGCCGGTCCTCCGTGCCCGCTAATGCCTCCGCCAACTGCCGGTTGCTCTGCGCCAACCGTTGTTGGCTGGACCGCACGCGAAGCGCGAGAAAGACCAGCGCCAGCGTGGCGGGCAGGCCAAACCCGAGGTAGGTCCGCATGGTGTGCAACCACTCACCTACGATTGCGGCTACTGGCCGCCGCACAGCGACATAGACCGGGAAGTCGCCGGCCCAGCGGCGTGCGACAAGTTGTGGTACACCGTCCAGGCTGGAGCTGTTTTCCTCGAGGTCGATCAAGGCCGAATGGCTAAACGGGGCCTTTGCCTGCATCAAAGGTTGCAGTTGCGCGATATCGCCGGTGCGGGCCAGCACCTGCCGATCGTCACGCACCAGGAATGCGTCATCCGACGACCGGGCCAGAAACGCGCGCAGCCCTTGGCCCAACATCTCCGGCTGGATTGACAGATTGACCACACCGTCGAATTCACCTGGTAACACCTGATTGCCGGTCCCCTCGCGCCGGCGGGTGAGGGCGAAGAACAGCTTCTGGTCAAAGCGGCCGACATAGATCTGGCTGATATGCGGATCCCGCGCATTCGGCTGGGACAGAGCGTGAAAGAAGTCCCGGTCGGCGGCCGTAGCCTTGTCCTTCGGCACTGGAAAGATATTGGCGCTGAGCAGCGGAAAGCCCTTGCGGTCAACGACATAGGCTGCCTCGGCGCGTGGCAGTTCCTGTACGATACGGCGCATCTCCCGGTGCAGTTCCGGTTCGCGGGCAAGGATGGTGGCGTCGGACAATCCACGCAGCAGGTCGTTGATGCGTCCGGCGGCCATCTGGTAGCCGTAGAGGGTGCGCGCCGCATATTCGGCCCCTGCGTCGGCGGAACGCAGCAACTCACTGCGCGCCTTGTCCCAGGTCGCGCGCCACGTCACCCAGCCTTCCGCGGCCAGGACACACAGCGGCAGCACGAGCGCGGCCATCGGCAGAAGCCATCCGTTGGCCCCGGATCGCAGCGCAGGTGGTCGCAGGCGGCCAATCGAGGCTGACAGGCGTGACAGGTTCATCGACAAGGTCCCATTGCCTGTTCCTTACCAAGTTGCTCGGGCGGAACCTCCTACGGCTGAGCTGACATCACGAAATTGTGACCGCCGACATTACGACGAGCAGATGCTGATCAACCAAGTGCCACACGCTCAGCACCAGTGTGTAGGTCGGCACTATTCCTCAAGCTGCGTCGGCTGCAGGCCTGGCACGCCTCCCAGATCACGATTGGAAAGCACCACGATACTGTGTCGACAAACTCGTAAACACGTCAAAGTCCCGCCGACTTGGCGAACCGCCTGCCAATTTCCGCATCGAAGCCATTATGGAAATAGGCGACCGTATCGAACGGCCGGACTGGCGCAACAGGCGTGATCCCGTTCCGGGACAACGATGCGATCATGCCATCCGCACCGAATGAACAGGGCGCGAGCGAGTAGACAGCCTGATCGACGGCAATGACTCCGAATGGGGATGCCCGAGGGCTCTCTGATGCCGTAATGAGCAACTCAACGGCGTTATTTGTTGCGCGCTGCCGTGCCAGCGATGGCAGCCTCGCCAGCATATCCGCCAGGTTTAGCGCGCCCGGGTTCCAGAGCGTGGAGACGCCAAGGAACGACACTGCCAGAAGGAGTGAAAACCAAAGCACGGTCCGCCGGGGATTGGCCCGAGCACCACGCTGCCGCGCATCGATGACCGTGCCTGCGATCGGCCAAGCACATGCTGCCAGGAAGGGGCGAGCGTAGTATCCCGGCATGGTCGCCACGAGATCCCGGTTCGCCAGCAGGTGCAACACCAGCCAGGGAATGGCTGCCACATAGCCGACGATGAGCAAAGGCTTTCGATCAGCAGCCGCCTATACAATCGCCAGGATACCGGGCCAGACGATGTATGGCCGCACCAGGATCAACCCGCTCACACGACGCGCGACCAACTCAGTGGAAAGTCGTCCAAAAGGCGGAACGCCGAGATACTCATCCACGATCAGGTTGTTTTTGTGAGGAAATAACATCTGCTTGGGCAGGAACGCAATGGCCGAGTAGGAAAACGCCACAGCCGCCGGTATTACTACTGGCTTCTGCTCCGCCCGAGGGTGGCCATGGTATGCATTGACAGCCCGCGGCAGGAACAGAATAGCGAATCAATGAAATCCGCCATCTTCTCGAATCATTACGGTCAACAGAAGGTAAAGGGCGGCACGCTTGTAATGCGCCAGAGCAACAGCAGCGCTCAGTAGGACCAGTCCACCCGCCATCATCACCTCAAAATGAGGAAATAAGGCGATGGAAAGCGGGACACAGGTGAAAGCGAACAGCGTGGACGCAGTGAGGGCATACGCCAGCGAAAACCCGGACCGTAGGCCGAGTCCTTCGGTCAATAGCCAGAACGCGCCCAGTGCCGGCAGCGCGTGACCAACGCCAAGAACAAAAGCGCACCAAACGGGAAGACTGAGTGGCACGTACCAGCTTGCCAACGTGAGTACTGACAGGAGTGGCATCAGGTGGACTGAGTGATGGCTCCCCTGAAACCAGTACGGCATCACGTGCAACCAGACGTCGCGCCGCCACATCAGTCCCGCGAATGCACCGATGTCCCAGAAAAACGCGCCATAAAGGTAGAACTGGTTGAGGATCACGTTGGCGTAAATCAGACCCGGTACCAGCATGGCCAGGCCCCCACCGACCCAAACCAGCCACCGGCACGACCCTCGTTTCGCTTCATCCTCCCGTGCCGCGCCGGTATCGAGTCGGGGTCGATCGCGCGTCAAGGCGGCTCCTCGTCGTCACGGCCCGCCGCTGGTTCGGACAGCGAAACCGGTCCGGACGCACGCCTCAGCGCGCTATGCTGAACAACGGAGCACAACGACCCAGCAAGCGAAGTAGCCGCCGCGCCTGACCGTCCCATTTTCGTGCTCCGGTGCTAACCCCTTGCGAATTTCCACATTGCGGAAACGATCGGGCTCGCAGTCTCGCCCCTATGTAACGTCATAGCACACTGACGAGCGGACCCCCGCGCCGTGGACGCGGGGACCGGTGTGCAGCAGGCTTGCCTGGTTGCCTGGAGCCGACAGGGACGCCGTGGTTAGACCACCCGCCACTGCTAGTCGTCGCCTACCGCCGCCGCCTTCTCCGCCATGTCCTCCGCCGGAATATTGATCCCGCCGCCGCGCCGGGCGGCGATCGCGTTCGGCGTGGCGTCCGAGGCCACAACCGTCCGTCCGTAAGCCGGGATCGGCGGAATCGCGTCCGTGGCCAGCGGCGCCATCTTCTTCTTCCGCTTCAGTGCTGCCTCGATATACGGCGCCAGTTCTGCCTGCTTGCGTGCGTCGCGCGCAGCCTGGTCCGCCTTCATCACCGGCATCACCTCGGCCGCGAAGAGTTCCAAGGACGCAATGATATCGTCATGCGTGTTGCGGCCGGCCTGCTGCACGAAGATCACCTGATCCACGCCGGCATCCTGGTACTGCCGCAGCCGGTCGATCAGTTGCGCCGGCGTGCCGATGCCGTTGCCGATGGCGGGCGGCAGCTTGTCACGCGCACGCTCAAACCGCTCCCAGATATTCGTCACCCCTGGGGTGTGCTCACCATAAACGTAGTGGTGACCCAGCGCGTAGCCGAAGAACTGGAAACCGTCCTGGCCCCGGCGGATGGCCTCAGCCTCCTCATGATGCACCGAGAAGCCGGTGGCCATGGCGATGTTGGCGTTCACCGTGTGGCCGATCGGCACGCACTCATCCGACTTGATAATGTCGTAGTATTCGCCGGCCCATTTCGCCGCCTCGGCCGGATCGACGAACGCGAAGGCCAGCGCGCCGACGCCGTTGCGCGCGGCGACGTGGATCGTCTCCTTATTCGAGCAGGCGAGCCAGATCGGCGGGTGCGGCTGCTGCAGCGACTTGGGAATGACATTGCGGGCAGGCATCGAGAAGAATTCGCCCTTGAAGCCCGGATACGGCGTCATGGCCAGCATGTTGGCCGACTGTTCCGTTGCCTCGGCCCACATCTGCTTTTTCAGCGCCGGGTCAACCCCGAAGCCTTCCAGCTCCGCGCGCGACGCCGACGATCCAGTGCCCCATTCCGCTCTGCCCGAGGAGACCAGATCAAGCATCGCGATGCGCTCCGCCACATGCTGCGGCGGGTTGTAGCCGGGCGGTGAAAGCACGACACCGTGGCCCACGTGAATCCGCTTGGTCAGCGCGGCCGCAGCGGCCAGGAACACTTCGGGCGCCGAGTTGTGGGAGTACTCCTCGAGGAAGTGGTGCTCGTTGGCCCAGACGTAATCGAAGCCCAAGCGGTCGGCGGCGACGATCTCGTCCAGCGCCTCCTGCACCAGCCGGTGCTCGGAATTCGCATCCCATGGCCGCGGCAGTTGCAGCTCGTAGATCAGGCCAAAGCGCATGGCTTGCGTCTCCTCCGCATTGTCTGGATGGGTTTACCGGTCAGTAGCCGAAGCCGGTAGCGCCGTCCAGGGAGGAGCTCCTACGGATTGTACAGCAGAAAGGCCGGGATCGCTCCCGGCCCTTCTGCTCTAGCCTGAGTCGCAGTGTTAGTCGCCGCCGAGTGGCGTGGACTGCTGCATACGGGTCGCAGCGGCGTTATTCTGAACGGTGCTTTGCGCATAGGCGGGCACAACGGCGGCGCCAAGGCTCAAAGCGGCAATAGCGGCAAGGAACAGCTTCTTCATCAATCTTCTCCAATCTTTCCGTCGCCGGCTGGTGGGCCGAGACGACAAGGCGGAGATAGGTCCGCAGCTCCCTGCCAATAATGCTGCGCTGCAGCATTTGGCTTATGCGGATTGCGATGAAATCGCGCCGGCCGCGCCATGGCCTTGCCGCCACAGGACGCAGCTTGATGGCCCGGGCGCTCCTGCGCGTCGCTGCAACGAAATGGCGGATTTCTGAGCCACGGCGATCTATAAGGCGTCGATCTCGGCCGGTCATCCAGACCGTCGGCCACGCTTTCGATGGAGCGACCCCCGGATGGCAGGAGCCTCCCACGCCGCCGCATACCGCCGTATTGGGCCAGATGGGGTGCGCCGGCCCGATCGCCTGGCAACCGCAGCACTTTGCCTGAGTGTGATCATTGTCCTCGGTGTCCTCCTGCGCCTGGCGGTTTACGCGGTGCTGCCGGACCAGCCGGCCAGCGACTACGTCGCCTACCTCACCATCGCCGAGAATATCCATGACGGCGAAGGCATCCAGGAGGGCTATAACAAGGCCTTCCTCAGCCCCGGCTATCCCATGCTGATGGGCGCGATGTTCATGCTGACCGGCAAGAGCCTGTTTGCCGCACATATGTTGAACATCGCCCTGGCGGCGCTGACCCTGCTGATGGTGGCCTTTATCGGCAGCCGGGTGTTCGGCAGTCCCCTTGCCGGGTTGGCGGGCGCGCTGATCTGGGCCTGCTATCTGGAGAGCATCATCTACAG
>JAFEFW010000350.1 GCA_018240405.1 Pseudomonadota bacterium
ACCAGCACCTGGCCTTCCTGCACCATTTCACCGGCGGCGCAGGCCACCGCGGCGATGGTCGTGTCGGCCGGCGCGGTCAGGCGGAACACCGTCTTCATCGCCTCCAGCACCACCAGCACCTGGCCGCGCGTCACCGCATCCCCGGCAGCGGCCAGCACCTGCGTCACCAGCCCAGGAATTGGCGCGGTCAGGCGGTCGCCGGCGTCCTCTTCATCGTCGGCGGCGTGCAGTGGGTCCGGCAGCGTGAAGCGCCAGGTGGCGCCGCTGTCGCGCAGCGTGATGACGTGATTGTCCAGCGTGGCCAGCACCGTCCGCCAGGCGCCATCGAGGCAGACGCGAAGACGCGTCTCGTCCAACCGCTCCGCCTGAGAGACGATGTCGCCGATGCGCCAGGCATCGCCCAGGCGGGTGACAGGGACCGGGAAATGCGCCTCGCCGTCGTGGAAATCCATCACCCGCACCGGCGTGGTGTTGAGCCACCACTGGTCGCGCGCGTCCCATGGATCGTCTGACGTCGTGTTGGTTTCCGCCGTCAGCACGGTCAGCGCCGCCATTGCCAGCACGTCGGCTGGCGGCGCGGCCTGCGGCGCCAGCAGCGTGGCGCCTTCGCGCGCGATGAAGCCGGTGTCGATACCGCCGGCGGCGAAGTCGGGATGGGCAACGATGCGGTCCAGCAGGTCGAGGTTCACCGTTACGCCGGCCACCGCCGTATCGGCGAACACCTGGCGCAGGCGGCTTATTGCAGCCTCGCGGCTCGGGCCGTGGACGATCAGCTTGGCCAGCATGGCGTCGTAGTGGATTGAGACCGCATCGCCGGTGCGGAAGCCGGTATCAATGCGGATGCCGTCACCGTCCGCCGGCGTGCGAAACAGCGCCAGGGTGCCGATCGACGGGGCAAAATCGCGCGCCGGGTCCTCGGCATAGAGGCGCGCCTCGATGGCATGGCCGTTGATGGCGATGTCGTGTTGCGCCGCGGGAAGCGGCTCACCGGCGGCGACACGCAACTGCCACTCCACCAGGTCGGTGCCGGTGATCAGTTCGGTGACCGGATGTTCCACCTGCAACCGGGTGTTCATCTCCAGGAAGAAGAAACCATCTGCATCGGCCACGAATTCGACCGTTCCGGCACCGACATAGCCAACCGCTTGTGCCGCCGCCACCGCCGCGGCGCCCATGCGGGCACGCTGGTCGGGGGACAGACCCGGCGCCGGGGCTTCCTCGATCACCTTCTGGTGGCGGCGCTGCGCGGAGCAGTCACGCTCGAACAGATGCACCGCGTTGCCGTGGGTGTCGGCGAAGACCTGCACCTCGATATGGCGCGGCCGTTGCAGATAGCGTTCGATCAGCACGCGGTCATCGCCGAACGCCGATGCCGCCTCCTGCCGCGCCGAATCCAGCGCAGCCGGAAAGTCGGCGGCGGCGGTGACGACCCGCATGCCGCGCCCGCCGCCGCCGGAGACGGCCTTGATGACGACCGGAAAGCCAATACGTGCCGCCTGGTCAGCAAGGAACGCAGGGTCCTGCTGCTCGCCGTGATAGCCCGGCAGCAGCGGCACGTCGGACTGCGCCATCAGCGCTTTGGCGGCGGATTTCGAGCCCATGGCGCGCATTGCCGACGCCGGTGGACCGACGAAGACGATGCCGGCCTCGGCGCAGGCATCCGCGAAGGCCGGGTTTTCCGACAGGAAGCCGTAGCCGGGATGGATCGCCTCGGCCCCGGCCCGCTTTGCCGTGTCGATGATGCGGGCGATGTTCAGGTAACTGTCGCGCGCCGGTGCCGGGCCAATCGGATAGGCGCGGTCCGCGGCGTCGACGTGCAGCGCCTGTGCGTCAGCCTCCGAGAACACCGCGATCGTTTCGATCCCCATGCGACGCGCGGTGCGGGCGATGCGGCAGGCGATTTCGCCACGGTTGGCGATGAGTAACGAACGAAACATCGCGGTCACATCCGGAACACGCCGAAGCGCGTTTCTTCCAGGGGTTTGTTCAGCGCCGCAGACAGGGCCAGGCCGAGCACACGGCGGGAATCGGCGGGATCGATGACCCCGTCGTCCCACAAGCGGGCGGAGGCGTAGTAGGGGTGGCCCTGGGTGTCGTATTGGGCACGTATCGGCGCCTTGAATTTTTCTTCCTCTTCCTTGGTCCATTTGTCGGACCCGGAACGGACGGTTGCCAGTACGCCCGCCGCCTGCTCACCGCCCATGACGGAGATTCGGGCATTCGGCCACATGAACAGGAAGCGCGGATCATAGGCGCGCCCGCACATACCATAATTGCCCGCGCCATAGCTGCCGCCGACGATCAGCGTCAGTTTCGGCACCGAGGTGGTGGACACGGCGGTGACCAGCTTGGCGCCATCCTTGGCGATGCCGCCGGATTCATATTTCCGGCCAACCATGAAGCCGGTGATGTTCTGCAGGAAGATCAGCGGAATGTTGCGCTGGCTGCACAACTCGATGAAATGCGCGCCCTTCAGCGAGGATTCACTGAACAGGATACCGTTGTTGGCGATGATGCCGACGGGATAGCCGTAGAGATGCGCAAAGCCGCAGATCAGTGTCGTGCCATACAGGCGCTTGAACTCGTCGAACCGGCTGCCGTCGACGATGCGCGCGATGACCTCCCGTGCGTCGTACGGTGCGCGCAGATCGGCCGGCACCACGCCGTGCAGTTCCGACGAATCGTAGTGCGGCGCTTCCGGGGTGCGGCGTTCCAGGCCACCCGGCTTTGGCCGGTTCAGGCCGGCGACGATGCGGCGGCAGATCGACAGCGCGTGGTGGTCGTTGCGCGCGTAATGGTCGACGACTCCCGAGGTGCGCGCATGCACGTCGGCGCCGCCCAGGTCTTCGGCCGAGACGACCTCGCCGGTCGCCGCCTGCACCAGCGGCGGGCCGCCGAGGAAGATGGTGCCCTGCTTGCGGACGATGATGCTCTCGTCGCTCATTGCCGGGACGTAGGCGCCGCCGGCGGTGCAGGAGCCCATGACGACGGCGATCTGCGGCACGCCGGCCGCCGACATGTTGGCCTGATTGAAGAAGATCCGGCCAAAATGCTCGCGATCCGGAAAAATCTCGTCCTGCATCGGCAGGAAGGCGCCGCCGGAATCCACCAGATAGAGGCATGGCAGGTTGTTCTTCAGCGCGATCTCCTGCGCGCGCAGATGTTTCTTCACCGTCATGGGGAAGTAGGTGCCGCCCTTCACCGTCGCGTCATTGGCGACGATGACGCATTCCCGGCCTTCCACCCGGCCGATGCCGGTGATGATGCCGGCGGCCGGGACGTCGCCGCCGTACAGGCCATAGGCCGCGAGCTGCGACAGTTCCAGGAACGGCGAGCCCGGGTCGATCAGCGCCGCCACCCGGTCGCGCGCCAGCAGCTTGCCGCGGCTGATGTGGCGTTCACGCGCGGTGGCGCCGCCGCCTTGGGCGATCTCCCCGACCTTGTCGCGCAAATCGTCCACCAGCGCGCGCATCGCGGCCGCGTTGGCGGCGAAGTCCGGGGAGCGGGAGTTGAGGTCCGATCGCAGCTGCATGCGGTCCGTCGCGGGTTGTGGTGCAGCGGATGGTCTAGCGTTGCCGGACGCCGGGCGAAAGGGGCGCCGGCCGTCAGTCAGTCTGCGATGCGGTTGGGGATGTCGGCCGTCACGCCGAAAACGCCAGAGATAATGGAAGGAGCAGTCAGGGTGCAGGCGATCCAATACCGCCCTTATTGTGTCGGCTTGGGTCCTCGTGAAATGTGCTCACCAAACAAGCTCCGCAACTTGCTGCAAGGC
>JAFEFW010000351.1 GCA_018240405.1 Pseudomonadota bacterium
CTGATGGCGACGCCGCCGGCTGCAACGACTTCCTTGCCGCCCAGATTGATCGTGTTGGAGATGGCTGTGCCGCTGACCAACAGGGTCAGACCGCTGATCACGGCGCCGGAGCTGCCGAGTACGTTGCTGCCGCCAACATACGTGTAGGAGCTGGCGACGATTTCCGTCGCGCCCGCCCGGAAGATAGGCCCAGCAATCCGGCCACCGGCAAAGACCAGGACACCGCCGGAGGAGACGGTCGTTGCCGAGGCGGTTCCGCCAGCCGAGACGATCTCGGTTGCGCCGCTCAGGACCACGGCGCCGCTGACGAATCCCTGGGCAGACACCGTCTCGGTGCCGCCGCTGGAGATGATGGCGGCCAACGCGGTGCCGCCGGACGAAACGATCTCCTGGCCCCCCGAGAGGATCGCGGCGCCACTGACCGTGCCGCCCGAGAGCGCCAGCTCGAGCCCGCCGCTGGAGATTGTTGGCGCCAGGCCGGAGCCCCCGGCGGAGATGATCTCCGTGCCGCCCGCCAGCACGTCGGCACTGGCCACGCCGCCCGATGACACAATCTCGCTGCCGCCGGCGAGGATCGTTGCGGCAACTGCGGAGCCGCCGCCCAAAATGGTCGCCGTGCCGGCGCCGGACACGGTCATCCCACTGGCGAAGCCGCCGGACGCGATGATCTCGGAGCCGCCGCTCTGTACAGCGTTGGCGCTGACGGAGCCGCTGACGATCAGCGCGACACCGGCCGAGGCGTTGGCGACACTGCCGGAAACCGTGACACCATCCTCGATCAGCTTGGTGCCGCCGCTTTGCACCGTCAGCGCGCCGACGGATCCACCGGCGAAGACCAGGCTGCCGCCGCTGGCCACCGTCGCTGCCGTGGACCGGCCGCCGCTGACGACGATCTCGCTGCCGCCAGCGCTGACCGTATTGGCGCTGACCGTGCCGCTCACCAGCAACTGAACGCCGCTGCCGACGTCACCGCTGGCGCCGCTGACGGTGATACCGGCGGCGACGATCGTGGTTGCGCCGGCACTCAACACCCGCGACAGGGCGGTGCCACCGGCATAGACCATGGTGCCGCCGGAGAGCACGGTCACGCCGGAGGCGCTGCCGCCGGCCGACAGGGCCTCGACGCCCCCGCTGGAGACAATGGTGCCGGTGGCGACGCCGCCGGCCTGGATGGCCTGCGTGCCGCCGCTGGAAACGGTCGCGGCCGAGGCATAGCCAATAACGATTTCGATGCCGCCGAAGCTGACAGTGGCACCCAGGGCCGTCGCCCCACCGTTGACTCCCTCGAGTCCGCCGCTGCGGATAATCGTTCCGATCGTCGTGCCGCCCGAAGAGACGAAATCCGCGCCGGACGTGCTGATCGTAAGGCCGCTGGCGGTGCCGCCAGCGGAAATGAACGTCTGCCCGCTGCTCAGCATGGTGCCGCCGATGGCCAGCCCGCCGCTGCTGACCACCATATGGCCGCCGGAACTGACGACCGTGCCGGTTGCCGTGCCACCTGCGTAGACGAACTGGGCGGCAAACTTGACCGTCGCGCCACTCGCCACACCACCCGAGGAGACGTTCTGGCGGGCGGAAATGACGGCGCCGATATCGGTGCCGAAGACGGTTTCGGTGCCTTCAATCGTGACGCCAACCGCCGTGCCGCCAGCGGCCACCATTTCAAAGCCGCCGGCGCTGACCGTGTTCGAACTCACCAGTCCGCTAGCGACCAGCGTTATGCCGCTTGCAACCCCGGCGCTGCCGCCGCCGAGCGTGGCGCCGGCGGCAACGATGGCGGTCGCGCCGGTGCTGTAGACGGGCGCGCTCACCCGGCCACCCGCGTACACCATGGTGCCGCCGGAAAGTACGGTCGTCGCCGTGGCAGTGCCGCCCGTGGATACGATTTCAACACCGCCAGCCGAGACCGTGACGGCGCTGGTGAGCCCGCCATTCGACACGACGGCAGACCCGCCGCTAGACACCGTCGTAACGCTGGCCTGGCCGCCGGTGCGGATCAGTTCGGTGCCGCCGGCCAATACCACGGCGCCGCTGGCCCGGCCGCCCGACGAGACAATCTCGGTGCCGCCGGAGATCGTGGCCCCTGCGGCGGACCCGCCGCTCATGACGATCTCGGACCCGCCGCTCAGCACGCTATTGGCGCTGACGGTGCCGCTGACCACCAGCGCAACGCCGTTCGAGGCCGCCGCAACGCTGCCGCTCACCGTTACGCCGCTCAGCACCAGCTTGGTGCCGCCACTCGCCACCGTCAGTGACGTGACCGATCCGCCACCAAAGGCGATGGTGCCGCCACTGGAGACGGTAGGGGCCGTTGCCGTCCCGGCAGAGGTGACGATTTCCGTGCCGCCGGAGCTGATCGTGTTGGCACTGGCCAAGCCGCTGACGATCAGCAGGACGCCACTGCTGACGGTGCCGCTGGTGCCGCTGAGCGTAATGCCGCTGGCCAGCACCTCGGTGGCGCCGGCGCTGAGGGTCAGCCCGAGGGCGGTTCCGCCGGAGTAGACGATGGCACCGCCCGAGAGAACCGTTGTGGCCGTGTCGGTGCCGCCGGCAAGCAGAATCTCGGTGCCGCCGGCGCTGACGACCGTCCCGCTCGCCAGGCCGCCGGACGAGACCAGGATCGTGCCACCGGCGCTGATTGCGCCGCCGTTGACCAGGCCGCCGAACGCCGCGATGGCGGTGCCGCCGAGGCCGACCGACGCGGCGCTGACGCGGCCGGAGGACGCCGCAATCTCGCGGCCGCCGCTCAACACAATGGCGCCGGAGGTTGTTCCACCGGACGACACAATCTCGGTGCCGCCAAGGAAGAGGACAGTGCCGCTCGCCAGGCCGCCGGTGGACACGGTGACGAGCCCGGCGCTGCTGACGACGACGCCCAGCGCGGTGCCGGCAGCCGATACCAGCTCCGTTCCGCCGCTGCGCAGGACCGTTGCGCTGGCCGTACCGCCGGAGGATACGGTTTCAACACCGCCGCTGCTGACCTGGCTGGCCTTGGTCAGGCCCCCGGACAGGACCAGGCTGCGCGCCGTGGCGCCGGTAAGGGTTGTCGCGGAGGCGGTTCCGCCGCTGTTGGTCAGTGTGCCGCTGGTGCTGATCGTCAGTGCGCTGGCAAAGCCGCCGGTGGAGATCACCTCGGTGCCGCCGGACATCGCCGTGCCGCCAACAGCGACGCCGCCGCTGCTGACGGCGAGTACGCCGCCGCTGCTGACCGTGGTGTTGCTGGCGGAGCCGCCGGCAAACACGGTCTGGCGGCCGGTGCCCGACACCGTCGCGCCAAGTGCCTGGCCCCCGGAGGAGACACTCTGTGAGCCCAGGATCACCGACGCACTGTCGGTGCCGAATACGGTTTCTGTGCCACTAACCGTGGCGGCGGCCGCGGAGCCGCCGGAAGCGACGATTTCCGTGGCGCCGGTGTCGACCGTGTTGGCGCTTGCCAGGCCGCTGACCAGCAGGGTGACGCCCGAGGTCACGGCCGCGCTGGCGCCACTGACCGTGACGCCGGCGGCGACCACTTCGGTCGCACCCGCGCTGTAGATGGGGGCGAGGACGCTGCCACCGGCGAACACGAGCGTTGCGCCGCTGGAGACAGTCGTGGCCGACGCAGTGCCGCCGGACGACGCGATCTCCGTGCCGCCGGCCGCCAGCGTGGTCGCGCTTGTCAGCCCGCCGCTGGCCACGACTTCGGTGGCACCGCTGGACACCGTATTGGCGCTGGCGGTGCCCTCCACCACCAGCAGCACGCCGGACGGGACGTTGCCACTGGC
>JAFEFW010000352.1 GCA_018240405.1 Pseudomonadota bacterium
ACCGACGTGACCAGCCGCAGCTTTTCCGTTGCGCCTGCAACAACCCCCAGGATCGAGAACGCCTCCAGCGCATCGCCGCCGCTGGGATGCTTGCCATCCAGCGTGTAGGGATAGGCGGACTCGCTGCTGACCGGGAAGACGATGTGATCGGCGATCATGGCCGAATGCAGCCCCAGGCGTTCGCCCTCGCGCGCCAGTGCCAGGACGCCTTCGCGTGTCGCCAGCGGGCCGCGGGTGGGGAGATAGAAGCCATAGCGCATCGGCCGGAACCCTCCTTGGCCCATCTCGAAGGGTGGGCCTGGATGAAAGGCTGGCAACGATAGGCCGGTCTGGCAATGGGCGGGGCCGCATGACGTTCCGGCCGAGGGGCAGCACCGGATATGTCATGACTGCTTCGCTGGCGAGGGATCGGAATTCTGCTATGCTGTCACAGCAATTGCTGCCGGCGCGTGTCGCCGGTGAAGCAGCTTTGCTGAATGGCAGCTTTCGACCTCAACACGGAGCGGCCTGTGACCAACTCACCTGACTTGTCAGTTGCTCCGAGTCCGGGTCGATATGTCATGCGGCTGGCGACGGTTTGCCGCGTTCCGTGGGCATAGGGTGACCAGCGTGCCGGTCGCCACCGCGCTCGAGGACGCTTATCGGCGCGATAGGCGTAAGGTTTTTGCGACCCTCGTGCGGCTGCTGGGCGGGTTCGACCTGGCCGAAGAAGCGCTGCATGAGGCGTTCCGTATCGCGGCCGATCGGTGGCCGGTGGAAGGCGTGCCGCGCAATCCGGCGGCCTGGCTGGTGTCGGTCGGTCGGTTCCGCGCAATCGACCGGCTGCGCCGTGACCGCCGGTTTATCTCGTTGGATGATGCGGTTGACGCCGTCGAAGCGGAACCCGACCCGGCCGCCCCGCCCGATGAGCAGGGCGGGCTGGAGGACGACCAGCTTCGCCTGATCTTCACCTGCTGCCACCCAAGCCTGGCGGAAGAGGCACAGATTGCCCTGACGCTGCGCGAGGTGTGCGGGCTGGCGACGGAAGCCATCGCGCGTGCGGTCCTGGTGAAGCCGTCCGCGCTCGCTCAGCGGATCGTACGCGCGAAGGCGAAGATCCGTGACGCGCGCATACCGTATCACGTACCGGATGCCGATGAGTTACCAGAGCGCCTGCCAAGCGTGCTGCGTGTGGTGTATCTGATTTTCAACGAGGGCTATGCGCCGTCCTCCGGCGAGCGGGCAACCGATCCGGCACTCTCGCAGGAAGCGATTCGTCTGGCGCGGTTGCTGCGGGAGCTTCTGCCGGAACCGGAAGTCATCGGCCTGCTGGCGCTGCTGCTGCTGCAGGAGTCACGGCGCCTCGCGCGGGAGGCGGCGGACGGCGAATTCGTCAGCCTGGAACAGCAGAACCGGTCACGCTGGGACCGCGCCCACATCGCTGAAGGCCAGGCGTTGGCGGAGCAGGCGCTCCGGTCCGGCCGCATCGGACCCTATACGTTGCAGGCGGCACTTGCCGCGGTGCATGCCGAGGCAGAGTGCTGGGAAGACACCGATTGGACGCAAATCGTTGGCTTGTACGATGTGCTGCTGCGGGTCGAACCGTCGCCGGTGATTGAACTGAACCGCGCCGTCGCCGTGGCAATGCGGGATGGCCCAGTGGCCGGCTTGGCGCTGATCGACGCGCTCATGCGCCTGCCTGCGCTGACGCAGTACGCCCCAGGCTATGCCGCGCGCGCCGATCTATGCCGCCGGGCTGGGCGATACGAGGAGGCGCGCGCCGCCTACCGGCAGGCCTTGGCGCTGTCTGAACAGGGGCCGACACAGCGCTATTTCCAGCTGCAGCTCGACCAGTTGCCTGCGACTTAACGACCCCTATCGCACGCGCCGGCAAAAAATTTCTGCGGCGCTGTCGAATTGCCGCTGTCCCGGTCGACCAGAGGGGCAAGCGCTGAACGAGGCGCTTTCAGGAGGGAAGACACAGCATGGCCAAGATGATTTTCGTCAATCTTCCGGTCACTGACCTGAAGCGGTCGATGGCTTTCTATACGGCGGTGGGCGCGGTGAACAACAAGCAGTTCACCGACGAGACGGCCGCCTGCATGGTCTTTTCCGAGACCATCCACGCGATGCTGCTGACCCATGACCGGTGGCGCCAGTTCACGTCGAAGCCGATCGTCGACGCGCACGCCAATGCCCAGGTCATGCTGTGCCTGTCGGAGGAGAGCCGGGACGCGGTTTCGGCGACCGTCGACAAAGCGGCCCGCGCGGGTGGCAAGGCCGACCCAACGCCGTCGCAGGATTTCGGCTTCATGTTCGGCAGAAGCTTCGAGGATCCGGACGGGCATATCTGGGAGGTGGTGTGGATGGATCCCGCCGCTGCCCCGCCACAGGCCGCGTGATCCGGCTCTGCCGCAACGACGAAAGGGGAAGAATCGTGAAGTATCTCTGTCTGGTTTATCTTGATGAAGCGCACTGGAGCGCGTGCCCGGACCAGGAATGCTTTGAGTTCGCCAGCACGCTGGCCGGCAGCGGCCGCCTGGTGGCAGCCGAACCGTTGCATCCAGTCCATACGGCAACGACCGTTCGCGTCCGCAATGGTCAGGTTGCCCTGTATGACGGCCCGTTCGCGGAAACCAAGGAGCTGTTGGCAGGCTTCTACCTCATCGACGCAGCGGACCTGAATGAGGCGCTGAGCATCGCCGGCCGCATCCCGCCGGCGAAATACGGCAGCATCGAAGTGCGCCCGGTGCGCGAACTCAGTGTTGACGGATTCCGCTCGTTTTCACCGCAACCAGCGGCGGGTTGAACCGCGCTGCCCGTTCCCATCGTCACACACAGGAAGCGAAACAGAATGTCCACCACCAACACGTACCTCGCCATCTGCCTCGGCAGCATGACCAGCCCGCGCATGAAGGCCTGGATGGAGCTTCCCGAAGCCGAACGCCAGGCCAAAGGGCAGGAAGGCATGGCCGCCTGGCACGCCTGGGTCGACAAGCACCAGGCCTCGATCGCCTACATGGGCGGCCCACTCGGCAAGACCAAGAAGGCGTCGGAACGCGGCATCGAGGATGTGAGTAACGCAATGAGCGGCTTCCTGGTCGTGCGTGCGGAGTCGCACGAAGCGGCGGCGAAACTGTTCGAGAACCATCCGCACTTCGCAATTTTTCCTGGCGAGGCTGTCGAGATCATGCCGGTGCTGCCAATTCCCAGCATGTGACTGCCGCAACGCCTGTTGATCCGAAAGGAGAATGAAAATGCCACACACCATTCGCCTGCATCGCGTCCTGCCGACCAGTCCGGAAAAGCTCTACCGCGCGTTCATTGAAGTGGACGCGCTGGCGAAGTGGCTGCCGCCCAACGGCTTCACCTGCTCTGTCGAGCATCTGGAAGCCAAAGTCGGCGGCACGTTCAGAATGTCGTTCCGTAACTTCACTACCGGCAACAGCCACGCTTTCGGCGGCGAGTTTCTTGAACTCGTGCCGGGCGAGCGCGTGCGTTACACGGACCGGTTCGACGACCCGAACCTGCCTGGGGAGATCCAGGTCACGGTCGTGCTGAAGAAAGTATCGGTTGGAACCGAGATGGAGATCGAGCAGACGGGTGTACCGGACGTCATTCCGCCCGAGTCTTGCTATCTGGGTTGGCAGGAGTCGCTCCGTAACCTGGCGCGGCTGGTCGAGCCGGAGATCAACCAGTAGCGCCTATACGAATATCTGACAGCGGTGCTGGAATGGAGGCGTGGGTGGTCGGGCCAAGGTCGACCGTGGCGGTGGCAGG
>JAFEFW010000353.1 GCA_018240405.1 Pseudomonadota bacterium
GTGAATGAGCGGGTGGCCATTGCCACCGATGCGGTGCGGCAGGCCTTTGCCGCCGGCGGCATCGTGTATCTTAAAGGCGATTGGACGCGGCAGGACCCGGCGATCACGGCCTATCTGCAACAGAACGGCCGCGATGGAGTGCCGCTGTATGTCTTCTATCCTGCCGGTGGCGGCCCGCCCATCGTGCTGCCGCAGATTTTGACCGAAGGCGAGGTGTTGCGGGTGCTGCGCACCAGCTAAACGCCAGAACCGGCTGCGTCGCTCGTCGTCTGCGACCGGCAATTAACGTTTTATTCAGCGTTTCTCATCATCGTCGCTGCGTACACAGCGCGGAGGTGATCGATGACTGCAGTCCTGACGCAGAGGGATGTGACCCGGCTGCTCGCGGAGCCGTCTCCCGACGTGCGGGCGCAGATCGCCGAAAAGGTTTCCGCCACGCTGTCGGACACGGCGATCGCACCGGAGGAAATTGCGCTCGCGCAGGACATTGTGCGGATTCTGGCCCGGGACGTCGAGGTGCGCGTGCGTGCGTCGGTTGCGCAGAACCTGCGTCACGCCCGCACCCTGCCACGCGACGTTGCCCTGAAGCTCGCGCACGACATTGATACCGTCGCGCTGCCTCTGCTGTCCGACTCGCTGATCCTGACCGACGACGATCTGCGCCAGATCATCCGGCTCGGCTCCGGCGCCAAACAGCAGGCCATTGCCGCACGACCGAACCTGACCGAGGGAATTTCGCACGTCCTGATCACCGAGGCCGAAGCCCCCGCCGTCGCGACGCTAATGGCCAACCCGACGGCGCAGATCGCCGACCATAGCCTGGACCACGCGGTGACGCGGTTCGCCAACGACGAGCGGGTGAAGAAAGCAATGGTGCACCGCCATGCGCTGCCCCTCGCCGTGTCGGAGCGCCTGGTGCATATGGTGTCGCAGGAACTGCAGTCGCATCTGGTCAAGCACCACGCGCTGCCGCCGGCCATTGCCGCCGATATTGTGCTGAGTTCGCGGGAACAGGAGATCATCCACCTCAGCATGGGAGCGGCGAACGGGTCGCTGCGCCGGATGGTCGTGCAGATGCACCAGAACGGGCGGCTGACGCCCGGGCTGATCCTGCGCGCGCTGTGCACGGGCGATATCGCATTCTTTGAGGCAGCGCTTGCCATACGCGGCGACGTGCCGCTGGGCAACGCGCAGTTGCTAATCCACGACCGGAGCCGAAAGGGCCTGGCGGCGCTGTATGAGAAGGCGGGGATGCCGGAATCGCTCTATCCCGTGGTGCGGACGGCGGTCGAGGTGGTCGATGAAACGAGCTTCGACGGCAATGAGCGGGATCTGGAGCGCTTCCGGGCACGGGTCATCAGCCGGGTGCTGACGGCGGTTGATAATCTGGACCCGGTGGAGGTGGATTACCTGGTGGCGAAGTTGGGTTCGGTGCTGCTGCATGCGCCAAAAGTGGAGGCGGCCGCCGCGAACTAGCGTGGTGGCTTGGAAGTCCGCCGTTATCCGAGGCAACGGCCGTAGCGGGCCTCTGACCAGAAACTACAATAGAATTAGCATCTTGATAGTGCACTTGCCGATCCAGACGCCCATAATATGCCGATGTACGCTGGACGGACGTGTGAAACGGCACACTCGGGACGCACAGCACCGCCGCCAAGCGGTTGATCCAAAGTCAGGCAGAAAGTCATTGCGACGACGTCGGGAGGTTGGCTGTGCACCCAGACCGAGCGCTGGGGTCTGGTGCGCTGGAACCGTGGTGCTGCTGGACAGGATTGAACTGTCGACCTCTCCCTTACCAAGGGAGTGCTCTACCACTGAGCTACAGCAGCGACGCGGGCCGCTCCTCTATGGCCTCCCGCCGCCGTGGTCAACCCTATTCCGTGCCATCCATCCCTATTGCCGGCCCAGATACCGGGTCAGAATTTCCCGCCACCACTCCGTCCGCAGATCGTCCACCATCGCGAGGTCGATCTCGGTCCGCAGATCGCTCCTCGGCTGCACGGCGATGGCATAGTTCTGGTGGTCGAACACCACCGGCAGCACCTGGATGACATCAGGGTATCGGTGCTTCGCCGCATATTCCAACAGCGGCTTGTCATAGACGAACGCGTCCAGCTCCCCCTTGCGCAGCGCGTCCAGCCCGGAATCGGCGGATGGATAGGGCCGCGCTGCAATGCGCTGGCCCCGCAGGTAGGTTAATCCGGAGGTCTTATCGACCGTCCCGACCCGCACATGGGCGAGGTCAAACTCGGACTGCACGCGCCCGCTCAGGCTCTTGGCTGTCAGTTGCGCCGTGATGCCGGCGGTAAAGGCGGCTATGACAATGACGGAGGCGACCATCCACAGCGTTGCGACGGCCCGTCCCCAGAACGTCACCGGCGCCTTGTCCTGGGGCGCCGCGTGCATCATTGCCGAGACCGCCCACCATAGCCCGGTCCCCAGCCCGCGGTGGCCGCCACGGTAATGCAAGGCATGCCGCCGCTCCAGCAGCCAGAGCACCACCCCGACCAGCGCCGCCGTCCCGACCAAGATCCCGACCACCTGGGCGAAGCGGAGCGAGATGAAGCCTTCGATAATCGGCAGCCATTCCAGTTGCCGTCGCTGTGGCGTGGCAATGCCGAGGCCCGTGGAGAAGAACGGCTGGGTGAAATCCACCATCCGCTCACGTTCACCGGTGACCGTAATGGCGGCGATGGCAATATCGGCCGCGCCGTCGGCGGTCGCCTGCAACATCTCCGGCACTGTAGCGTATTCCCGGAACGTCGTCTGCAGGCGCAGCGCTGCGGCGATATGCTGCCACAGTTCAATACTGATGCCGACCCAGTTGCCGTCGTCGTCCTTCATGACAAAGGGCGGCGCCAGCTTGGTTGCCACAACAATGTTGCGCGGCGGTGTGGCCGGCGCCTGGGCCATGGCCACGGATGCGGCGAATGCCAGGACAAGGCAACAAAGTGATGGCAAAACCCAGGCGCGGACTAACTTGTGACACGTTCGTCTCATGCGCGTGTGGGTAGCGGTGCCACCGCGCTGCCGCAAGCAGCCGATGGCAACGGTAGGACATTGAAACGCGGAACCCGATGGCCGCAGCCTGCCCGCCCGCATACCGCACTCTCTAATCTGCCCGGCGGATCGGCGGTGCCGCGTTAGTTCTGCATGCCCCAGCGCCGCACGGTGCGGTTCTCCAGCGTGCGGAAAATAACGTTCTCCACGATCAGGCCGATCATGATGATGGTCAGCAGCCCGGCGAACACCTCCGGAATGTCGAGCTGGTTCTTGCTTTCGAAAATGAACCAGCCCAGGCCGCCTTTCCCCGACGCCACGCCAAATACCAGTTCCGCGGCGATCAGCGTGCGCCAGGCAAAGGCCCAGCCGATCTTCAGCCCGGCAAGGATCGAGGGGAACGCTGCCGGGATCAGGATGCGGAACACCAGCCCCAACCCGGACAAACCGTAATTCCGCCCCACCATGCGCAGCGTGTTCGACACCCCACGGAAGCCGGCATGCGTGTTCAGCGCCACCGCCCACAGCACCGAATGTACCAGCACGAAGATCAGGCTGCCGACTCCCAGCCCGAACCAGATCAGCGCCAACGGCAGCAATGCGATTGCCGGCAGCGGGTTGAACATCGCCGTCATCGTCTCCAGGAAATCGGTTCCAATGCGCGTGGTGATCGCAGCGATCGTCAGGATCGCGGCCAGGATCACGCCGGTGGAGAAGCCCATCGCGAGCACCTG
>JAFEFW010000354.1 GCA_018240405.1 Pseudomonadota bacterium
ATCGGCGCGGATCAGCGGCACCGCCTGACGCTGCATGTTGGAGCCCATCAGCGCGCGGTTGGCGTCGTCGTTCTCCAGGAACGGGATCAGCGCCGCGGCGACCGACACCAACTGCTTCGGCGACACGTCGATGGCCGTCACTTCCTCCGGCCGCACCAGCCGGAAATCGCCCTGCTTGCGCACCGAGACGAGTTCCTGGGTGAACTTGCCGCCGGTATCCATCGGCGCGTCCGCCTGCGCCACGACCAGCCGCTCCTCCTCCATGGCGGAGAGGTAGCGCGCGCCCTGCTGCACCTGCCCGTCCTTGACCAGCATGTACGGCGTCTCGATGAAGCCGTACTTGTTGACCTTGGCGTAGGTCGCCAGCGAGTTGATCAGGCCGATGTTCGGGCCTTCCGGCGTCTCGATCGGGCAGATCCGGCCGTAATGCGTCGGATGCACGTCGCGCACCTCGAACCCGGCCCGTTCCCGCGTCAGGCCGCCCGGACCCAGCGCCGAGAGGCGGCGCTTGTGCGTCACCTCGGACAGCGGATTGGTCTGGTCCATGAACTGCGACAGCTGCGACGAGCCGAAGAACTCGCGCACCGCCGCGGCCGCCGGCTTGGCGTTGATCAGGTCGTGCGGCATCACCGTGTCGATGTCGACAGAGCCCATGCGCTCACGGATTGCGCGCTCCATGCGCAGCAGGCCGATGCGGTACTGGTTCTCCATCAGCTCGCCGACAGAGCGAACGCGCCGGTTGCCGAGGTTGTCGATGTCGTCGATCTGGCCGCGGCCGTCCTTCAGGTCGGCCAGCGTCTTCACCGTGCGGATGATGTCGTCCTTGCGCAGCACGCGCACCGTATCGGCCACGTCGGTCAGGCCCAGGCGCATGTTCATCTTCACCCGGCCCACCGCCGACAGGTCATAGCGGTCGGCATCGAAGAACAGGCCGCGGAACAGCGCCTCGGCCGTCTCCGGCGTCGGCGGCTCACCCGGACGCATGACGCGGTAGATGTCGATCAGCGCGTCGTCGCGGTTGCTGTTCTTGTCCACCGCCAGCGTGTTGCGGATCCACGGGCCATTGGACTGATCCACCGCCAGCGTCGGCAGCTTGGTGATGCCGGCATCCTCCAGCGCCGCCAGCCGCGCCTCGGCCAGTTCCTCGCCGGCTTCGGCGTAGATCTCGCCGGTCTCCTCATTGACGATGTCAACCGCGACATAGCGGCCCAGCAGATCGGCGCGGCCGACCAGCACTTCCTTCGTCTTCTCGGCGATGCGGCGGGCCTGGCGCGCGGTCAGCTTGTCGTCCGCCTTGGCCACGACCTCACCGGTTTCGGCGTCGACCAGCGGTTCCAGCAGCTTGATGCCGCGGAACGCATCGGGGTCGAACGGCCGCGCCCAGCCCTTCGGCGTGCGGTCGAAAATCACCTGGCCGTAGAAGTGCGACAGGATCTCTTCCTGGTCCATGCCGCGGATATCGGCCGGATCGACCGTCTCACCCTGCGCTTCACGCGCCTTGCGCATCTGCTCCGACCAGGCGCTCTCCAGCGCATACAGCAGCGTGGTGACCGGCAGCTTCCGCTTGCGGTCGATGCGCACGTAGACCAGGTCCTTGGCGTCGAACTCGAAATCCAGCCAGGAGCCGCGATAGGGGATCACGCGGGCGGCGAACAGGTACTTGCCCGAGGAGTGCGTCTTGCCCTTGTCATGGTCGAAGAACACGCCGGGCGAGCGGTGCATCTGGCTGACGATGACGCGTTCGGTACCGTTGATAATGAACGTGCCGTTGTCGGTCATCAGCGGCATATCGCCCATGTAGACGGGCTGTTCCTTGATGTCGCGGATCGAGCGGGCGCCGGTATCCTCATCGAGGTCCCAGACGATCAGGCGCAGGATGACCTTCAGCGGCGCGGCATAGGTCATGCCCCGCTGGATGCATTCCTCGACGTCGTATTTCGGCTCTTCCAGCTCGTAATGCACGAATTCCAGCCGGCCGCGGCCGGCGAAGTCGTCGATCGGGAACACAGATTTGAAGACTTCCTGCAATCCCGAGTGAGTACGATTGTCTGGATTGACGTTCATCTGCAGGAACGCCTCATAGCTGGCGCGCTGCACATCAATCAGGTTCGGCATCGGCGCGACTTCCGGGATACGACCGAAGCTCTTGCGAATGCGCTTGCGTCCCGTGAATGAGCGTGTGATCGCGTTCATCGATAATCCTGCCTGCCGTTATGCCGTCTGCCCGTCCCGTTACGGGGATGAGCGCTATTCAACCGCCGAAAACAGGAACGGGGCGGAAACCGTATCCGGTTTCCACCCGCCCTTTTGCCGTAGGCCCTGTGTCTCGGCGGAGACGCAGGGCCGGAAGTCTGTGCGAAGCGGGATGCGTTACTTCACCTCCACCTTGGCACCAGCGTCTTCCAGCATCTTCTTGATCTTCGCCACCTCTTCCTTGTTCGCGCCTTCCTTCAGCGGCTTCGGCGCGGACTCGACCAGATCCTTGGCCTCCTTCAGGCCCAGGCCGGTGATCGTGCGGACTTCCTTGATGACGTTGATCTTCTTGTCACCCGCATCAGCCAGAATAATGGTGAATTCAGTCTGCTCCTCGGCCGGAGCAGCCGCCGCGGCAGCGCCACCAGCGGCCGGCGCCGCGGCGACGGCAACCGGAGCAGCGGCGGACACGCCCCACTTCTCTTCCAACAGCTTGGAGAGTTCGGCGGCTTCCAGAACCGTCAGCGCGGACAGCTCATCAACCAGTTTCTGCAGATCGGCCATTTGTCAAGTTCCTAGTATCTAGAGTTCGATAGGTCCGGTGCAAGACCCCAACACGATTTGGGTCATGCAATCGTCTGGTCAGGCAGCGGCTGCCTCACTCTCGTCCTTCTTGGCGTAGGCCCCGAAGACCCGAGCGAGCTGTCCGGCCGGAGCCTGAAGGACGCCGGCGATACGCGTGGCCGGCGTGGAGATCATCCCCACCAGGCGCGCCCGCAGCTCATCCAGGCTCGGCAGTTCGGCCAGCGCCTTGATCCCATCCGCATTCAGCGTCTGAGAGCCGAGGGCGCCACCGACCAGCACGAACTTCTCGTTGGTCTTGGCGAACTCGACGGCCGTCTTCGCCACCGCCACAGGGTCGGTCGACCACGCCAGCGCGGTCGGGCCCTTCAGCAGGGGACGAATGCCGTCGAACGGGGTCCCTTCCAGAGCGAGATTGGTCAGCCGGTTCTTCGCGACTTTGAAGGTCGACCCCGAGGCTCTCATCCTCCGGCGCAGCTCCGTCGCCTCGGCCACCGTGAGACCCGCATTGCGGGTGACCACGATCATCGAGGTGGCAGACAGTGCCTGATTGAGCTCGGCGACGAACTCCCGCTTCTCCGTACGGTCCACGTTTCGTCTCCGTTCAGCCCGATGCCCACCATGGACACCGGACCGGGTTGCCGTTTAACCGGACGGCAGGTGCCGGCCGGTTTGGTTCGCCTGTCCCAGGAACCGCCAAATGTCCGCGGGGCGTTCACCCCGGAAAATCTGGCATCCCCGTCTCCCGCGCGCGGACATTCGGTCCATTAATCCTTCCACCGGCAGGCGGTGGTCGGGACGAGCGGTCTCGGACAGGATCGGGGGCGCATGCAGCACCCCCTGCCCACCGGCGGACTCCTCGGGTTCGACCCGAGGACCTGCCGGCGTATCTCGTTAGCTGAGGGTCGAAACGTCGACCTTCACGCCCGGCCCCATGGTCGAGCTGATCGCCGC
>JAFEFW010000355.1 GCA_018240405.1 Pseudomonadota bacterium
CGTCCGAACGCCCGCGTGCCGTCGTTCATGTTCCAATAGTAGGGCTCCGAGTACCGCACGCCTTGCGCTGCCTGCAGGCCAATAATCGGGATTGAATTGATCAATAGCCCGACGCCAACCACTTTCGTGCCGCTCGCCGCGACGCCGAATTCGGCGGCCTGCTTGATGCAGTTGTCGGAATCGGCACCCCCATTGGCGAAGGCGATGACCTTGGCGCCGCTCGCCTTGGCCTGCAGCAGGAAGGCGGAGAAATCGGTTGTGCCGGGGAACGGATGGCGGATTTCGCCCAGCACCTTGCCGCCGGCGGCCGTGACGAACGATGCCGCATCGCGCGCAAGCTGATGGCCGTAGGCATAGTCGGCGGTGACGAAGAACCACGTGTCGGCGCCCTCGCGCACCGTGGCTTCGACGACAGCGTGCGAATTGCTCCAGGTATCGTAGGACCAATGCAGATGGTTCGGCCCGCAGCGCTCACCGGTCAGGACGGAGGAGGCCGCGCCGGTGTAGATCGCCAACTTGTCCTTTGCTTTGGCCATCTCTGCGACGGCAATCGCGGCGGAGGACAGCGGCAGGTCCATCAGCAGGTCGACGCCCTTGTTGTCGAACCAGTCACCGGCGATGCCCACCGCGACGTCCGGCTTCAGCAGCATGTCGGCGGAAAGCAGTTCGACCTTGATCTCGGGGTGCTGCTTGCGGAAATCGTCGATCGCGAACTGCGTTGCCATCACCGAACCGGGTCCGGTCTGCGCGGCATAGGTGCCCGCCATGTCGGTCAGCACGCCGATCCGGATGGTCTGGTCGGCGGCACGCACGATGCGCGGCGCGGCCAGAGTGGCCGCCGTCGCCACGCCGACGCCGAGCATGGCCCGGCGACTGATGGTCTGCTGCATTGACGTTTCCCTCGCGATGAGATGCCTGTGCTCCAGGCTATCGGTTGTCACGACATCAGTCTGTCCGCTCCCAGGGCCTCTGGCAATCGCCGGACGGACTGTTCAGGCTGGAAGCGCCCTATAGCCCGTCCAGCGTATAATCATGATCGTGCAGCACGACCCTGCGATGAAACCGCCAGGCGCCGCCGAACTTGCGCAACTGGCAGTCATACCGCCCCGGCGCCATCAGCTGGCTCTTGCCATTGCGTGTCAGCAACACTGTCAGGTAGCAGGTGGCATGCGCGGTATCGCCGTCGATCGTCATCCGCAGGTTGGAGATCACGTGCCGCAGTTGCGAGCCGTTCTGCTGAAACCGGGCGAAACGTTCCGCGAAGGCGGTGATGGCGGCTTTGCCGGAATGTTCGCCGACGGCGGGACTGACCAGCGTGGCGTCATCGGTGAAACAGTCCACCACGGTGCCGGCGTCGCCATCATCCAGCGCGCAGGTGTAGCGGACAAACAGGTCGTTGATGGCGAGGCGGTCTTCCAGGTTCATGCCGGATCCGCCTCCAGCGCATCAGGACGGAAGCCTATGATCCGCTCGAACCGGTCGGAATAAAGCGGCCAGGCTTCCGGATTGACCATGCGGGGCGGGACGCGGCCGCGCAGCAACGCAATCCATTGCTCCGCCGCGGCCTCGGACATATCGCGCAGCGTTTCCACGGTGCCACCGGCAATATGCGGCGTCGCCATGACATTATCGAAGTGCAACAGCGGGTGATCCGGCGGCGGTGGTTCGAAATCGAACACATCGATGCCGGCGCCGGCAATGCGGCGTGCGCGCAGAGCCGCGATCAGCGCCGCCTCGTCATGGATTTTCCCCCTTGCCGTGTTGATGAAGTAGGCGCTCGACTTCATCTGTGCGAACTCCGTTGCGCCGAACAGGCCGACGGTTTCGGCGTTGCGCGGGCAGTGGATGGTGATGAAGTCGGAGTCCCGCAGCAGCGTCGCAAAGTCGACTTTTTGCGCGCCGCGCGCGGCAACTTGCGCCTCGGTCAGGTACGGATCGAATGCCAGGATGCGCATGTCGAAGATCGAGCAAAATTTCGCGGTCAGGCGGCCGATATTGCCGATGCCGACGATGCCCACGGTCTTGCCCTTGATGTTGTTGCCGGACAGCAACAGGCGGTCGTTGGCCTTGCTCGTCAGCATCGCCCGGTGGGTCAGTCCGATTTTCTTTGTCAGGCCGAGCATCAGGGCGATGGCATGTTCGGCGACCGGCTCGCTGTTGGTGCCGGACTGGTTGACAACGATGACGCCGGACGCGGTGCAGGCATCGACGTCGATTACGTCGTAGCCCGCGCCGGCCGAGGACAGCGCGAGCATGTTCGGGCAGCGCGCCAGCAGCGCCGCGTTGCCGAACCATGGTTCCTGCAGTTCGGTGCGGGCACTGACCTGATAGCCGCAGGCGGTGTGCAGGCTGCTCCAGGTATCATCCTGCGGATCGGCGTAGAGCAGGCGGACCAGCTCGATGTCTTCGTGGGCACCGAGAATCTGTTCCGCGATCGGGTCAAACCAGCGTTCGAAATAGACCAGGCGCTTGCGGTTCATGGCCATGCTGGACGGCTCCCTGTTTCGCCGACGGTAAGGGCGTCGCGCGGGTTGTCAATCGGACGCGGCGCTTCTGAGTGCGGACATGCGGCGGGCGCCATAACGCCAGCTCCAAGCAGTCATGCCGGCGAAGACCGCGATCCACATGACCTCGCTGACCGGCAGGAAGACCTCAATCGGGAGCAGGTCTATCAGCAGCAGTCGCAGCGTCGCCTCGGCGATCAGCACCACGCCCCAGGCCAGCGTCAGGCGACGCATCAGTGTCCGGAACGGCGGCACGGTGTTCCATAACGTGTCATACAGTGCCGCGCCGGAGGCATCCTGGCCGGTGCTGCCGATCAGATGGAACACCAGCGGTCGTTGCGCTGCCAGAGACCCGAGGAACAATACGCCGATGCCGCCAGTGATCAGCGACCCTTTCGCCAGCAGCAGATACGGGCTGGTGAACAGCAGCGCGCCAATCATGCTTGCACCGGTTGCGACCAACATGATGACGCCCAACGCGTCGATGCGGCCGGCGCGCCGAAAGGTGACGAGGGCGGCGCCGGCCGGAAATACCGCGCCGGCGGCGAGTGCAGGTATCACGGCAACGCCGAGGTGGCGCAGCAGAAGGTAGGTTACATAGGGCACGACGGCGTTGACGCCGATGTCCCGCAGCAGCGCGCCGCGACGGGGGCGGGGAGAGGGGGCCGGGGACATGGTGGCAGGTTCAAGCATCGCGCGCGTCCTGCCACGTTCCGCGGGCGTCTCGGCGTTCAAAATCGTTACAGCTTTATCAGCTTCTGCAGCGCCTTCAGCCGGTCCGGCTTAGGCTTGTCAGGAAATGCCGAAGGCCAGGAGCTTTGCACCACCTCGCCGACATAGATGTTGCCCTTGGAATCGACACCGATGCCGTGCGGCGACATGAACTGCCCGGGTTCCTGGCCGCAGGCGTCAACTTCACGACCAAGCCGGGCGAGCACTTTGCCCTTATTGTCCAGGATGCTGACGCGCGGGCCGATATTCGGATACTCACGGTTCACCCGCATATAGGGGCCGATTTCGCCGACATAGCACAACGGGCACGCGCCGAAGGTCATGCACAGCCCGCTGGGACGGTGCACGTTGGTCCACTCGGTTTCAAACTTGCCGTTGCCGTCGAAAACCTGGATGCGCCCGCCTTCGCGGTCGGCGACGTAGACCCATCCGTCCGGATCGCAAACGATATTGTGCGGCAGGTTGAACTCGCCGGGGCCGGTGCC
>JAFEFW010000356.1 GCA_018240405.1 Pseudomonadota bacterium
GTAATGTGCTTATCCGTCCCTGGACAGACGTGGCTGAATGCCGAGCAAGATGATGGTTGCTTCCGATCACGAGAAGACTTTCCACATTACACGGTCGTCCGATGCATGACTGCTCCGCACGCTACAAGCTTCTCGGTCATCCCATCATAGCCACGGTCCAGGTGATCCAGCCCATCGAGGACAGTCTCGCCCGTTGCGCCAAGGCCTGCCAGAACGAGAGCGGCCGCAGCTCTGACATCCGTAGCCATCACCCGAGCGGCAGTCAGGCGTTCAACACCACGCACCCAGGCTGTTTGCCCGCGCACGGCTATATTGGCGCCCATCTTCCTCAACTCGTCCACGTGGCGGAAGCGTTGCTCGAAGATGGTCTCCGAGATGGCGCTGGCACCCCTTGCCGTTGACAGCATGGCCATAGCTGGGGCCTGCAGGTCAGTGGCGAACCCTGGATAGGGGCGTGTCTCGATATCAACACCCGTCAGACCCAGGGACGATCGACGGGCAATCACTCCCTCGTCGACCTCTTTCAGCTCTACGCCCGCGTTTGCAAGCACGGGTCCTGCCGCGCCGAGCAGGTCGGCACGGGCATGTCGCAGCAGTATTTCGCTATCCATTAAGGCTGCGGCGCATGCCACTGTGCCAAGTTCAATGCGGTCCGGCATGACTGAGTGTACGGCACCGGTGAGCGGAACACCCCCATGGACGGTTAGTACATCGCTGCCAATCCCCTCGACCCGCGCTCCCATCGTTTGGAGGCAGAGCAGAAGATCAGCAATTTCGGGCTCACGCGCTGCATTGCCGATGACTGTCGTGCCGTTCGCCAGAACAGCGGCCAGCAGCAGGTTCTCCGTCGCACCCACTGAAGGCGACGGCAGAATAATGGTAGCGCCGTGCAGGCCCTGCGGCGCTCTGGCATGAATAACGCCTCCCGCAATATCGACCGATGCTCCCATGGCGAGCAGCCCCGCGACATGGAAGTCAATGCCACGCAGGCCGATCGCGTCCCCTCCTGGCATGGGGAGGCTTGCTTCCCCGCAACGGGCCAGCAGAGCGCCCAAAAGCAGGACAGAGGCACGCATCCGTCCCACCAAATCCCTGTCGATGAACGCCGGGCGAACCTGGTCGGCGCACAGCGTCAGTGACAAACCCATGCGAGCGTTCTTGGACCAACTCACCCCGACGCCCAGGCCGTGCAGTAGGTTCGACAGCACGGCAACGTCCAAATTCGCAGGGACATTGTGCAACGTCAGCAAATGAGGTGTCAGCAGAGCTGACACCATCAGCGGCAGGGCGGCGTTCTTAGCCCCGCTGATCGGATACGTGCCCGCAAGCCGATGCCCTCCCTGGATTACAAGGCTGGTGCCAGGATCGGGACGCCACCACGGAGAAGCTGTAACCAGCGACGATTCATAGGCATGCTGCATGACGGCGCTCCCGATAACGCCGAAGTCTAGCCATGCAGGCGGATGATCGGCGATACTTTACCTGTTCGGTTTCCACCCAAGACGGCTTTTGGATGTGGAATATTGCATCGGTTCGGCCCCGCGCAATCCATCTACTCGTTGGACTGGACGGCGCGGACAAGCGGGCAGGGGGCGTCGCTGCCGCCTACTCCGGTTATATTGGCACACCCTTGTGCAGGCCCGCCTATCATGGCTCACTACATAATGGAGATCAGAAGGCTCAACGGTGGATCGATCCGCGCGCTGTTGCATGACTTCGGCCCTGATACTGAGGGCATGGAAGTTGTGCTGGAGCAATCGATTACCACCAGGACGTTCCGATGACGAACGGCCTGGAATGCAGCATCGAGTTTGATCCTGAAGCGAGCGCCGTTGCCATGACGTCGCCCATTGCGGCACCGGCCCAAACAGTGTGTCAGCGCCTTTGTGAGGCGGCGCTGATCCACAACAGCCGGCGGCGGAAGACCGCCGGCAAACGGCTTCACGGCTAACGGTCGGTAAACAGGCATGTCAGATCGCATTTCAACCTTTCGGCTCGACCGCACGACTTCACCGAAGCGACTTGACGAGTTCCTGGCGGGAGAAGGTGCGCTCAGCAAGGTGCGGGGCGAGAAAAATGCTGACGGGTCGGTCACCTTGTTCATTTCGGATCGTGCCACCGGCTTATGGGGCCAGTTGACCGGCTTCTCCAAGCAACGCGAGACGGCCCGAACAGCCCTCGACCGCTGGTTTCGCTTCCAGTACGGGCCAAACCTGCCACCTGAAGCGAAGGACGCGCTGAAAGGCCGGATGGATGTCCGCAATGTCCGGCTGCTCGTGCATGACATGCAAGTCAATGACAAACCGATTTCGAAAGACGACTGGGTGCTGGTCCCGCCCGAGCCCTTCCCACACACTGGGGCACCGCCGCCTCCGATGGGCGCGAAACAGGTCCTGCAAGAACAGGAGGTGCAGGTCCCGCGCGACGGATTGCCGCGTCACATCCAGATTGACCACAATCAGCCGCCGCAGGACATCGATGTACAGATCGAGCGCGACCAATTTCCGCGAGACGGGGTGCTGACCCCAGGCGAAAATGGGTCAATCCGTCCCCCGCGCAAGCTGGCGTTCAATGGAGAGGAATACACGATCCAACCAAAGCGGCTCGGCAATGGGGCGGAGAGCAATGTGTACGAAGGAGTGAACGCTCGCGGTGAAAAGATCGCACTCAAGGTACCGAACAGGGACAAAGTCGAAGAGGCCGAGCGTGAGTTCCTCGTGCATCAGCGCGCCGTCGGATCTGATCGTGACCTCGGCCATATTGTTGGGCTGAAGGGTGCGGCCACGGACAGCAAAGGACGGATCCAAGCACTTGTACTCGAGCACATGCCCGGCGGTGATGCGAAGAACCTGCTCACGCAGCTGCGCAATGCAGAGCGGGATGGGAAGATCGGCGTGGAGAAGGCGCGCCTTATCAGGCTTACGATAGCCCGGGATATGGCCACCGGACTGACGCAGCTTCACCAAGCTCGCAGTCTGCTGCACTTCGACATCAAGCCGGATAATTTTCTGATCGGCAGAGACGGTGTCGCGAAGCTATCCGACTTTGGTACCGTTCGGCCCGAGGGGGAAATGCAGGGCAGGACGACGGCGGAATTTAGGGGGACGGCGCAATATGTATCGCCGGAGGCGTTTGGTGCGCGTGGCAAAATCGAGGCTCTCGACGAAGAGATACGGCGGCTGGAATCGCGGCCCACTGAACTCGGTTTCACCAAGGAGGCTCTCACCGAACGCGCCAAGGAGCTGCGGGAGCAGATCGACAAGACATCCATTGATGCCAAGTCAGACGTGTTCTCGCTTGGGCTGAGCCTTACCTTTGCCTTTGCAGGCAAGAGCTTGGGGGGACTGGAGCGCAGTGCCCTAAAAGACGTTCAATCGCTCGGCGAAGGCGACGGCCCTGCTCGAGACGACGTGCTGAATCACCTGGGTATTACTGGCGATAGCCCGGAGCATCAGCTGATCCGCACTATGCTTGCGCCGAATCCGGAAGATCGCCCGACGGCCCAGGAGGTGCTTGACAGGTTGCCGTTCGATGACCAGATCGGATCGCCCGAGATACGTGAGCTGCTCTACAACATTGCCCGGGGCGAGTTTCCCCCGGAGGGTCACGGGTAGCACTGGCATGTCAGGGCAGCACATTGGACGGTTGGTGACGGAACTTGGGCCTGCGTGGGAGGCAATAGATGCAATCGTTCCGGCACAAACCAGTGCCTGGGCGGT
>JAFEFW010000357.1 GCA_018240405.1 Pseudomonadota bacterium
CGCGGCGCTCAGGCCGAGATCGCCGCGCATCGTCAAGGCGGCAAAGCCGACATTGATGCGGTCGACGTAGCAGAGGAAATAGGTCAGCAGAGCGATCGGCAGCAGGCGCAAATAGACTTTGCGCAGCGCCGATCGCTGGACGGCGTCGCTCATGGATGTCTCCCACCTGTGGGTTTGGTTCGGGCCTTTCCGACCTACCGACTGGTAACGGGAGACAAGCCGTTGGGTTCAGGCGCGCAGGCGCGCGGTCTCCGCTGCGTCCACCACGCCGTCCGCGCCCACCGCGACTTTATAAAGCGCACGTGCGTTGTCCGCCGACACCAGACCGTCGCGCACGTCGCGCGCCACCAGCGCAGGCTCACGGGCTGTTGGATTACCCATGCCGGCCCCACCGGGCAGTTCCAGGATCAACCGGTCGCCATCCGGAATGACTTGCAGGCCCTTGGTGCGCAGGATCGTTCCACCTTTCAGGGCCACGCGGCCGTTGGCGCCGTTCAGGCCGCCCTCACGTCCGCGCGGAGCATGCGCGATCCGGTCGAAGCTGGCGTTGACCGCGAACTCCAGGTCGCCCTTGGTGGCGAACTCCATGATCTGTCCGACGCCGCCCCGGGTGCGGCCGGCGCCACCGGAATCCGGCTTCAGCTCCTTGCGCCAGATGACCACGGGCGCAACGTTTTCGGTTGCCTCCACCGGCATGGTGCGGACGCCGGAGGGGAAGGCGGTCGCGTTCAGACCATCCGCGGTTGGCCGTGCGCCGGTGCCGCCGGAATTAAAGGTGATAATCTCAAAGTCGCTGATCACCGGCTTGTTACCGCGTGCCTGACCGGAAATACCGCTGCCGCCGCGCATCGGCGGGTTCCACAGCGCGGAGGCGCCCTCCGCGGTGACCCGTTCCGGCACGGCCTGGTGCAGGCAGCCCATCATCAGATCCGGCAGCAGGTGGCCGATGACATGACGCACCGAGACCGGGTAGGGGCGTGGCGCGTTCAGGATACAGCCCTCAGGGATTTTCATCCGGAACGGCGACAGCGAGGCCCAATTGTTCGGGATGTCGGGTGCTACGACACATTTGATACCGAAACAGGAATAGGCCCGGCAATACGCAGCCGGAACATTGATGCCGCGTGACGACAGGCCGGAGGTGCCGGCGAAGTCGACCTCGATCGCATCCGGCCTGACGGTCATGGCAGCGGCGAGACGAACCGGCTCCTCGTAGCCGTCGGAGTAGATGTCGTTGCTGTAGGTACCGGCGGGCAACTTGGCGATCTCGGCGACCGTTGCCCGGTAGGAGCTTTCGAAGATGAAATTGGCCAGTGCTTCGAGATCGTCCATCTCGAACTCGTCCATCATCTCCTGCAAGCGGCGCACGCCGGCATCGTTGCAGGCACAAAGCGAGTAGATGTCGCCTTCGAGCTCCACCGGCAGGCGCGATCCGGCGCGCATGAAGTCGAAGAAAGTCTCGTTCGGCTGGCCCTGGTCAAAGCATTTCACGATCGGGATATACATGCCTTCTTCGAACACCGACCGGGCCTCCGGCCCCATGCCGAGACCGCCGATGTCGATGACATGGGCGGTGTTGGCGAACAGTCCAACCATGGCGCCGCGGTGGAAGGCGGGCGTGACGACGGTCAGGTCGTGCAGGTGGCCGGTGCCCAGCCACGGGTCGTTGGTGATGTAATGATCGCCCGGCTGCATCGTTTCGACAGGAAATTTCTGCAGGAAGTGGCCAACCGACTCCGCCATCGAATTGACGTGGCCCGGCGTGCCGGTCACCGCCTGCGCCATCATCCGGCCTTTCAGGTCGAAGATCCCAGCCGACAGGTCACCCGCCTCGCGCACCGTGGTGGAGAAGGCGGTGCGGATCATGATCTGCGCCTGTTCCTCGACGACGGCGATCAGGCGGTTCCACATGATCTGGCGGTGGATCTGGGCGAGCGCATTGGTTTCGTGGGACATTGGCAAAGCCTGTTGCGTCGAAGGTCTCGTCGTAGTGTGCCACCAGGCATGCCGCGGCGCCAATGGGGCGCTATGGGTGAACGCCGTTTGACGGCGCCGCCGGACAACTCAGCCAGTGGATGTCCCGCGCGCACAGGAAGATCGAGGCGTTGTTGAACCCGGTGACGAAGCCGCCCAGCGCCCCCAGGACCGCGCAGACGGACACCACTATCGCCAGCGTCTTCTGCAGCCAGGTCAGGTCCAGGCGGTTCCGCACCTCCACCCGCTTGCCGTCCCAGAACAACTGGTTCTGCTCATTCAGCCCCAGCCGGTCGAAGTCCTCAACGCCGATCGGGGTCACCCCTCTCGGCCAGTGATCGTGCGGATGCTGCGTCATCGCTCCGCGCCTTCGCGGCGGAGCGCTTCCAGCCTCTGCTCCAGGCGTTCGAGACGTTCTCCAATCGATTCAACGATCTTTGTCAGCGTCGTCAGGTCCGCTTGCATCTGCTTGACCGCCTGGATCGTCAGCAGGATTTCGCTCGTCGGCGTACGCGCCATCGCCTACAGGAAGCGCTGCCGCAGCCGCTCGATTTCGGCCGACAATGCCTTGCCATCGATTTGCAGGTCCCGCAGCATGTCCGCCACTTTACGTTCCACAGCGGCCTTCCTGCGCGCTATGGCCGCGGTCGACTGGCGCGGTTTGGGTGGGGGAGGCGACTCGGGCTCGACGGCTTCGGGGCGGGTTCGCGCCATGCAGTTCATCCGTTCGGGCGGACCTGAGCGTCCGGCTCCGGTCGGGAATATATAGGCTTTCCGCCCGCTTCGCGCCAGCATGACCATCCGGCGTGCCGTGTTGCCGCCGGCCGCAGGGAGACGACGAACAAATGGAGCGCACGCCTTCACCCGTATCGCTGGCCGCGGCCCTCGCGCTGCCACGCACGCCAGGACGCTCTAACGAAATATTTGTCGATGGCGACCTCGAGGTGCGCTTCGCCGCACGTCCCACCGACGGCCCGCAGGTCCCGCATCAGAAGGATGAAATCTACTTCGTCGCCGCCGGCACAGGCCGTTATCGCGTTATGGACCAGGTGACCGATGTCGGCCCGGGCGACGTGCTGTTCTGCGCCGCCCATGTGCCGCATGGGTTCGAGGCGATCTCCGCCGACTTTTCGGTCTGGGTGCTGTTCTACGGCCCGCCGAAGCCGCCGCCGGTCACGCCGCCTGCGTCCTGAGTACCTCCTCATACACGTCCAGCGTCGCGTCCTGCATTGCCCGCACCGTCGGCACCGATGCCCGCGCCCGCGCACCGAGTGCGGCCCGCGCATCGGGCGACAGGTCGAGTGCCCTGCGCAGGGCGGCGGCCAGCGCGTCCGGGTCGCCGGGCGGCACGCGCCAGCCGGTCGCCTCGTGCTGCACCGTTTCCACCGGGCCGCCGAGGTCGGACGCGATGACCGGCCGGGCCATCGCCTGGGCTTCGATCACCACCCGGCCAAAGGCCTCGGGCTGTGTGGAGGCGTGCACCACCACATCGGCCAATTTCAGGGCTGCCGGCATATCATCGCAATTGCCGACGATGCGCAGCTGCTCGGTGATTCCGAGCTGCGCCGCCTGAGCCTGCAAGGCCGCAGCATAGCTGTGCCGGCCCTGGTGGCTGCCGACCAGCACCGCCACGACCTCCGGCCGCTCCAGGCGGGCGACCGCGTCCAGCAGCACGGTGTGGCCCTTCCAGGCGGTCAGGCGGCCGGGCAGCATGACGACC
>JAFEFW010000358.1 GCA_018240405.1 Pseudomonadota bacterium
TCGGACAGAGCGGCCTTTGTGGATGGCTGGTACCGGACCAGCGATTTCGGCTACAAGCCCGATCATGCGACGCTCGTCGTGCTGGGCCGAAGTGACGACATGCTCAACATCGGTGGCATCAAGCTTTCCCCCGCGCCGATCGAGCTGCGGCTGAAGGCGGTACCGGGGGTGCGGGACGCCGTGGTGACCGAGGGTGCTGACCGGCTTCAAACGCGCACGCTGCTGGTGGCGGTCGAAGTGGCGCCGGGTGTGGACCGCAATCAGCTTGGCCGTAGGGTCGACGCGGTTATCAGCCACTACACGCGCGGCTTCCAGTTGCTGCTGCTGGACGCGCTACCGAGGACCGAAACTGGGAAGGTCAAGCGCGACGCCGTCAGGGCGCTGCTCCCGCCGCAGGCGCCGTAGCCACCGCATATCGGCGGTCCGAACGCACCCTCGCTTCACCCGCGTCGCCATCACTGCACTGCAGGTGCCTCGAACCTGCCCGAGGTCTGGCGCGCAGGCCGCCGCCAGGCGTCTGCGGCAGACTCCAGGACACCAGCATCGGATCGGGCCAACGTGGCGCGACCGCCGGTCAGCAGAGCCGCCGGCCTTACAGCGCCAGTTTCAGCTTGGCGCCGATCTCGCCGATGATGCCGCGGCGGAACGCCAGCACGCAGATCATGAAGATTGCGCCCTGCGTCACCGTCACCCAGGCGCCGAACTGCGCCAGGTAGTTTTCCATCGTGACGATTACCAGCGCGCCGACCGCGGGGCCGAACACCGTGCCCAGGCCGCCCAGCAGCGTGGTCAGCACGACCTCACCCGACGTGGCGTAGTGCACATCGGTCAGCGTGGCGATGCCGAACACCAGTGCCTTGGTGCCGCCGGCGACGCCGGCCAGCGTGCAGGACAGCACGAAGGCGATCAGTTTGTAATCGTCGGTCCGATAGCCCAGCGACGTTGCCCGCGGCTCATTCTCACGGATGCCCTTCAGCACCTGGCCGAATGGCGAATGGATGATGCGGTGGATCATCAGGAAGCCAAGCAGGAAGACCCCGGCAACGACCCAGTACATCGTCAGGTCGTTCTGCAGGTTGATCAGCCCGAAAAGCGTGCCGCGCGGCACCTGCTGGATGCCGTCCTCGCCGCCGGTGAAAGGCGCCTCCAGACAAAAGAAGTAGATCATCTGCGCCAGCGCCAGGGTGATCATGGCGAAGTAGATGCCGGAACGGCGAATCGCCAGATAACCCAGGATCAGGCCCAGCACGGCGCCGGTCAGGCCGCCCAGGATGATCGCGATCGACGCGTCGATATGCCAGTGCTTCATGGTCCAGGCGGCAACGTAGCTGCCCATGCCGAAATAAGCCGCCTGACCGAAGGACAACAGGCCGACATAGCCGATCATCAGGTTGAACGAGCAGGCGAACAGCGCCACGCACAGCACCCGCATCAGGAATACGGGATACAGCACGAACGGGCACACCACGATGAGGGCGATCATCACCGCCAGCGCAACGAGCTGTGCTCTGGAAAAGCCAAACATGATCAGGCCGTCCTTCCGAAGAGGCCGCGCGGCCTGGTCAGCAGCACGATCACCATCACGACGAAGACGACGGTTGCCGAGGCCTGCGGGTAGAAGACCTTGGTCAGCCCTTCGATGACGCCGAGCGCGAAGCCGGTGATGATCGAGCCCATGATGGAGCCCATGCCGCCGATAACGACCACGGCGAACACGGTGTTGATGAAGTTGGACCCCATGTTGGGATTTACCGAATAAATTGGTGCCGCCAGCACGCCGGCAAAGGCCGCCAGCGCAATGCCACCGCCATAGGTCAGCGTGATCAGGCGCGGTACATCGACGCCGAAGGCCTGCACCATCGGCGCGTTCTCGGTGGCCGCGCGCAGCGTGGCGCCCAGCGGGGTCTTTTCAATGATCGCCCAGGTGGACAGGCAGACGACGAGTGCCGCGATCACCACCCAGCCGCGATAGTTGGGCATGTACATGAAGCCGAGGTTGGTCGCACCCTGCAGCATGTCTGGGATGCGATATGGCATGCCGGAGGAGCCATAGGCGTTCCGGAACAAGCCCTCGATCACCAGCGCGAGGCCGAAGGTCAGCAGCAGGCCGTACAGATGGTCCAGTTTGTACAGCCGGCTGATGATCGTCTTCTCCAGGATCAGGCCAAAGATGCCGACGATCAGCGGCGCCAGGATGAGTGCCGGGAAGTAGCCGATATTGAGGTAGTTCAGCAGCATCCACGCCACGAATGCGCCCATCATGAACAGCGCGCCATGCGCGAAGTTGATAATGTTGAGCATGCCGAAAATGACCGCCAGGCCCAGCGAGAGCATGGCGTAGAAGGCGCCGTTGATAAGCCCCAGCAGCAACTGCCCGAACAGCAGCGGGCCGGGAATGCCAAAGATCATGAACATGGTGATTTCCCGGCCGCGCCGTTCCCTTAAGTGACGTTCAGGCTTTGATGAAAGGACAGTGGCCATCGGCCAGCGGCCGAGCCGCCTCATCCGCCGGCGTGGTTGCCACCAGGTTGTAGTAGTCCCATTTGGCCTTGCTCTGACCCGGCTTCTTCACCTGGAACAGATAGCCCGGCACCAAGTGGCGCCCATCTTCACGAATCGTCGTCTTGCCGAAGCACTCGTCCTCAACCGGCATTTTTTTCATGCGGTTGACGGTGGCGACGCCATCCTTCTTCGCCTCGGCCACGCCCATGTCGGCGACTGTCTTCAGGTAGTGCAGCGTCCCCGAGTAGCAGCCGGCATGGATCATGTTCGGCCAGTTGTTCGGTGTCTTCGGCACCACCCGCTTGGTCCAGGCGCGAGTCTGGTCGTTCAGGTCCCAGTAGAAGCTCTCGGTCAGCATCAGGCCGGCGGCCGTATCCAGACCCAGCGCGTGTACATCAGTGATGAACATCAGCAGCGCGGCCAGTTTCATTGATGAGTCGACGCCGAACTCATGCGCTTGCTTGATCGAGTTCACCGTGTCGGCACCGGCATTGGCCAGGCCCAGCACCTTGGCGCCGGACGATTGCGCCTGCACGAGGAAGGAGGAGAAGTCGCTGGTGCCGGGGAACGGATACTGCGCCGCGCCTTTCACGCTGCCCTTGGCCGACTGCACGAACGCGGTGGTGTCGTCCTGCAACTGCTTGCCGAAGGCGTAGTTGGCGGTGAGGAAGTACCAGCTATCGCCGCCGGCCTTCACCATCGCGCCGCCGGTCGACTTCGCCAGCATATAGGTGTCGTAGGTCCAGTGAATGAAATTCGGCGAACACTGGTCCCCGGTCAGCGCCGAGGAGGCGGCGCCGGAGTTGATGTAGACCTTGTTCTTTTCCTTCACCACCGCCTGCAGCGCCAGCGCCACCGAGGAGGTCGGCACGTCCAGCAGCATGTCCACACCGTCGCGGTCGAACCATTGCCGCGCGATGGAGACGGCAACGTCCGGCTTGTTCTGGTGATCGGCGCTGATGATCTCAACGTTTATGCCCTTGGGGCCGGCGAATTCCTCGACGGCCTGCTTGGCGCAGATCACCGAGGTGAGGCCGCCGGTGTTGGTGTACGGGCCGGACTGATCATTCAGGACGCCAATTTTGATCGTCGGCGCCTGCGCCCGTGACGGGCGAATCAGCGGCAGGCTGGCTGCGGCCGCGGCACTGGCCAGTGCCG
>JAFEFW010000359.1 GCA_018240405.1 Pseudomonadota bacterium
ATGCGCATGGCCTGGTCCAGCAGCACGCCGCCGGCGGCGCCGACGATCAGCAGGGTGGCGGCGACGAGCGCACCATTGGTCATGGTGCCAATGATCTGCAGCGTCCCGGGGCGATCGTTGGGCGCAGCAGCCGGGGTTCGGCCGCGCGGCATATGACGCCAGCCGTCGTGGGTAATCTCAGACATGGTTGCCTCCTTTCCGCGCGGAATGCGCGTTTGCGGATGATCGCAAAGCGGGAGGGTCGCCTGTCCACGGCGAAGCGCGGCGGTGGCAAACTGTTTTGGCAGCGAGCGACCGGGTCACCTCCGGTACGTTGCGGAAGCGGCAGACGCTTCCTAATGTCGGTATCCAACTTCCGGAAAGCGGAAGCGGGAGATGGCCGATATGAGCACCGAGCCTCAGCGGGCGGACGTCGATACCCTGCGTGAGGCTTTACGCAAGGTGAAAAAGTTCGTCCCGCCAAAGAAGCTTCTTGCGTACGCAGCCGAACTGGGCCGCGTGCCAGAGATATTCTCCGATCGAGCGTTCCGCGCGTTCATGGCCCCCGGGTCGAAAGGCGGCATCACCACGGAGAGTTTCGACCTGCTGGCTGCCGCCTGGTTATACTCTCCGATTGGACACGTCGCCCGGAATCTGGACCGCAATCCCCCGACTGCATTCGCCGAACTGATCCGCCACTTGGGAGAGGGCGGAGCAAAGCGGGACGACAGACCGGCCGTGGACGGCGCTTACTTCATGTATCACGGCTCCTACCTTCGCCCGGGCCATCTGGTCATTCGGGTGATTACGATCAGGTCTGGTAGCGACCACATCATCACGGTGACAGACACGGTTCGCGACGGCATTACCCTCCGCACTCGCGACCGTATCGCCGAGGGTGTAATGACCTATTATAGCGGCAATCCCCAAATCCTGTTGTGGGGCCAGGAAAACAAGCAAGGCCTGAGCCTGATCATTGGCAGTCAGACCGAGGCCCCCGGCAAGGTGCTGAGCGAGATGTCCGGCGCCTTCATCGTCATGCAACCAGGCGGTGAGGCCGCTTTCCGGAAATATCTCCTGCGCCGGGAGCCACAGGGGGACCCCGCGATCATGCTCGAAGAGTCTGCCATTTTTCTGGCGAAAGAGATCGATCTGCCCGAGCGGCAGCGGCATCGGGACGCTTTCGACACCCTCAAAAGAGTCGCGTCAAATGAGGTCTTCCCGGATCCGATGCTTGCTTACGGCCAACAGCCAAGCCGGGCCATCAGGAAGGCTCGGGCGGCTGCATCCAGATAAGCACGAAAGCACGAATTCTGGCTTGCACGCCCCGAACACCGTCCATGCCAAGCGTCGACTTACAACGAACAACGGGAGCCCGGCTTCAGGCCGGTTCGGGCCGTCCGCTGCTGGCGCGCTTCCACTCATGTCCAACTGTCCGTTGGCACGGGCCTCCCCAGGCATTGCGGGCGGCAACGGCCTTCGCCTCCTGGAGGATAACGGCGTTGCAGGCGGCTTCAATGCGCGCGGCCGCTTCGGCCTCTTTCCTGGCCTCCGCCCGAGCTTTGTCTTGCTCAACCTCAGCGCGCCAGACGGCGAGCAGCGAAGGTCGGGGCGGAGGAGGCGGGATCAGGATCTTGGTCAAATTGGGATAGAAGCCCTGCCTGTTAATTTTCCGCAGAGCGGCGCCAGTCGGGAATTGGATTCCGGCCATCAGCCAATCGACCATTTGAAGGGTCCGTTCCATGACCGCCCTTTTCGGCTCAAGCTCCTCCCGATGCTGTGGGGGGAACGGCCTCGCAAGCTGCTCGAGCAACCTGCGGGTGGTCTGCATTTCCTCGCAATGAACGGATCTCATATTGAGCGCAAACGCCTGCATCATATCGTAGAGGTGAGCAGGCTTTGCGAATTCCGACGCTTCCCGTAAGGGCAACAGGAGTTCGGCCTCCCGCAACTCTTGCAGCGCTGCTAGCATGTTCGCGTTGCCGGGCGGCGGAATTGACTTCACGACGCGAGCTTCGGCGGGCGGGTTTTTCCGCAAGACGGTTACGGTCGGAAATTCGATGCCGGCCATTAGCCAACTGACCAGGCTGCGTGCCTGAGTTGCGACCGCTCGTAGCGGCCCGACATCGTCCGGCGCCATGTCGCTGGCGGTGTCGTGACGCGCGATACAGACTAGCGCCCATCTGGAACGATTGATATCAGGCTTGGAAACCCCCCCAAGCTTCGCTGCAAAAACCTGCAACAGATGATGATTGTGATCTGGTGAAATTCCTTCCGTATCAGACATAGTAATACTCCCGAGGTTAAAATCCTCAGGAGTATTGCAGCATTAAATACTTGCAAAAAGAGTATATTTACTGAGGCCTATCACGAGAAAGCCCGCCATGTCGCCACAGCGGGCTTCCATTTCCTTGACGGTCATCGCCGTCCCCGGCTGTACCGTGAGGGTGGCTTAGTACGCAATTTGATTCTGGTCCAATCTAAATGATGCAGAAAGCGCGAAAGCACGAAAGCACGAAAGCAAAAACACAAAGCGTTGCCCGTCGAGCGACGAACCTTGCGGGGCCACAGAATCGCGGGGCGCAGAAGGTTCTGGTGCGCGCCTCTGAAACAGGAAGGGATAGTCGACAGCTTCAAGGCGGAATGGCACCAATGGCTTCTGGATGTTGCCCTAGAACCATCGTGAATATTGGACACCAGAGATCATGGACGTTTTGTTTTTTCTCGTGGAGAGAACCCGGTTCATCCGTCAGTTTTACGAGACGGCGACTGCTCCCTTCCAGGAAATCAAGCGCAAAATCGAAGCCGAAGAGGAGCCCTTCGTTCTGACAGCGCGCCGCGAGATGGACGAACCCCCGTATCTGCAAGAATGGCTGGAGGCGGAGACAGGCGTGCAGGTGGTCGGACGGACCTGCATCTCAATGTTGTCATCATCGCTGAAGCTTTATTTCCAGACCTGGGAAAAAGAGCTTGGAGTTCGCTGGGAGAAGGGCGAGCGCCCGCGCTATTTTAAGGAAGGGTTCGTTCCGGGATACCGCCGGATTTTCGGCGAATTGCTCAAGCTTGACTGGACCACATGTCCAGCCGACCTCGAACTTCTGGAGCAGATCACCTTGGCCAGGAACGCCGAGCAGCACCCAGAACACATATCGACCATTGATGCGAGGCACGACCCCAAGACACGAGTTCGTTTTCCAATGCCGTTCTTCGTCACCGAATCGGATCGGGCCTGGCTCGCCTCAGAGGAACCACCGACCGATTGGTTTTGGCCGTCCGTACACGTCTCGCCGGAGAAGTTGCTGACTGCTGTCAGTCACGTAGAGGCTCTGGGAGGATGGCTCGAAGAGCACATGCGTGCGGCCAAATACGGTTAGCTAGGCATCCGGTAACCTCCATTCGACCGGAACACTTGTAACGACTTACGAATAACATTATACCTCTCGCATCGAGGCTATCCGATGCGATCTTTGAACTCACGCTATTTCATCCAGCTCTCAACGCCGTTTTTTGCGGCAGTCCTTTTGGCGGCATGTGCTGTAGCGCCGTCGTCGAGCGAGCCGGCATCGCACCAACCCTTGTTGGCTGGAAGCACAGCCTTAGGCCATGCGGCTGGTCTTTCATGCTTCACGACGGAACCTGCCACTGCCGCCCAGGCAACAAGTTGCGACGAGATTTG
>JAFEFW010000035.1 GCA_018240405.1 Pseudomonadota bacterium
TCCCGGTGTTGCTGCTGCAGATCGGCCAGGCCCGCGGCATGCGTGGCGCCGCCGCACGCGGCTGGTGGTTTGGCTTCGGCCTGTACGTCGCCGGGCTGTACTGGCTGACCGAGGCCATCCTGTTCGAGGCCGCGCGTTTCTGGTGGGTCGTCCCATTCGCGGTGCCGCTTGTGGCCACGGCGCTTGGCGTGTTTACGGCGGCAAGCTGTGCGGTTGCCTGGCTGGCGCGGCCCGGGTGGCCCAGGCTGCTGACGCTGGCTGGTGCCTGGACCCTGGCCGACCTTGCCCGGCAGTTTGTCCTGTCGGGCTTTCCCTGGAACCCGCTCGGCAGCGTCTGGGAACTGCCCGGCTGGGCCGGCGACGTCATGATCCAGCCCGCGTCCATGGTCGGGGTGCATGGGTTGACCCTGGCCACAATCCTGATCGCCGGCCTGCCATTGCTTGGCTGGCGCTGGCGCGCCGCCGGCGCGGGGCTGCTGGCCGTGTGGATCGGCTTCGGCGTGCTGCGACTGATGCAACCCCTTCCGCCAGCACCTGACCTGACGGTGCTGCTGGTGCAGGGCAATATTGCCCAGGGCGAGAAATGGAACCGCTCCGTCATGGTGGCGATCTTCCGCCGCTACCTGGAAATGACCCGCGACGCAGTCGCTGGCATGACCGGGCCGGCGCTGGTGATCTGGCCGGAAACCGCAAGCCCGGCTCTGTTGGAAACGGACCCGCAGGCGCGGGCCCTGATCGCCGAGGCAGCCGGCGACCGGCCGGCACTCATCGGCGGCATCCGCTTCGATGCGCAGGAGCGGCCGCGCAACAGCCTGTTCGCCCTGGGGCCCGGCGGCGCCATTCAGGCGATCTACGACAAATGGCACCTGGTGCCGTTTGGTGAGTACCAGCCCGAATGGTGGCCCGCGTGGTTCGAGGTGTTTCCCGGGGGCGGGTTCCGCAGCGGCGACGGTCCGCACACCCTGCACCTGCCGGGCGTGCCGGACGTCGGGGCCCTGATCTGCTATGAGGCGATCTTTTCCGGCCAGATTGTGGACGGCGGCAACCGGCCCGCATGGCTGGTGAATGTGACGAATGACGCGTGGTTTGGGAATTCCAGCGGCCCGCGGCAGCACCTGGCGGCGGCTCGGATGCGTGCGGTGGAGGAGGGCCTACCACTGATGCGGGCAGCGAACACTGGTATCTCGGCAGCGTTCGATGCACGTGGACACGAAATCGCTCGCCTCGGCCTCAACCAGAGCGGAGTTGTCGTCGCCAGGTTGCCTGCCGGACTGGTTGCCCCCTTTTACGCTCGCGCAGGATTATATATCCCTTTGGGTCTCAGCCTGCTGGCAATGTTTCTGGGTACCATCGCGTCCCGAAGGGTTGCCGATTTGTAAGAACGTCCAAAACATAATCCTGTTCAACGGTTAATAGCCCATGGACTGGGTGTTTTCTACATATTGACAATTTTTGGTTGCAACTTTCGGGGAATAGAGTAGGGTTTCGCGTGGAAACGGTTGGCGGTCGTGCCGTCTGCCTCTATCAGAGGACGTGAGGCGGCGATGGACAACATGAAGGGGAACGCGATGATGGCGGGGGCCGAACAGGTCATGAGCAACGAAAAAGAAAGTCGCCCCAGCCCGATCGATGTTCACGTCGGTTCGCGCATACGGCTACGCCGTACTCTGCTCGGAATGTCGCAGGAGCGGCTGGGTGACTCGCTGGGGCTAACGTTCCAGCAAGTGCAGAAATATGAGCGTGGGGTGAACCGCGTTGGCGCCTCGCGCCTCTTCGACCTGTCGCGGGTGCTCGACGTTCCGATCAGCTTCTTCTTCGACGACATGCCGGACAGTCTCGCCGCTTCGTTCGGCGGCTCACCGCAACGTCGTGGCGGTGGTGCCGCGGATGCGGGCGACCCGTTCGGCGATGATACGCTCAGCCGTCGCGAAACGCTGGAACTGGTCCGCGCCTATTACCGCATTACGGATCCGTCTGTGCGCAAGCGCGTCTTCGACCTGATCAAGTCAATGGGGCCGCCGGAGGCCTGAGCCGAAGCACGCCCCGGCCCCCCTGCCAGTCCCTTAACACTCCAGTAACTGCTCGTTATGGAATTGCGGATTGCGCAGGTCGTGCAGCGCATCCTTCAGCGCCTCGAACAGTGACCGCCGTTCCGGATCGTGCAGGAACGCACCAACCTCCCACAGACGGCCATGACTGCGGAGCCACAACCGCGTACCGCCGCCCTTCGGTGGTTCTTCCAAGCGCACCTGCAGCCAAGCCGAGGGAAGTGAAAAGCTGCGACGGCGGCCCTTGGCGTCCGTTCGGACAATGGTGATTTCCGCTTCGTTCAGCCGGATGATCTCGGTTCGTCGCGCCTGGCGGCGATGCGTCAGCAGCAACAGGACCGCCACCAAAATCTCGGCGCCAGAAAAGACCATCACCGGCCAGGCGCCCATCAGCATAAAGCGCAGGGAAACCCCGGCGCTGATCGCCACCAGGCAGACGCCAAGGATGATAAGGCCGCGTCGGTTCAGACTTTGATGCGGGACGATCACCGCCTCAAACACAGTCTGTGGCGTATCGCCGGAGGCGCTGCCGTGCACCGGATCCGCTACGCCGTGGCCATCCATCATGACGGTGCACACTAACAGAGCCATCTGGCGCCGACCAGATCAGCGGCCAAGCGTCGGTCCCATCAACGGCCCGTGCCTGCCGATGCAAGCAAACGGAGTGACGCGTGACGTGCCGACTACGCAGGACCCGTCAGTGCCACTGGGGCTAGCGGCTGATACCCTTGTTGCCAATGCCAAAGCCGCCGGCGGCGTTTGCCAGACGCTGCAGGTCCGTGCGGGTCACGGTTAATTCCGTGTCCGCGCCACAGTCTGATGCATCGTTCGTGGTACGCTGGCCAGCCCAGTGCAGCCGGTACATCAGCGATGGGGCAACCTGCCGAGCCTCCACGACAAGGCTGCCGCCGGACGTCGAGATCACGTTGGGATCGAGCGCGCAGGCACCCACCGCCTCACCAGTCGGAGAGACCACCGTCGCCGGAATGTGCATCTGCCACATGTCAGCGTCCTGCGAGCCGGGGCGGAACACCACCATGTCGCCGACCTTTGGACGGAATTCGTCAAGTTGCAGCACCAGAAACGTGCTCAGGCACCCGGTTGCCATGATCCCGACCGCAGCCAGGACGGGCAGCCAGGCAGCGAGGGTGCCAGACGTTTTATGTTCGTGTTCATTTGGTCGTCTCAACATGCCATAGCGACCTTCATCAAGATCATCGCGAACGCCACGCAATGATATTGTGCACCGCAACATGAAGGCAAGGATATCGCACAACATTGCGAACAACCCTGACCCTTGCGGGCGTCAAACCTGCCGTCGGCGTCGCCGGTTTGGACGTGGCATGGGCGTCCGGCTGTGACATTGATCTCAGTCAGATGCAGCTCAATGCTGCCGGCTGCACGCGGCGGCGGTAATCAGCACGACGGCCGAAAGACGAACTCACACTGTCCGCATCGACGGCGACGTCAGCGCACGACGCTTCGTGTCGGTTAGCTACAACCCACTGTTTTTGCTGGGCGACCCGGAACGATTGGACTACGTTGACCGTCCGATCCGAAACCAGCCGCCATGGTATGCGCGCCATGGCATGAGGGTCAGAGCCCGGTTCGGGTAACCACCGCGACGGGATCGTGGTCTTCAAGCTTGGCGTGGCAGGAGGGGCAATGCCTGGGCAGACGATGCTGCGCGCACTGATCCTGATGCTTCTCGCCGCCGATCCCTCGATGTCGACATCGGCCAATGCGCAAAGCCGCCCGCTTGGCACGCCATTGCCCGAGGGCTCGTTCAGCCGGTTGGAGACCGGCACGCCCGAGGCGGCCTTTGCCGGTGGTCCAATCCGGCTTTCGCCGACCGCGGACCGTATCCTTCGCGCCCGCTTCTCAGGCGACAAGGTGCCGATCGTGCCGGACCCGTTCCGCCAGCAATTGGACGCCGCCTTCATCGCACGGGACTGGTCGCGGGTGATGGCGCGGAAAGCCGACCTCGGCGCCTCGCGCGGCAAGGTTGCCATGCTGATGTGGGAACAGACCCGGTTCCTGACCAACGGCAGTCTCTGGCTTGCGGAATTGCAGGCGCGTGACCTTGCCGCCTCGGGCTTTCAGGGTACGGATGGACTGGCGGTGATGATGTGGTTCTACGCCGTCGCCGTCACGCTGACCGACGGGCACCAGTGCGAGGGCCAGGGCGCCCGCGATGCGCACCTGGCCTATCTACGCAGCGCGGCGTTCGAACCGGTCCTCACCCTCGTCCGCACGCTGCCCGAGGCGCAGCTTGCCACCCAACGCGACACCGCGATCCAGCTGGAAGCCGCGTTCGCGCCGGAGCGCGCTGAGGACACCGTCTGCCGGACCGCCAACCGCTCGCCGGCCTTGCGGGCCGCCGATGAGTGGCGGCCGGACGCGGCGCGGACGCGCGAGTTCCTGCTTAAGCACGTGAACGCCTTCTGCTCCCTGATCCGGCCGAAACCAGCACCGCCGGCGCCGACGTCGATCGCCGGACCGGTCGCGGCGCCACAACGCCGCTGAAAACCACGCTCGCCGACCGGGACTCCCGGCCCGCAACCGCACGCCCCCACGTTCCGCGGGTTCATGGTGCGAGGAGCCGGTCCCCGGCGGTGGGCCGGACTATCATCAACGCGACGCTTGCAGTTGCCGCCCCACCCGCCTATGTGGACGCGCCAAGCAGCGGAAAGGCCCACCGCCCATGGCGCTCGATTCCCCCCTCCCATCCATGCCCGTATCGCCTGCCCCTAGGCTGGCGTCCGATCGCATCGAGGAGGCGCTGGCATTCGACGATGTGCTGATCGTTCCGGCCTATTCGCAGGTGCTGCCCTCCACCACCAGCACCGTCACCCGCCTGACGAAGCAGATTTCGCTCAACATCCCGCTGATCTCCGCCGCTATGGACACGGTGACGGAGGCCGACATGGCGATCGCCATGGCGCAACTGGGCGGCATGGGGGTGATCCACAAGAATCTTTCGCCCGAGGAACAGGCAGCGCATGTGCGGCGGGTGAAAAAGTTTGAGTCAGGTATGGTGGTGAACCCGCTGACCATCTACCCGGACCAGACACTGGCCGACGTCAAGGCGTTGATGGCGTCGCACCGCATCAGCGGCATCCCTGTGGTTGAGCGTGAAACCAACCGCCTGGTCGGCATCATCACCAACCGCGATGTCCGTTTTGCGACGGAACCGACGCTGAAGGTGTACGAGCTGATGACGCGGGAGAACCTGGTCACCGTCACCGCGGATGTCGATCCGGAGCGTGCGAAGCGGTTGCTGCACAAGCACCGGATCGAAAAGCTGCTGGTGGTGGACGACGCCTATCGCTGCATCGGCCTGATTACCGTCAAGGATATGGACAAGGCGGAATCCCATCCGCTGGCCAACAAGGACGAGCTTGGCCGCCTGCGCGTCGCCGCTGCCACCGGCGTCGGTCCGGAGGGTGAGGAGCGCGCCCGGGCGCTGATCGCCGCTCAGGCCGATGTCATCGTGGTGGATACGGCGCATGGCCACTCGCAGGGTGTGCTGCGCGCGGTCGAGGCGATCAAGCGTGCTTCCAACGCGACGCAGGTGATCGCGGGCAACGTGGCGACGCCCGAGGGCGCGCTGGCGCTGATTTCGGCGGGAGTGGATGCGGTGAAGATCGGTATCGGCCCGGGCAGCATCTGCACGACGCGCGTGGTCGCCGGCGTTGGCGTGCCGCAATTCTCGGCCGTGCTGGAAACATCGGCTGCCTGCAAGGAGCATGGTGTGCCGGCAATCGCCGATGGCGGCATGCGGACGAGTGGCGACATCGTCAAGGCGATCGGCGCCGGGGCGGATTGCGTGATGATCGGCAGCCTGCTGGCCGGCACAGATGAAGCGCCCGGCGAGGTATTCTTGTACCAGGGCCGATCCTATAAATCCTATCGCGGCATGGGCAGCCTGGGCGCGATGGCGCGTGGCTCTGCGGATCGTTACTTCCAGCAGGACATCAAGGACCAGTTGAAGCTGGTGCCGGAAGGTGTCGAAGGCCGTGTCGGTTATAAAGGCCCGGTCGGCGGCGTGGTGCACCAACTGGTGGGCGGGCTGAAGGCGGGCATGGGCTACACCGGCAGCGCCGACATCGCGACGCTGCAGGGCACGGCGCGGTTCCGGCGCATCACCGGCTCCGGCTTGCGCGAAAGTCACGTGCACGACGTGACGATCGAGCGGGAAGCGCCGAATTACAATCTGCGGGGCGAGTGACCGAAACGGGCTGGAGCCAGCGCTGCGGAAGTGGCCGTCGTACGGGCATTGTTCGTTACGAAGGGGTTGTACAACGTGCCGCGTTTGGCGGTGTAAGCGGAACCACGAAGCCACGATGGCACGAAGCCGCGTATGAGTAGCCCTACCGCACGCCGCGCGAGCTTGAGGCGGCTAAGGCGCGCTGGTACTCTCGCCGATCGTCCCGGCTGCGTGCCGCATTCGGCGAAGCGTGCAGCAGGATCATGCTTCATGCCGGCTTTGCGACCCAGTCGCGGACTGCATTAAAGCGGCAAGAAGCTTCGTTCAAAGCAGGCGGCGCCGAATGCCATTGGCAAGCTTGGCTTCATTGAAGTTCAGCAGCAGGCCAATACGCAGACTGCTGAGTTTCAGGTAGGTCAGAAGTTGCGCCTCATGAACCGGCAAGACGGACTGAACCGCCGTTATTTCTACCACGAGGCTTCGCTCAACGATCAGATCTGCCCGATGATGGAAATCTAGAATCCGGCCCTTGTACACAACGGGTAGTTCCTGCTGTCGCGTAAAGGCAATGCCTGCCTGCTCAAGTTCGTCCGACAGGCATGTTTCATAGACTGCTTCCAACAGCCCCGGACCAAGTGTCCGGTGCACCTCGATTGCGGACGCGATCACTCGCCGGGAGAAGGGTTCCGCATCGATCAGTGTCATTTAATAGGACTTCGTGAATTCGTGGCTTCGTGATGAATCTTATTCGCAGTCGATGAATGAATTCTGAAACCGCGCAGGCCGCTCCTACTCGACGCGATCCGCCCGGACCACCTATAGCCAGCACAAATGACCCCAGCCGCCCGCATCGCCGCCGCCATCGACCTCGTGGCGGCCATCGACGCCGCCCCTGCCCGCCCCGCCGATGCCGTCGCCAACGACTTCTTCCGTGCCCGCCGCTACATCGGCTCCGGCGACCGTCGCGCGGTGTCGGAACGGACCTGGCGCGTGCTGCGCGGCCGACGGCGACTGGACTGGTGGCTGCGCGCGGCGTCGGCGACCCCGCGTCTGCTGACGGCGGCGTCCTTGCTGCTCGACGGTTGGGCTCTCCCAGGCCTCCGGGAAGCGTTCTCTGGCGGCCGCTTTGCACCCGCCGCGCTCGACCCGGCCGAAATGGCTGTTCTGCAGACGATCGCGGGCCATACCTGGGACCATCCATCGATGCCCGATGCGGTCCGGCTGGAGCTCCCGGACTGGTTGCTGCCGCCCCTGCAGGCGCGCTTCGGTCCGGCACTGGCGGCCGAAATCGCGGCGCTCAGCGCGGAGGCGCCGCTCGACCTGCGTGTCAACCTGTTGAAGACCACGCGCGAACAGGCACAGGCGGCCCTGGCCGGCGAGGGCTGGGATGCCCGGCCGACGCGCCTGTCCCCCTGGGGCCTGCGCATTGAGGGCCGCCGCCCGGTGACCACCGGCCCCACCTTCCAGCAGGGCCTGGTTGAGATCCAGGACGAGGGTAGCCAACTCGTCGCGCTAATGGTGGGTGCCGAACCCGGCATGCGGATCGTCGATTTGTGTGCCGGCGCCGGCGGCAAGACCCTTGCGCTTGCCAGCATCATGCAGAACCGCGGGCAGATCGTCGCCTGCGACGTCTCCGCCCCGAGGCTGGAGGGCGCGGTCCGCCGCCTGCGCCGCGCCGGCGTGCACAATGTCGAGCGGCATCTGCTCGCTCCTGGCGACAAATGGGCCAAGCGCCGTGGCGGCAGCTTCGACCGCGTGCTGGTTGACGCACCATGCACCGGCACCGGCACCTGGCGGCGCAACCCGGACGCGCGGCTGCGGCTGCTGCCATCAGACCTGGCGGAGCTTCAGGCGAAGCAATCAGCGATCCTCGATCTTGCGCAATCCCTGGTTCGCAAAGGCGGCCGACTGGTCTACGCTACCTGCTCCCTGCTCGACGAGGAGAATGAGGCTCAGGTGACCGCCTTCCTTGCGCGCCATGCGGACTTCCGTCTCGTCCCCCTGCGCGATGCCTGGCCGCTGGCTACGCCCGCGCCGAACCAGGGCAACTTCCTATCGCTGACGCCGGCACGGCATGGCACCGACGGGTTCTTCACCGCGGTGCTGGAGCGGGCGTCATGATCTCGCTGCGCAAGGCGCGCGTCGCCGATGCCATTGCCATCGGGGCGGTGCACGTGGCGACGTGGCGGACCACCTACCCCGGAATCCTGCCCGACCTGTTCCTGGCGCGGCTGTCGGTGTCCCGCCAGGCCGCGCATTATGACGCGGCGATCCGCGGCGGCACCGGCGTGCTGGTCGCCACCGCCTCGGGCGCCGACGTGCCGGCCGGCAGCGGCCCGCGGATTATTGGCTTTGCCACCGCCGGACGAGCCCGCCATGCCGAGATCGGCGGCAAGCGCCTGGCCGAGGGCGAAGTGGAGACGCTGTACGTCCTGGATGACTGGCGCGACCGCGGCGTCGGCCGCCGGCTGATGCGGGCGGCGGCCTCGCATCTGGTGGATATTGGCTGCAAGTCGGCGTTCTGCTGGGTGTTGCGGGATAATCCGTCACGCTGGTTCTACCAGCGGCTTGGCGGCAAGCCGGTGGCTGAGGCGGGCATCCGGATTGGCGGGGAGAAAGTGACTCAGACGGCGTTCGTTTGGGACCCGATCGAACAGTTGCTCGCCGCCTCGCCGCAGGCGTCCTGAACAGGGCGCGTGCGGCGCCGGTGCGCTCTGTGGCTGGCTCGCGGTGTAACGACGGTATCAAACCCCAAACAGCGCCCGCGCATTGCCGCCGGCGATCGCCGCGCGGTCCCTATCGGCCAGCGCGGCCGACGCGAGGTGGCCGAGCGGGTCGTATTCCCCCATGTCATACGGGTAGTCGGTGCCGAGCAGCACGTGTCCGGCACCAAAGAATGCCACCAGCGCCTCCAGTTGCTGCGGCGTAAACACGATCGAATCGACAAAGACCTTCTTCAGATAGGCGCTCGGCGGCTTTGGCAGCGTTCCATGGGCGTCGCTCCGCGCCCCCCAGCCATGATCCGCCCGGCCGGCATAGGCCGGCAGATACCCGCCACCATGCGCCGCCACGATCTTCAGGTTCGGATACCGCTCCAGAACGCCGGCGAAGATCAGGTGATGCAACGCCAATGTGGTGTCGAGCGGGTTGCCGATGATGTTGTTGAAGTAATAACGGCCAAAGCGGCGCGGTTCGGTAAAGCCGGCTGGATGGATGAACACCACCGCCCCCAGCGCCTCTGCCATTGACCAAAACGGCTCGAACTCCGGGTCTGCGAGTTCCCGGTCGCCGACATGCGCCAGTACTTCAACGCCTTTGAGCTTTAACTCCATGATGCAGTGCTCGAGTTCCGCCGCGGCCGCGGCTCCCCCGGCGCCCAGCGGCGCTGAGCCGAGCGCGCCTACGATGCGCTGCGGCCGCGCGGCGGCGATCGCCGCGATACCTTCATTCACGGCCCGCGCCGCCTCGACTCCGACCTCGGGCGGCACCGCGTCATAACATTGGCCGGGGGCCGGGCTGATGATCTGCGCCTCCAGACCCATGGCATCGTAGTCGCGCAATCGCAGATCGAGATTGACGAGATTGGGCGTGCGGTCCTCGTCCTGCCGGCGGTTCAGGATGCGTGTGTCCTCGGTATAGGCTGCCGCGCGCGGGTCCGGCTTCAGATGCGGGCGTACGATGTCGGCGGCTGCCGGGATCACCACATGCGTATGGACGTCAATCGTCTGGCTGCGCAGCCGCGCCTGCTGGTTCGGCTTCGCATGGTTCCGCGCCGCCGTCAGGTCGTAACGGTTGCTGGGTTCAGGCATCGGGACTCCTCGACTGGCCTGGACCGCTCTTATCATCACTGCGCCGCCAATGCATGCGCCGTCGCAACCAGCGGATGCGCGTTGACATCGCGCAGGGCGCGGGACGACGGTGCCGCGTCCGGGTTGCGCTTCACCCGGCCGTCTTGGAGGACAGAGTGAGACGATCCGCCTGTATCGCAACCGCCCTGCGACGCCTGCTGACATCCTGCCGCCGGGCCGCGCCGGCGCTCGCGGCCGGTGCCGCCTTGTTTTGCGCTGCGCCAGCGCCAGCGCAGACTCCGCCGCTGGCCAAACCGGCCGGCTGCGCGCCCGCCGGCGGCGCCAGCTTTATCTGCGGCGTCACCAATGTAGAGGATTTTGCGCCAATCCCGCACACAAGGTGGATCATCGGCAGCAGCCTGGTGCCACCGAACATGCAGGGCACACTCTACCTGTTCGACAACGGTATCCGCACCGCCAAGCCGGTCGATCCGTCAGCCATCACCGTCAAGCAGGATGACCGGCTTTACAATGAGTGTCCCGGTGCGCCCGACTTCCGGCTGTTCGGGCCGCACGGGCTGGACCTGACACGCGGCTACGGCAGCCACCCGACGCTGTATGTGGTGAACCATGGCGGCCGCGAGGCGATCGAGGTCTTCACCGTCGACCTGACCAAGGAAACACCGAAATTCACCTGGACCGGCTGCGTGCTGGCGCCGCCCGGCTTCTGGCCGGATGCCGTGGCCTCACTGCCCGATGGTGGCATCCTGGTGACCAGCCTGTGGGACCCGACCGATCCGGACCGGGTGAAGAAGCTGACTGAGGGCCAGCCGGTCGGCGGCGTGTCTGAGTGGCGTCCGAAGAAGGGCTGGACGCCGCTGCCCGGCGCCGAGGGCCTGTCCGGCCCGAACGGCATTGTCGCGTCGCCCGATGGCAAACAGGTTTATGTTGCAGCCTGGTCCGGCAAGGAACTGGTGCGGATCAGCCGCGGGGCCGGAAAACCAAAGGTCGACCGCGTGCCGACCGAGATCCTGACCGACAACATTCGCTGGTCGGCGGACGACAAACGGCTGCTGGTCGGCGGTCAGGATGCGACGGTGAAGCAGGTGCTGGAGTGCTTCGAGTCCGCCGCCGTGAACTGCCCGATCCCGACGCGGCTCTACGCCGCCGATCCGGCAACGCTGAAGCTGACGACGCTGGTGAAGAGCGGAGTGTTTGGCGTGTTCGGCGCGGGCACTGGCGCGATCCAGGTGGGTAAGGATCTATGGATCAGTTCGTTCCGGTCCGACCGGATCGCGATCGTGCCATACAAGCCGTAGACAAGCAGGAGCGGCCTGGTCGGATCGCGCCGTCGCGGCCCCGCCAGGCAGCCAATTGCAGCGATACGGATCGGCGGCATAACGTGCCGGCGATGCAACTTCGTCACGGCCGGGTGCGGTCATGTTCGCGGCGTCGCTACCACGGCGCGCGGAACCAACCCTGCCGCCAAAGCGGACGGATCAGTTGAACGAAACGCCCTGGTAGATTTCGTCAAGCGTCAGGCTAATGCCGAACTCGGGCAGGTCAACGGGTCCCTGGCGGTCGAGTGCAGTCGGCCGCCAGTGCCGCTCTCCCGGCTCGCGCCAATAAACACGAACGGCTCTGCTCTCGGATTCCACGATGACATAGCGCAGGATCGAGGGCACCGACTCATACTCGTCCAGCTTTTCCTCTTCATCCCGCTGCCGGTTCTGCCGTCCCGGTGACAGAACCTCGAATACGGTCACCGGAGCCGAAATGGTGACAGCAGCAGGGCGTTGCACAGAGAGCGCAATGAAGGCGTCCGGCTCTCGCAAGGCGCCACCAACGGTTTCGATCGGTTGCTGCGGCCCGTAGGGTCTGCAGCCCGTATGCGCAGGAAGCTTGGCGCGCAGTGCCTCACGAATATTCCGTCCGATGTCGTTGTGCGCCAGCGTCGCCGGCGCCATCGCGACCGGCCGGAAGCCGTCGAATTCGAAATGGCCGTCGTTACCGCGCGTTTCGCACCAGGCGAGAAACTGCTCCTTGGTCCAGGCCCCTGGATCAATACGGCGCGCCGCCACCGGCATGGTCATCTCCTTCAACCCAGCAGATAAGGTGCGGCGGTCTGCGGAGCAACAACGTTCAAGCCCACCTCATCCGTGACGCGCGGTGCTGCACGATGTCGCCGCACCGGGCAAACCACCGGCGGCCTTAATCGCCCGGGAGTGCGATTACCGCCAGCCCTTCAGCCGTTCCGCCGCCTCGCGCATGTCGGGCTCCGGCCCGCAGTAGGAGAACCGCACGAACCGATTGCCACGTGCATGGTCGAAATCCAGCCCCGGGGTGGCCGCCACACCGGCTTCTCGCAGCATGCGCGCGCAGAACGCCATGCTGTCATTCGAACGGTCGCTGATATCCGCGAACAGATAGAACGCCCCCTCGGCGGGCGAAAGTCGGGTAAACCCGGCCTCCGGCAGCGCCGTCAGCAGATGCGCGCGAGACCGCCGATAGCGGTCGATATTACCCTGTAGCTCCGCATGGCAATCGAACGCCGCCTCGGCCGCCACCTGGGAAATATACGGCGCGCTGATGAAGAAGTTCTGTGCCAGGCATTCCACCGGCCGCAACAGATCCTCGGGCAGCACCAGCCAGCCGACGCGCCAGCCCGTCATCGAAAAGTACTTCGAGAAGCTGTTCACCACCACGGCGCTGTCACTGAACTGCGCCGCCGAGGCAACGGGATGGTCATACGCCAGCCCATGATAGATCTCGTCGCTGATCAGCCGCACGCCGTTGGCGTCGCACCAGCGGGCGATCGCCGCCAGCTCGTCGGCGTGCAACATCGTGCCAGCCGGATTGCACGGGCTCGCCACGATCAGCCCGTCCGGCCGAGGATCCAGCTTCTCCAGCATTGCAATGCTTGGCTGGAACCGGGTGTCGGGTCCCGCCTCCAGGATCACCGGCTGCATGCCGAGCGCGGTGAGAATGTTGACATACGGAGGATAAAACGGCGCCGCCATGGCGATCCGGTCGCCGACATCGAACGCGGCGAGAAATGCCAGCGGAAAGGCACCCGACGCGCCCATCGTCACCGCAACCCGGTCGCTCGGCAGGTCCAGCCCATACCAGTCCTTCGCATGTGCCGCGATGCGCTGACGCAGCGAGCGGATACCGAAGGCTTCGGTGTAGCCCAGCGCATGGCCGGACCGCAGCGCCTCCTGCGCTGCGGCGACCGCCCCGGCTGGGGCGCCGGTGCCGGGCTGGCCGACCTCCATGCGGATGACGTGCGGGGCGCCCGGCGGTAGCGCGGCCTGGCGCGCATTGGCAGCGGCAATCACGTCCATCACCATGAACGGCGGCGCATTGGCGCCCTTGCCGACCTTCAGCACCATCCGGCTACTCCCTTCCACCCGCCACGGCGCGAGTTGGCCGCGCCGCGATCAGTTGGCACCAACCGCCAGGCCAAACTCGCGCGGATCGGTTGCCCAGCCGCACTCCGACTGCTCGCCGGGCAGGTAACGGCCGCAGGCCACCACCGTTGCGCGGCCCGGCTCTGGCACGGGCGCCGGCATCGGGCGGCCACTGCGCAGCGTGTTGACCATGCCCGCCGCCACCGCCAGCGCGGCACCCGCCTGACCCGATCCGCCAACCTCGGCGCGGAACGTCTTCAACGGGTCGTTCCAGGCCAGCCCGGCCGCCAGCAGCGGCTGCGGCACCGCCGCCGGCGAGGCCGCGGCCAGGAAACCGAGCGTCGGCAGAATGCGGCCGGTGCCAAACAGGTTGTTCATCGTCAGTGCGCAGACCACGGCATTGCCGTTACGGTCCAATGTGGCAAACGCCGTGGAAGCCGGCAGGGGCGGCAGGCCCGCGGCCGGCAGGTTCTGGCTGGCCAGCACCGCATCGGCGTCGGCCCCACCCATGCGATAGCGCGCGGCAACCGCAAGGGCTCGCGCATTGGCCAGGCCCATATCGTTTGGATCGCGCGCCAGCACCCGGAACGCAGCCGCGGCCGCCAAGCCCCCATCGGCGGGCGGCGGCAGGAATGCGACCTTATCGTTGCCGTAGCTCTCCACCAGCGGTGCGGTCAGCTTGGGCAGCGCGTTGCGCAGGTCGTCGACAGTGACCGGGCCGCCGATCACCGGCGACTGCTGATCGATCGTGCGCGCCAGCACGCCTTGGTACATGTCGCCGACGCCGCTGACCCGCAGCCGCGCCAGGGTCGAGCCAAGATCCGGCTGCTGCAGCATCTGCCCTTCGGTCAATGGCACGCCATCGCGGCTGAACACGGCGCGCGCGCCGGGATCGGCCAGCAGCGGTCCCGACACGGCCGCCAGGTCACGCGCCAGCGCACGCGAGGTTGGCGTACCGAAGCGGGCCAGTTGTTCGGCCGGGACGACCAGCCCCTCGAACGGAGCCTGGCCGTAGCGCGCATGCAGCAGGAACAGGCCGCGCGCCAGCATTGGCACTGCCGCCGGCCGGTCGGCGCGGGAACTCGCGGCGCTCGGCGCTGCCGGCAGGAAGAGAATGGCCTCGGGCGTACCTTGATTGATCGACTTGCTGCCAGCGGCGAAGGCCAGGCACGCGCCGCCGCCACCGAACCCGGCGCGGGACGGCAACGTCACCGCCAGCGTCATCCCGACCGCCAACGCGGCATCGGCGGCATTGCCGCCGGAGGAAAGGACTTCCCGTCCCGCCAGTGCCGCCCGTGGCTCGTCGGCCGCCACGCCTCCCAGGAAGCCTTTGACATAGCCCGGCGTTCCGGCCTGCGGACCGCTGGTGCCAAACAGCGCGTCGCTGACGCCACCGACCGCCGAACAGCCCGATTGCAAACCCAGCAACGCCGCAACGGCTACCCGCAGCCAGCGCACCGGCCGACGGGGAGCGGTCTGTGCGCCAGACCGAGAAGCGGTGTTCAGCCAGCCAGGATGCATACGTTGTCCCGTCGTCCCATCGCGCGAGTCGCCGGTGCGCGATCCAGCCCCGGTAAAGCAGCGTGCCATAAACGCTGTCGCCGGAGGCGGCAACAGCGGATGGCGCCACCGCCGACTTGCTGTGGCCTTCCGTCGCAACGCGCTGGCGGGTTATCCTGCCTGCGGATCAGAAGGAATGACCATGACCCGCCTCCGCCGTGCCGTACTTGCCCTGGGACTGACCGCGGGCGCGCTATCGTTCAACGCGCCGGCACGGGCGGACAGCTTCACGCCGGACCAACGGGCCGAAATCATCGCCATTATCCGGGAGGCGCTGCGCACCGACCCGTCGATCCTGCGCGATGCGGTCAGCGCCATGCAGGCAGACGAGAGCGCCCGCAACCAGGCCAGCGCCCGCGCCGCGATCGCCAAGCTGGGCGATCAGTTGATTTCGCCGACCGACCCGGTCAGCGGCAATCCGAAGGGCGATGTGACCATTGTTGAGTTCTTTGATACGCGCTGCCCGTATTGCCGCCGGCTTGCGCCGGTACTGACCGAGTTCCTGCGCCAGGACCGCAACGTCCGCATCGTGCACAAGGACCTGCCGATCCTGGGGCCGGCCAGCGTCCTGGGCTCGAAGGCGCTGCTCGCCGCGCAGAAACAGAACGGCTACGAGCGGATGCGAGAGGCGGTGATGAAGCTGCCGCCGGACACGACCATGGCGCAACTGGAGGCGGCGGCGAAGCAGGTCGGCCTCGATTGGGCGAAGCTGTCGCACGACATGGACGATCCCTCTGTGCAGGCGCGCATCGACCAGAACCTGAAGCTGGCCCGGGTGCTGGACATCCAGGGTACGCCGGCGCTGATCATCGGCCAGCAGTTGATCCCGGGCGCGGTGGATCTGAACGACCTGAAGGAAGCGGTGGCCGCAGCCCGGAAGGGGTAGTCAGGCCGCCGGTACCCGCGTTCCTACCGGCGGCCGACGGTGGTCCATGCAAGCCGGTTTGTGGCTGCATGACTGTGCAACGTCCGTGGCGATGACGGCGCATGCGGCACTTGTGATGTGATCCCGGCTGCCTGCCACGGCGTTACAGTCCGCCATCACAGGAGCGGGCATGAGCGACAGCCAGGCGGGCGCGGCCTCGCCGCACTTGGACCGGCAGGAGCAGCGGCAAGCTGCCGCTGCTCGGCCGATGGGACCGCTGGTGATCCATGAGATCGTTCGCGAACAGGGCGAGGCAGAGCTGGAACGCTCCTTCAGCGGGCTCGCCTGGTCGGGCTTTGCCGCGGGCGGGTCCATCGGCTTCTCCTTCGTAGCGCAGGCGACGTTGCAGGCTGGCTTGCCGGAGGCGCCATGGACGAAACTTGTCGCAGCGTTCGGCTACGCTGTCGGCTTCCTGATCGTGATCCTGGGCCGGCAGCAGCTTTTCACCGAGACGACGCTGACCGCCATCATTCCGGTGCTGACGCGTCGCGACCTGTCGACCTTTCTGCGCGCGATGCGGGTCTGGGCGGTCGTGCTCGGCGCCAACCTTCTGGCAACGTGGATCTTTGCCGCCATCACCGTGTGGGGCGAGGTGTTTCCCGAACCGACGATGCGCGCCATGGCGACACTGTCAGAGCACACGATGGCGCACGGATTCTGGCATACGGCGTTGACCGCAGGCTCCGCCGGCTGGCTGATCGGCCTGATGGTCTGGCTGCTGCCTGGTGCCGGGCCTGGACGACCATGGATCATCATCATCCTGACCTACGTCATCGCCATCTGCCAGTTTCCGCACATCATTGCCGGGTCCGTGGAGGCTGCGTTTGGCGTGTTCTCCGCCCAGGCCAGCATGTCGGATTACCTGCTGCGGTTCCTGTTGCCCACCTTCATCGGCAACTCGGTCGGTGGCACTATTCTCGCGGCCCTGCTGAACCATGCACCGATCGCGGACGAACTGTCCGGCGCGGGCGATGATCATCAATAGATAAAGTTTCTTATCGAGAACAACGACTTTGTTGCAGCATTACCGCGTAGCAGATCTGGACGAACCGGGCAGCTAGTATCGAGTCCCGTGCGACACGAGCTTCCATTCGCCGACGGCACGTCGCGCCCACGAGCGGTCTTTATTATTGGTACGAGATCCACCTGCCGAAATGCGTGAAAACATCGGTGTTCATCGGTGTTCATCAGCGGTTCACTTATTATCGCCCACACAGGCGACACTTTCAGCCGAGCAAAGCAAGTAACAACACCGCTGATGAATGCTGCTGAACGCCGATGCTCCATCCACCTGAGTGTTGGCACGCCTCAACGGCTGTTGCTCATCACCCCGGAACCATAAATTTCGATGCAGCCCGTTGCTTTCGTGCAAACGTGGTGACCCAAGATCAACACCGTCGTGGTCTCAGGCTCGCCGGACGCCCCAGAATAGTACATCCTGGCAGCGCACGAAATCGGTCAGATCGCTGCGCGCCGCCCGCGGATAATACCATTGCCCCAGCGGCATGAATGGCAATGTCTCGAAAGCCCGAAGCTGAATCTGCTCACAGATCGTCTTCTGCCCTGCCACATCAGGCGCATCCAGCCACGCGTCGCGCAACGCCTCGATCCTCGAGTCCGACGGCCAGCCGAACCAGGCGTCCTTGCCGTTAGTGCGGAGCGGAAACGAGTTGCCGGGATTCGCCATCCACAGCCCTTGCCAGGTCGTGCAGAACAGGTTCCAGCCGCCCTGCGCAACAGGTTCCTGCTTGGCGCGCCGGGCAACCAGCGTGCCCCAGTCCATCACCTGGAAGTCGACGTTCAAGCCAAGCCGGACCAGAAGATCGCGAGCGACCTGGCTCAATGCGTTGATCTCCGGCAGGTCGTGCGGCGCCATCAGCACGATCTTTTCATTGCGGTAGCCGGCGTCACGGATCAGCCGCTTTGCCTTGTCCAGATCACGCGGTGCTGTGAAGGCGTCCATGCCGGCGGCATTGGCCATCGGCGTGCCGGCGGTGAAGAACCCGACGGGGTACTGGCCGTACTCCTGCTGATCACCGATCCAGGCCCGAACAAATTCCTCCTGGTCAATCGCCGGCAGCAGCGCGCGTAACAGCGCCGGATTGTCGAACGGCGGCGTCAGGTGATTGAACGCCAGCATGGCCAGCGAACCGAACGGATCGATGTTCACCACCTTGCAGCCGGGCGCTCGGCTGAAGGTCGGCAACATATCGAGCAGTGGCGCCTCCAGCCAATCCACCTCACCCGCCTGCAACGCGGCCGCAGCGGTGTTGGGGTCCGACTGAACAATCCACTCCACGCGGTCGAAGTGGGCGACCTTGCCGCCCGCGTAGTAGTTGGGCTCTTCCGGTCTTGGAACGTACGCGCCGAATTTCTCGTAGGCGGCGCTGGCGCCGGAGACCCACTCATCGCGTTTGAAAATGTAAGGGCCGCTGCCAACATACTCCTTGATCTGCTCCGTCGCCGGTGTCCGCGCGATCCGCTCCGGCATGATGAACAGATTGCCGGCGCCCATGGCGTAGGTCATCTGCCGGAACCGCTGCCTCAGGCGGATAACGAAACGCTTGTCGTCGAGCGGCCGCATTTCCTGCGATCGTGCCGCCAATGTCTGGCCGAGCGGATTCTTGACGGCCCAACGCGCGATGGAGGCTGTGCAGTCCCGCGCACGCACCGGTTCCCGGTCGTGAAACATCAGGCCGTCGCGCAGGGTGAATGTCCACGTCAGTTCATCGGCGGATGTTTCGTAGCCCGCCAGCATCTGCGGGCGGGCTGTCATGGTCTCGTCGATGCCGAACAGATTGTCCCAGATCATGTAGCCATGCGTGGCGGCACCGCCGGCGGTGGTCCAGACAGGATCAAGAGCCGCCAGATCAGACGCCGGAACGAACCGCAGGACGCTCGCCCGAGGCCGTTGCGCCGCCGCCGGGCGCAACGGGTGCGCCATGGCCAATGCGGCGCTGCCGCCCAGGAGGCTCCGACGTTTCATCTCACGCACCCGACACGATTTTCATCCGCGCGCTACCTCACTCGCGACACCGGGAACGCCGGCGCCGCCGCGGCGTTCGGCCGGAACGCCTGCAACTCTTCTGAGATGCGGCGGCACGCCTCAATCGCAAGCCTGCCTAGAAAGATCTCATCGTCCGGAGTCACATTCTCACGCCGCCGTACGAGACAGAGGCTGGCGGCAACTGAACCGGGCGCATGAAAGATTGGCGCCGAAATGCCAACCAGCGCCTTGTCGATATCGCTCGCGGCGAGATAGCCGTTCTTGCGGACCGCGCGCATGCCGTCGCGGAACTCCGCCCAGTTCCGCCCCAACCCGGCCGCGGTGATTTCGGCCTGGTGGTTGAGGACAAGGTTACGCAACTGATACGTCGGCAGGTGGGCCAGGATCACGCGTGACGGCGAGCCGCGGAACAGCGGGAACGGGCGGCCGCGCTCCATGCTCATGGTGATCGCGGGATCGGTGTTGTCCTGCAGCACGGTCAGCACGCGCAACCCGTAAAACGCGCACAATAACTGCGCGCCGTTCACCACCGGACGCAGCTCGGCCATGAACGGCGGCACGATGTGCTGCAGCGGATCGGCCATGCGGATGCTGCGGTCGAACTCGATGAAGCGCGGGCCCAGCACGTAGCCGGCGCCGGCAACCGGCACCAGGAAGCCGGCGTCGCACAGCGCCCGCAGGTAGCGGTATATCGTTGCGCGGCCGAGCTGAAGCCGCTCGACCAACGCATCGACTGTCCAGACCGGCGCCTCCGGCGTGAACAGGTCCAGGATGCCCAGGACGCGGGTGATCGCGCTGTCGCCGCCGCGTCCCCGCACCGGCCCGTCCGCCAATGACGCGTCATCAGTGCTGGCGGGTTCGGAGGAGAAATCCTCGCCCGGCACGGCGACTGTGAAGGCGCGATCATCATCTGGCATTCTCTCATGATGAGAAAAATTTTGCCGTCGCGCAAGGCGCGAAACTCTGGGGCAACAAACTTGACCGGTGGGTAATCTCGCATTATGAGGATTTTCGCTATTCCCCGGACGTGCGGAGCCGGCTCGTGTGCCGGCCAATGAGGAGACGGAAGCAAGTGGCTCAACACTTCGACGCGATCGTTATCGGCGCCGGCATGTCCGGCATGTATCAGCTCATCAAGCTGCGGGAGCTCGGCCTGTCGACCCGCGTGTTTGAGGCCGGCACCAATGTCGGCGGCACCTGGTACTGGAACCGCTACCCGGGCGCCCGTTTTGACTCCGAGACGTATTCCTACCAGTTCTCGTTCGACAAGGAGCTGCTGGAGACCTGGGACTGGAAGGAGCATTTCGCGCCGCAGCCGGAGACGCTGAGCTACCTGAACCATGTTGCCGACAAATATGACCTGCGCCGCGACATCCAGTTCCGCAGCCGCGTGAAGTCCGCCCACTACCAGGAGAAGACCAACACCTGGCTGGTGACGCTGGAAGACGGCAGCGAATACACCAGCCACTTCCTGATCACCGCGGTCGGCCCGCTGTCGGCGCCGACCATGCCGGCCATTCCGGGGGTGAAGGATTTCAAGGGAACGTCGTACCATACCGCCAACTGGCCGCATGAGCCGGTGAAGTTCGAAGGCAAGCGCGTCGCCGTCATCGGCACCGGCGCCACCGGCGTGCAGACCATCCAGGAAGTCGCCAAGACGGCCAAGACGCTGACGGTGTTCCAGCGCACGCCGAACTGGTGCGCGCCGCTGCTGAACCGCCCCATCACGCCCGAGGAGATGAAGGAAATCCGCGCCGGCTACCCGGCGCTGTTCCAGCGCTGCATGGAGACGTTCTCCTGCTTCATCCACACGCCGATCCAGAAGAACACATTCGAGGTTCCGAAGGAGGAGCGCGAGAAGGTCTGGGAAGAGCTGTACAACTCCCCGGGCTTCGGCATCTGGCTGGGCAACTTCAAGGACATGCTGATGGACCGCGAAGCGAATGCGGCAATCAGCGAATTCGTTGCCAACAAGATCCGCCAGCGCGTCAAGGATCCGGTGACAGCCGAAAAGCTGATCCCGAAGAACCACGGCTTCGGCACCCGCCGCGTGCCGATGGAGACGAAGTATTACGAGGTCTACAACCAGGACAACGTGAAGCTGGTCGACATCAAGGAAACGCCGATCGAGTGCATCAACGCAACCGGCATCAAGACCAGCAACGCGCAGTACGATTTCGATATCATCATCTTCGCCACCGGCTTCGACGCCATCACCGGCAGCTTCGACCGCATCGACTTCCGCGGCGTCGGCGGCGAGAAGCTGCGTGACCGCTGGCGCTACGGTCCGGAAACCTACCTGGGCATGAGCACGAACAATTTCCCCAACATGCTGATGCTGGTCGGGCCGCACATGGCACTGGGCAACATTCCGCGCACCATCGAGTTCAACGTCGAATGGGTCACCGGCTTGGTGAAGTTCGCCGTGGACAACAAGATCGACCGCATCGAACCCTCCGCCGAGGACGTTCAGAAATGGACCGACCACGTCAAGTCGCTCGGCGAAGGCAACCTCGCGTTCGAGGTGGACTCCTGGATGACGGGCGTGAACAGCAACGTCGAGGGCAAGCAGGTGCGCATCATCAACCGCTACAGCGGCAGCGCGCCGGAATGGCGTCGTCTGTGCACTGAGGCGGCCGCACGCGGGTATACGGAGTTCTGCCGCAAGATGCCGGTTGCCGCATAGAGGAGCGCGATAAGCAGCGGCGCTGACCGCGCTCACGTCATCGTCCGCCGCATTGCGGGTCGGCGGCGGCGGAGAGTCGTAACAGGGATAGGTGGGCTGCCACTCACGCCGACGTGAATCGGCTTCAGTGGCTGGTCTCACGATCCCGCATGCGATTGGACTTGCTTTGTTCCTCCCGCCTCAGGAATCCTGGGGCGGGAGGACTTCCTTATGGCAACACGCACGCTGGTCCTGTTGGGGACAAAGAAGGGTGCCTTCGTCATGGAAAGCGACGGTGCGCGTCGCGACTGGACGCTGCGCGGCCCGTTCTGTGAGGCCTGGCCCATCAATCACGTCGCTGGCGACCCGCAGACCGGCGCGATCCACGCCGGCGGCGGCAATGAGTGGTTCGGCCCGGCGGTGTGGACGACACGGGACTTCGGCGCAACGTGGGGCCACTCCAGCAACGGCCTGACCTATGCCGAGGGCGAAGCGCCGATCACGTCCGTCTGGAGTCTTGCAGCGCGCGACGGCCGCCTTTACGCCGGCGTGCAACC
>JAFEFW010000360.1 GCA_018240405.1 Pseudomonadota bacterium
CCTCGCTGTGGACCTGGTGGAGCCGTTGGGATCGGAGACGCTGATCCATGGCCATCTGTCCGGCGGCCCGCCCGTCGTGGTGAAGGTTCCCGGCGCCGTGCAGGCTCAGGATGCCGTTACGGTCTCGGTGCAGCACCAGCACGTGCATCTGTTTGATGCGGCCACTGGCAAGCGGCTTGAGCCGCTGTCGCAAACCGCCGCAGCATAAGCGGCGCCAGGGCCGCCAATTTCATGGCCGTACCAAATCGATTGCGCCGGACACGCGCAACATCCGATCACAGCGATTATTCATTGAGCCGCGCCGGCGTTACCACCGGTCGCGCCGAAAACGCACCGACCATCCAAGGTGAGGCCGCTTCCGCCCGGCTTCGGGCCACCGCGGTGCATCCGCGATGCTCCGGCGGAACCGAGGTGGATCGTCGTAACGAACGACGATCCACCCCGCCATGATCCGCTACCGGATGAAGCCTTCCAGCTCATCCTTCGCCCAGGCCAGCGCCTGCTTGATCGACTGTCCGCTGTGCAGCTTGGCGATCAGCGTCGGATGGATGGCCCGGCTATACATCTGCACCGCAACATCCCGCGGTGCCGGATAGGCCGTGATGTTCTGCTTGGCGTTATGCCACGGCCGGATCGGATAGTTGTACACCGTGCCCTTCGGCGGCTCGACCTCTTCCCAGATCTTGAAGTCCGCCATGCTGGTGAAGGGCGGGATGTCGTAGCCGGAGGAGGCGTTGCACCGGCCCTCGACCTGTTCGCGCTGTTGCAGGTAGCGGATCAGCTCCTTCGCCGCGCTCTTGTTCTTACCGAACGACCACGTGCCGTAATACGAATAGTTGTACGGGTTGTAGCGCCCCTTCGGCCCGGTCGGGCTGGGGAAATGCCAGGTGTCCTCGGCCACCTTGGGCGCATCGCGCTTGGCGACCGCCCAGGCGGACGGCGGGTTCAGGATCAGCGCGCTCTTGCCGGAAATCAGCGCCCGGTTGTTGGACGCGTCGTCATAGCTGACGGTGTCCGACGGCAGGAATTTCACCAGCTTCTGGCAATACTCCATCATCGCCATCATTTCGGGCGTATCCAGCGTGATCTCGCCCTTGGCATTGACCAATTGCGCGCCGAACGCCGAGTAGATGATGCCGGTGTTGTTGACCGAGTCATCCGTGGACCCCAGGCCGAGCCCGAAAGGTACTCCCGCTTTGGCGCAGGCCTCGGCAGCCTTCAGGAATGTGTCGTAGGTCCAGTTTTCCGAGGCTTTCGGATCCGACGGAGAGGCCGGGAACATCGCCTTGATGTCGATACCGGCAATGTCCTTCAGCATGCTGATCCGCCCGGCGCAAGGCAGCGTCAGCGTTCCGGTGCTGCTCGGCACGGCCCACCAATGGCCCTGTGACTTCGCCAGATACTCGCTGATCGGGCCGTAGGAGCCATACTTGTCCGACAGGTCCTTGACGACGTCGTCCACTGGTTCCAGCCGGTTGGCGAAGTTGCCGACGTCCCAGTTGTACATCTGGATGAAGTCGTGTCCGCTGCCGGCCTGGTGTTCGGCCGCCGCCGTGATCAGGATCTTCTTGCCGCTGGAGGTGATGAAGTCGACCGCGACATCGACCTTCTCTTTCGCTGCCCAGGCATCGACCTGCTTCTGCATCACGTCGTTGGCGCCGGGCACCCAATGGTCCCACAGTCCGATCGACAGCTTGCCGGCGGCTCCCGCCGTGCGGATGTGCACCAATGGTAGTGCGGTCGAAGCGGCAGCAAGTTTAAGGGCACCGCGACGAGTCACGGCACGCGTCTTTCCCATAGTTCCAAGCCTCCCGTTCCGGGCCGGTTCATCCGGGCCCAAGTCTTTCCGGGCACGCCACGTTACAGGCATAAGCCGCCCATCAAGGGCGGGCGGCGCCCAACTGCGTAGCGTGTCCGTACCGGTCCAGTATCAAGCGGACCCGGCCGGGAAGCGAGCGAAATTTTCTGGCTGTTGCCGCATCGCGGCGAATTGGTTGAAACCGGCGGTCATGGCGCACTCACGCCCCGGCGGATCGCCTGCTGGGACAGAAGTCTGCACGTTTTTGTTGTCACTATAGTACGCTAGACAGCCCCAGCTTGCGCGCGGTCTGCGTGCGTCGCGTGCACCGCCTGGTTCAGTGGGTCCGCCCGCGCCCGGTCTTCTCCTGTAGCGCGTCAATCATCTTCGATGCTTCCGCCTTGGTCAGTTCTGGGTTGAAGTCCTCGCCGGCTTCCTCGCACAGCGTCTTCAGGTAGGAGGCCTGCGCACCGGTCATGCTCTCGTCGCCTGTGGTCCAATCATCGGGGTCCTTTTCCGCGTTGGAGGGGACAGCGGGATCGGGTGTTTTCGGAGTATTGCTCATGGCGCGCATAACGCCGCCGGTCCCGGTTTGTTCCCGTCCTTTGCAGGCCGAATTACTCACCACCGCGCGAACAGCCAGAACAACCCGGCCGAGAGCCCGACGGTGACGGGCAGCGTCAACAGCCAAGCCAGCGCGATCTGCCACACGACCTGGCTCTGCACGCCGGCGCCGGACCCCACCATCGTCCCCGCGACACCCGAGGTGATGATGTGGGTCGTGCTCACCGGCAGGCCCGAATAGCCCGCGGTGCCGATCAGCACGGCACCGACGATTTCGGCCGATGCGCCCTGCGCCGGCGTCAGATGCCGCCGGCCGATCCGCTCGCCGATGGTGACGACGATGCGCCGGTAGCCGATCATCGTGCCCGCTCCGAGGAACACGGCGCTCAGCAGCCGGACCCAGCCTGGTACATATTCCACAGGAGCGCGCGGCACATCCCGCAGCCGTTGCGCCGCCTCGCGATCCGTCGGCGGCGCCGCCTTGTTCGCGGCAGCGACCTTCAGTTCCGCATTCACATGATAGCCAGCGTCGCGCGTCGCCGACCGCTCCACCGCCGACAGGGCGACGGGCGCGACTCGGTCGTAGGCTCGAACAACGCCCGGTCGCGGACGAGCCAGCGGACCAGCCGAAACAGCGCACCGGCGAGGACAAAGCCGAGCAAGGGCGAAACCAACAGGGCCCGCAGCACCCCCCAGACCTGGGACCAATCGATGCCCTCGCCCGGCCGGGCGGAGCCGGCGTTGACGACCGCGATGCCCAGCAGGGCGCCGATGATGGCATGCGAGCTGGAGCTGGGCAGGCCGGACCACCACGTCGACACATTCCAGATCAGCGCCGCCAGGAACACCGCCCGCAGCATGGCCATTGCCGGGTTGCCGTTTGGCGGCGTCAGCAGGTCCGGCGGCAGCAGCTCGACCAGCGCAAAGGCCACCGCCACGCCGCCCAGCATCACGCCGAGGCAATTCCACACGCCGGACAGGATCACCGCCTGCACCGGACGCAGGCTGTGCGTATAGACGACGGTGGCGACTGCGTTCGCGGTATCGCGGAAGCCGTTGGAAAACTCGAACTCCAGCGTCAGCACGAAACAGAACGCCAAACCCAGATACGTCAGCGGCGTGGTGGGCGCGAGAGCCTCTGACATGCGAGGCGCAACGGCCGTCAGGCAACGCCGTCGCGGCGTCAGCGGAACTTTGCAGCGGCTATGACGTTGCGCCCAGGCAACGCGACCGGAAGGTCCGGGCGCAAATTCTCCCGGACGTCCTTGACACCACCCCGACCCGCCGGT
>JAFEFW010000361.1 GCA_018240405.1 Pseudomonadota bacterium
CGGTGCCGGGTGGCAGTGACTCGGCGGCGACGCTGGAGACGGTGTACCGGAAGGTCGGCGGCGTCGATTTCGGCTTTGTCCCGGGGCGTGGCGTGTTTGGCCATCCGATGGGACCACGCGGCGGGGCGGCATCGATCCGACACGCCTGGAATGCACTCGCCGCCGGCATTCCGGTTGCGCAACATGCGGCGGCACATCCGGAGCTTGCGGCGGCGCTGGAGGCATTCGGTGGGCGAAAGTAGCGCCTGGATCCGCCATGCCATCTTCTGGCACGTCTACCCGCTGGGCTTCACCGATGCCGAACCGGCTGCGTTGCCGAATGGGCCGGTGCACCACCGGCTGCGGCATATCATCGACTGGATGGACTACGCGGTGCGCCTCGGCTGCTCCGGCCTGCTGCTCGGTCCGGTCTTCGCCGCCTCGACACACGGCTACGACACGATTGATCATTTCCGCATCGATTCCCGGCTGGGTGATGAGGCAGACTTCGACGCATTGATCGCGGCGGCCCGGGCCCGTGGATTGCGCGTGGTGCTGGACGGCGTGTTCAACCACGTGGGCCGCGCATTCGGTCCGTTCCAATCGGTGCTGCGCGACGGGCCGGGGTCGCCGACGTGCGACTGGTTCCGCCTGACCTGGCCGGCCGGCAGCCAGGTGGGCGACGAACCGCAATACGCAATGTTCGAGGGCCATCGCGACCTTGTTGCGCTGAACCACGACAGCGCGGCGGTGCGTGACTATGTCGCGAACGTGATGACCTATTGGCTCGCCCGCGGCGCGTCGGGCTGGCGTCTCGATGCCGCCTATGCCGTTCCACCAGCGTTCTGGGCGTCGGTCCTGCCGCAAGTACGTCAGGCGCATCCCGATGCCTGGTTCGTCGGTGAAGTGATTCACGGCGACTACGCCGGCTTCGTCAGCGACAGTACGGTCGATTCCGTTACGCAATACGAGTTGTGGAAGGCAATCTGGAGTGCGTTGAATGACCGCAACTTGTTCGAGCTTGCCTGGGCGCTGGATCGGCATAACGGCTTCCTCGAAGCATTCAGCCCGCTGACCTTTGTCGGCAACCATGACGTGACGCGGTTGGCGAGCCAGTTGGATGATGCGCGGCACATTGCGCACGCGCTGGCGATCCTGCTGACGGTCGGTGGCGTCCCCTGTATCTACGCCGGCGACGAGCAAGGTTTTCGTGGCGTTAAAGAGCATCGTGCTGGCGGCGACGATGCCATCCGGCCGCCTTTCCCGCCGACGCCGGATGGCCTGGCGCCGTTCGGCTGGCCGACCTATCGGTTGCACCAGGACCTGATCGGGCTGCGACGCCGCCATCCCTGGTTGCACAGCGCTCGCACGAAGGCGCTGCATGTCGCAAACCACGACATGCTGCTCGAGACTCGATCTCCCGAGGGGCGCTTGATCGTTGCGTCGAACGTTGGCGATACGGTTGTGGTGCGGCCGGTACCCGGGGCGCGGGTGTGTCTCGCGGGTGATGGCAAGTTGGCTGCCGGTGATACCCCCGATGCGCGTCTGACGGTGCCTGGTCACGGCTGGGCGGTTCTGTCCGCCTGACCGGCACGGTTGCGCGGCAGCCGCCCCAGCGCCATCCTTCTGCACAAGAACGGGGAGGACTCCATGGATCTGCAGGCACAGAAGGCGCATCTGCGCGAACACGGCTGGTGCGTCGTGCCTAACGTGCTGTCGCGCGCCGAAGCGGATGCGATCCGCCAGCGCCTGTGGCGCGCTGGCGACGAAAGCGAGCGGCGCGGCGTCCCCACGCGCAACATCGGCCTCGACCCGAACGAGCACAATGTCCGCATCTTCTACCTGCTGGAACTCGATCCGGTCTTTCGCGACCTGATCCAGCATCCCGCGGCGATCGACCTCGTCACCGCGCTGCTCGGCCCGGATTTCATCATTTCCAACTTTACCGCGAACATCGCGCTGCCCGGCAGCCAGTCGATGCGTGTCCATTCCGACCTCAGCATCGTCGCGCCGGAGCCTTGGTACCATCCGTGGTCGCTGAACATCATCTGGTGCCTGAACGACGTGGATGAGGAAAACGGCGCGACGCGCTACCTGCCCGGCAGCCACCGCATCCGCTGGCGGTCGGAACTGCCGGTCGATCCGGCGGCGCAGATGGTGCCGTTCAGCGCGCCGGCCGGCTCGATCGTGGCGATGGACGGCCGCATCTGGCACACCTCCGGCGCCAACCTGTCGAAGGACCGGGAGCGCGCGCTGCTGTTCGGCTACTACTCGTCATCGTTCATCCGGCCGCAGGTGAACTGGAACGCCGCGCTCAGCCCGGAAACGATTGCCGCTCTTTCCCCGCAGATGAAGGAATGGCTCGGCCTGGGCGTACGCGCCAATGTCAAGCTGGGAACGCGGCTGCGCGAGGCGGCAACACAGAAGTTGCAGGCCGCAGTGGGAGAATGATCCATGGATGACAGGATCGCGCCGGCGGCGCTGCCGCCGCTGACCCAGTCGGTCGAGCAGGCGCTGCAGGATGTCGCTGACTTCGGCGTTGGCCGCATCGAGGGCGTGCTTCAGGGCGCCGCGCTGGCCCGCGTGCATGACGCGCTGTATCGCGCGGCCGCGTCCGATCGTGAGCGCGGCTGGAACGACCGTTTCGTCAACGACAACCCGGACGACCGCACCAACCAGCGCGTCTGGGGCCTGCTTAGCCGCGACCCGGTGTTCAGCGACCTGGCGGAGCATCCATTCGCGCTGCAGGCGGTGAAGGCGCTGCTGGGCTGGCCGGTGCTGCTGTCCAACATCTCGGCCAATATCACCGGGCCGGGCGGCGGCGAGATGGTGCTGCACGCCGACCAGGGTTTTGCGCCGCTTCCCTGGGGCGGCATCCAGGGCGTCAACATTGCCTGGGCCATCGACGACTTCACCGATGAGAACGGCGCGACCCGAATCGTTCCGGGCAGCCACCGCCTGAACCGCACGCCGCAGCCCGGCGAGGGCGGCGAGACGGTCGCGCTGGAAGCACCCGCGGGCTCAATGATCATCATGGAGGGTCGGGTCTGGCACCGTACCGGCTTCAACCGCACGCAGGACAGGCACCGCGGCGCAATCTTCGCGTTCTATACGCTGCCGATCTATCTACCGCAGGAGAACTGGTTCCTGTCGCTGAACCCCGCGGTCCGGCACTACGCGTCGGAGACGATGCTGCAACTGCTTGGCTTCAAGGCGGGGCGGTTCGGGCGGTTCTACGGCACGTCGCTGTATTGAGGGCACGCTGCCGGCCGGTCAGGGCCCACAGGTGTAGCCGTTCGGAATTTCACGGCACCCGGCGACGTAGCTGCCGCCGGCCCGCGGCATGGTGATGATTTGTGGCTCAATTGGCGCGGGCGGACGCTCGGCTTGCACGACAGCGGGCATTTGCGGGGCGGCCGACGGAGGGGCAGGCTGTTCGGATCGCCCAGAGCCACCATCGCCCGAGGCCGGCCACAGCCACCACGGGTAGATCGGGGCGGTGGCGGTCCGCTGCGGCGGCTGTGTCGGCGGCGACCGCATAGGTTGTGACGTATATGGCGGCCTCACACGCGCGGCGGCGACAGGAGGCGGCGCGCCGGGTCGGGCTGGCGACGCATGGGGAGTGGAGCCGGAGATCGCCATTTGAGCGTCCGAGGC
>JAFEFW010000362.1 GCA_018240405.1 Pseudomonadota bacterium
CTCGCCGACGTCGAGCCCTCGGCGGAGGCGGTCCGGCTGGCGGCCGAGACCGGCAAGGACCCGCGCATCGTCCAGGTGGTGCTGTCGGAGTCCGTGAAGGTGGTACGCTCGCGGCCTAACCTGATGATCATGCAGCACCGCCTGGGTTTCGTCATGGCGAATGCCGGCGTTGACCAGTCCAATGTCGCGGAACGTGACGGCGCGCAGCGGGCGCTGCTGCTACCGGTCGATCCCGACCAGTCGGCGGAGGCGATCCGGGCGCGGCTCGCCGCGGCGTATGACGTGGAGGTCGGCGTCGTCATCAGCGACAGTTTCGGCCGTCCCTGGCGGCGCGGCACCGCCGGCGTGGCGATCGGCGCCGCGGGGCTGCCATCGCTGATCGATCTGCGCGGCCAGCCGGACCTGTTCGGCCGCACGCTGGAAGTGTCCATCATCGGTTTTGCCGATGAGATTGCGGCGGCGGCGTCGCTGCTGCAGGGCCAGGCCGCCGAGGGCCAGCCGGTGGTTGTCCTGCGCGGCCTGACGTGGCATGCCCCCAACGTCCCGGTGGCCGAACTGGTCCGGCCGCCGGAGGAGGATTTGTTCCAGTGATCATCGCCTTGTCCGGCGGGGTAGGGGGCGCCAAGCTCGCCCTGGGCCTGTCGCGCATCCTGAAGCCCGAGGACCTGCTGGTCGTCGTCAACACCGGCGACGATTTCGAGCATCTCGGCCTGTCGATCTCGCCGGACATCGATACCGTTGCCTATACGCTGGCCGGGCTGGCGAACCGGGAACTCGGCTGGGGGCGGCACGACGAGACCTGGTCGTTCATGGAGACAATGGAGGCGCTGGGCGGTGAGACCTGGTTCCGCCTGGGCGATCGTGACGTGGCGCTGCATGTGGAACGGACGCGGCGGCTGCGGCTGGGCGAAAGCCTGTCGGCGGTGACCGAAGCACTGTGCCGGAAGATGGGCATCGCACAGCGCATCCTGCCGATGAGCGACGATCCGGTGCGCACGCGGCTGCTGACGGATGCCGGCTGGCTGGATTTTCAGGAATATTTCGTACATCGCCGCTGCGAACCGGTGGTGTCGAAGCTGGAATTCGCCGGTGCCGCGCAGGCGAAGGCGCATCCGGATTTCCTCGCCGCACTGGCCGACCCGCGGCTGGAGGCGGTGGTGATCTGCCCGTCCAACCCTTTCATTTCGGTCGAGCCGATTTTGGCCATTCCCGGCGTGCGCGACGCCATGATCGCCTGCGCGGCACCCATCATTGCGGTGTCACCAATTATCGCCGGGCGGGCGGTGAAGGGGCCGACCGCGAAGATGATGACGGAGCTTGGGCTGGACGCGTCCGCCGGGTCGGTGGCGGCGCGCTACGCCGATCTGCTGGATGGTTATGTGATCGATCACGCCGACATGTCCGAGGTCGTCTCGATCGATGCGCGCGTCACCCTGGCGCAGACGCTGATGACGACGCTGGAGGATCGCGAGGCATTGGCGCGCATCGTGCTGGACGCCGCTGCCGTGCTGCGGCGCCGGCGTACGCCGCGCGGACAGCGCCACGCCGCCGCGCGATGACCGATGTGTGGGCCGCGGTGCCGGTGAAGCAGTTCACCGGCGCCAAGACGCGCACCGGCGCGGTGCTGACGCCGGCTCAGCGCGAGAAACTGGCGGCGACGATGGTCGAAGACGTGCTGGCGGCCCTGGCCGGCGCGACGCGGCTTGCCGGCATCCTGGTCAACACCATCGATCCGGTCGCCGGGAAGCTGGCGGCGCGGTACGGTGCGCGCGTGGTGACCGAGGGCGCACTGGACGGTCACACCGGCGCGGTGAACGGCATGGCACGCGTGCTGACCGCGGAAGGCAAGGGGGCGCTCCTGACAGTGCCGGGCGACATTCCCCGGGTTACGTCGGCGGAGATCGACGCCGTGGTCGGATCGGCGCTGCCGGGACCCTCCTTCACCATCGTGCCGGCGCATGACGAACTGGGCTCGAATGCCGTGCTGTGTTCGCCGCCGTTTTCGGTGCCGCTGCGGTTTGGCGACGATTCCTACTTTCCGCACCTGATGGCGGCGCGGCGTGTCGGCATCGAGCCGGTGATCGTCCGGCTACCCGGTATTGGCCTCGATATCGACCACGGCGCCGACCTGCGTAAATTCATCGCCGCCGCGCCGCCGATCCCGACGCGGACGATGGCCCTGCTGATGGAATTCGGGCTGTAGGAGGGGTCATGGCGCTGGATCTGCAAGCCTATCTGAACCGGATCGGCTACCGGGGCGACCTGGCGCCGACGCTGGACACGCTGGCGGGGCTGCTGCGGGCCCATATGATCGCCATCCCGTTCGAGGCGCTGGATGTGCTGCTGGGGCGGCGGATTCGCCTGGACCTCGATAGCCTGCAAGCGAAGCTGGTGGGCGCGCGCCGTGGCGGGTATTGTTTCGAACAAGCGACCTTGTTCGCGGCGGTGCTTGAGATGCTGGGCTTCCGCATCGAGCGGCACATCGGTCGCGTGGTGCTTATGACCCCGCTGGAGCAGTCACCGCGGGCGCATATGTTTGTGACGGTCGACTTGCCGGAGGGGCAGTTCGTTGCCGATCCGGGTTTCGGCGGTCCGGGCACGTGCGAGCCGCTGCCGTTGAGCGGAGAAGCGGTGGGGCAGCACCGGCTTGGGCATGATGGTGGCTACCGGGTGCTGCTGAACGGCGATACCCCGCTCTGGTACGCAGAACTCGACCGGGTCTATCCGGTCGATTTTGAGATGGCGAACCATTGCACGGCGACGCACCCGGACTCGCCGTTTCTGCAGCGGATCATGATCGGGCGCGTCACACCGAACGGCCGGATTGGGCTGATGAACCGCGAAGCGACATTTGTTAAGGGCGACAGCCGCCGGTCGTTTCAACTGGAAGATCGAGCGGCGCTGCGGTCCTTTCTGATGGAGCATTTCGGTATTGACCTGCCGGAGGTGGAGACGCTCCGGGTTCCGCTGATACCGGAGTGGACGTAGGCGCTGGCAAGCGCTACGGGGCGCGCAAGCCACAGGCTTGTCATGGCGGGCCTCCGCCCATAGGCGTTAAAATAGGCCAATTCGTGCGCCCGTTGCTTTCTCGTCATAGCGGGCGCATGCCTGCCACCCACGCCTTGCTGATGAGAAACCCATGCAGAAACAGCGCCTTTGCGGCAAAGCCGTGAATGGCGGGCCTTCGCTCGCCATGACGCTGGAGAGCCTGTGCCGGATCGGCCGCCCTTCAACCCAGCTTATCTTGGCGCCGACGAGGTCACCGCACGCCATGAGGGTGAAGGACGGCCTCTGTCGTGACGTTTGTAGGTCATGACGCATATAATACCTGGCGTCATGACGCGTCCGGCCGCGCCATGGCACATCAGAGCAAAGCCCCTCCGACCTCACACCATAAACCCTGCAAAGAATGCCGCCAGTTCGGCATGCGCATCGAGCGGCAGCACATGCGCGATGTATTGATCCGGCCGTACAACGACCACGCAACCCCGCGCCCGGTCGATCCCGCGCAAGTCGAAGATATCCGGCCCGCTCTTCAGGTCCGGACAGAACATTTTCTCATAGTCCCGCAGGCCGTAGCGTCCTTTTTGCGGCAACAGAAAATCCGGCATTGCCTCAATCGCCAGCTCCCGATG
>JAFEFW010000363.1 GCA_018240405.1 Pseudomonadota bacterium
CATGACGGAGAACGGCGGGCCTGGGATGCGTTCACGGGAACCTGGCACACCAAAGGGCCACGAGCGGCACGAGACGTAGCGCAACGTCTCAACCGAGGGCTGGTGGACCGTAGCTCAGATATCCACGAGACTTGTCCTGCGGGCAGTCTCTCAGCCTGCCCGAGAGGCGTACGTTCCTGGGCGCACCTCACTGCCAAACAGGGGTGCGCCCCTTTTCGGCTCATCTAACCGCAAGATGAGGATGGCCGCATGACTGCCCTCCTGATCCTGCTCCTCGTGGTCGGTTTCGCCTGCCTCTTTGCGCTGCTGTTGCGTATCGGCAAGCGGGATTGAGGTGCCGGTTGTCCGAGCTTGGACACTCACGCCTGTAGCCCTTCTCACAAGCTCCGAAATCGCCATCGCGGCATTGTCTTTCGATCTTACAACGGATACTGATACGAAAAGTCTGTAACGGGGCGCGATGAAGCCGACACAGGGGGTATCAGTTCGTCAGCTAAAGGCTGCTCGAGCCCTGCTGGCCTGGACGCAGACCGATCTCGCTACCCACAGCGGCGTGTCCGATGCGACGATCAAGCGCGTTGAGGCCAAGGATGGCGACATTGGCGGACGCCTGGAGACCGCCGAAAAGATCATAGCCACACTCGAAGCCGCCGGGGTGAAGTTCCTCCGCGAGACCGGCGGCGGTCAGGGGGTAAGGCTACAGAAGCCATGAATATTCTACTGATCCTGGCAACCGCCTTCGCCTTCGGGTGCCTCTACAAGGTGCTGCTACACACCGGTAGTCGAGACTAGGATCCGACAAGTGAGCCCAAAGTGCCGCCGTTCCTCTCTCCCCTCGAGAGCCGCGAATGTTACGGAATTTTTCAACCCACGGGCCGTGGACGGCTGGAAGCCTCGGAGGCAGGCTTTGGCTGCCGGAATTGTCTCGGAAACAATCCGGCCGCACTTGGAGGTGCACCTCACCAACCGGTGGTGCACCTCCCCTTTGCTGCGGCGGGGCGCGGTTGAGATAACTGGAGGATATGCTGATTGCAGCGGTGCTGGCAGGATCCGGAACAGACTGACGCGCGACAGTGACCCTCCAGTGAAAGGTTAGACCGGGCAGGGGACCGCCTGCCCCTGGCCGGTCGCCCCGCGGGTTAGCGGGGGGGTTCCGGCGCCCGATCTGTTCACGCCGCATATCGCCGGCCGCTGAATCTGTTGGTGCCGATTCGTTCTGGCTCTCGGGATCAAGGCCGGGGCGTGCGCGGAACTCGATTCGGGCTGCTACCATTCTCGTTGAGGCCGTGAGGTGGCCGGGGTTGCCAGACCCCGGCCCACGGCTGCCACAGACGTCGGAGCCGTCTCCGGGACGGATCGGTGAACTTTAGCACAGTGGGCTTAGTAAATACGCGCGGAAGGAGCTCTGCTGTGCAACGCACCTGAAGCCATTTCACAAAAAGCATTCGTCCGACTTCGGTTGCCGCTCAGACCGTCGCGGATGCGGCTTTCAGCATATCGTTGCTTCGGTTCCTGATGCGTAAGGGCCTAATCAACCTCAGCGAGGCCGAAGAATTGTTCGAGTTCGCAATCGGCCTGGTACAGGGCGAGGGTTTAGCTGCGTCTATTGTAGACCACCCCGCCTCACGACCTGTTGGAGAGCGCGCCGCACTTGTGTTGCAGGCATATCTACGTAACCTACGAGATGTTCCGGACGCTCCCTTGGGGCGGGGGCTGACCAAACGGTGCCGCAGGAGTCACCCAAGTCGGCCTAGCCCGAGACTGCCTACTGCCATCGCAGCACATATTGCCCATCTGTTCCATCAAATTCCGCCATTCCGACTGCTTGCCCGCGCCATAGTCGCCAGCGCAGCTCGCGCAATCTGGTCGCCGGACTGCCGCGCCTGGTCGGCTGCTCATGGTGGCTGGCGGAGTACCTGGTTACTCCACCCATTTGGGCCCGCACAAATTCCGATTTTGCATAGTCCCGGCTGCGACCGCAGGTAATCTGTCGCCAGTTGCGATAACAGGTGACGACATGCCGAAGCGCCGGCCACCAACCGACCGGACGCCATTATCAGCCCCGACGCACGCTGAACACTGTCTCTACCTCATCGCTGAACTCGAGCGCCTGATCGAAAGGTCTGCTGCAGCATGGTCAGACAAGGACCGGACCATGGTCAAAGGCCGTTTGGCCCACGTCAGCGGAAGGCTTGAACGCGCCGCGGTTGCGGGCGTCCAGTGAGACTTACCTAGACTCCTCAGCCGGACGCCGCAACGTCCTAAAGGCCGGTCAGTAGCGTGTGGCGCCATCGGGCGAGGTCGGGGCCTAACCTGGCTTCGACCTTGCGGCGCCACGTCTCAGGCGCGCGATGCTGTCGCCAAGTAGAGGTAAACTCGTCTTCCCGCATCGTCTTCTTGTCGCGGAGTATTCTGGCCACCCCAAAGATCCCGCGCCATTCAGTCGCCACCAGAGCGAACGCCAATCGCAAAGTCTGCTGCGTGGCTGTGACGGTATCATCGGGCTTAAGCCATTCGACCGTTGCGCGAAGGTAGCGCATGTCCTCCCTGGCGTCCCAATCTCCAGAAGCTGTTCGAGCGGCATACGCTGCTGAGCAGAAGATCCATGAGCCCATCGGACCGTCTCGGTAGTAAGCCTCGGCGGCATGACCAGCCGCGCATTCCACGGCGTCGCACGTCGCTTCACGGCGCAGCGTCTCACACTCCTCCTCGGTCATCGCGTGTTCGAGTTCGGCGCGCGGCCTCCAGCACCACACTCGTGGCTGGGTCGGCACCCGTCCCAACGCCTCGCCTTCAGGGAGAACCGAGACTGCTCGAAGGAACGGTGCCGGATATGGCAGCAGCTCGGTCAGCACCAGGTGGGCAACTGCATGACCTGAGGCGTGGATCGCGACCTGAAGCAGGGTTGGCTGCCGCACGCTGGGTTTTGTGCCCGACGCGGTTGTCACGGCTTCTGGGTTGCCGACGGCGCGCACTGCGGGTCCGACGCAAGCACGTGTCGCATTCCGCAAGGCCCCGGCGGCTGATCACCGGTCTGTTCCAGCGGTCGCGCAATCGCTTCAAGCTTGCCTGCTTCAGCTTCCGTCTCATCGGCAAGCTCGCGTAGCAACTTCTCGAGGATGCCGTCCGTTGTACATCGCGCGAGGTCTCGGTAGCGCCGCGCGCGCAACCGCCATGCTTCAGCGCCTTCCTCCTCCAGATCATTCTTGGGCATGAGCCTTAATTAAAATGCGTTCATGTATTTTGGAAACGAAAATGGGTTACACACGCGCGCGTGATGTTGCTGAATGATTGTGCCGTTTGCAGAGCGCATCGTTATGTAGCCGTGAACAGCAAATGGAGGCGCCGGCGCAATCTGCTCCGAGCTTGAACCTCTCCCAAACCGGAGGAAGCTGGTGAGCATAGTGCTACCAGCCTGCACCTACGGCGCTGCCTCTGAACGGAGCACATCGCCGAAGCCAAGCAAAGTCAGACTATCTTAGGTGGAGAGCCGTGCCGCCTTGGAGGAAAAAGACCGCGCCCATCAGCAACGCGGGTTATTCGCCATTTCCATAAGACGCGCTGCAATCAGAGGGTACGCACGCCAAGGCTCAGCGGCCAGTCTCCGTCAGTACCGCTACTAT
>JAFEFW010000364.1 GCA_018240405.1 Pseudomonadota bacterium
GCCTCGATTGCCATCGTGCTGCTGGTGGCGGCGGAGATGATTGGCGCCGAGCGGGGAATTGGGGCGTTCGTGCTGCAGGCAGGGAACCTCTACGATACCGACAACCTGCTGGCCGGCATCGTCGTGCTGTCGCTGCTCGGACTCGTGGTGTCCTGGGTGATCGGCCGGCTGGAGCGGCTGTTGCTGGCGTGGCGGTAGGGGTGGTCCGTCCGCTGAGCGGCGCATTCGTTACAGTCCCTGGTGTCGCGGCATCCTTGCGCGCCATGCAGTTGTCCGCGCCTGCGTTCCGTGCCCACACTTCCGCATGGCCCGCCTCGAAGACATCCCCCAGCCAACCCGTGACGCGGTGGTGGCTGTGCCGTGCCCATCCTTCGACACGGCACCGTTCGTGGCCGGCCCGCCTTTGCCGCAGCGGCGTGTCGCCATTATCTCCAGCGCCGCGCTGATCCGCCGCGGTGACACGCCCTTCGCCTTTGGCTCCGGCGAGGTCCGCTTTATCTCTGGCGATGTACCGGTGAACGACCTGCTGGTCAGCCATGTCTCGATCAACTTCGACCGCTCCGGCTGGCAGCGCGACCCGAACGTCGTCTTCCCGCTGCAGCGTCTGCGCGAATTGGCGGCTGGCGGACACATCGGCGGCGTTGCCGACACCCACTATACGGTAATGGGCTCCACCGACCCGGCGCAGATGCGGCAGGCGGTGGACCAGATCGCCGGCCAGCTCCGGCAGGAACGGATCGACTCCATCCTGCTCAGCCCTGTCTGACCGCTCTGCACGCGCGCCGTGTGCGCGCTCGCGCATATGCTGGAAGAACAAGGCTTCGCCACCGTCGCCCTGGCTTCGGTGCGGCCGCAGGCCGAGAAGACGCGGCCGCCCCGAGCCCTGTGGTCCGCCGCGCCGCTTGGCCGCCCGCTGGGCGTGCCGGGGGATGCTGCCTACCAGACCCGTATGATCCAGGCGGCGCTCGCGCTGCTCGAGCGGACCGACGGCCCGGTCATCCTGGAGGATTTTCCGCACGATCCGCCCGCTGGTGATAATCCCGCCTGGGTGCCGCCCGCGCTGATGTCCGCGCCAGGGTTTGCCGCTGAACTGAAGGCGCTGATGCCGTGGTGGGAACAGGCCCGCCAACGCTTTGGCCGGACCACGGTTGGGCTGAGCGGCGTGCCGCCGGAGGACTGGCCGGCGATGACCGGATCGTTCCTGAACGGCGGGCTGCCGACGCTGCCGCTGCTGGATACGCCGGCGCTGGCACTACGATTCCTGTGCGACGACATCAAGGCGCTGTACGGGGAAGCAGCGCAGGCGCTTGGACCTGCGCCGTCTCCTACGCAGATCGATACCTGGTTCTGGCGTCGGACCGAAGCCGGCACGCTGCTGCAGGAATTACGGAAGGCGGCGATGGCCAGCGAGAACAACGGGCTGAAGACTGTTGGCGGCCGTTTTCTCGTGCCGGCTCCCTGGGTGACCTGAATGGCACCGCGATCCCACATTTACCGCACGCACCTGACCTGGACCGGCGCGGATGCCGGAGTGGCGTTCCGCAACCACCGGCGCGACCACCGCATCACGGTGGCCGGCAAGCCACCGCTTGAAGGCTCCTGCGACCCGATTTTCCGGGGCGACGCCACGCGCTGGAACCCCGAGGACCTGCTGGTCGCGTCGCTGTCGGCCTGTCACCAGCTATGGTATCTTGGCCTCTGCGCCGCTGCCGGGGTCGATGTCCTGTCCTATGAGGACGCAGCCGAGGGGACGATGGTCGAGGAGTCCGCCGGTGGTGCCGGCCAGTTCACCGAAGTGGTACTGCGGCCAAAGGTCGTGGTCGCCGCCGGAACTGATCTGGCGAAGGCCGTCGCCCTGCATGAGGCTGCGCATGAGCGGTGCTTCATCGCACGATCGGTGAATTTTCCGGTGCGCCACGATCCGGTCGTCGTCGCGAAGGGTCAGCGGCCGCCGTAATGGTGCTCCGGATGCGCCATCATCATCCAGGCCCGGCGCAGGCGCAGGATGCCGCCACGAATCTGGCCTTCGTCGCACAGGCGTTCACCCTCATCGGACAGCCTGATCACCTCGGGTGGGGGGGACTGCAGGCCCCGCATTCGCGCGCTGACCTGATCCGATAGACGCTGGCAATAGGCCTGCGTATCCGTCGTCACTTCCAACGGCGGCGTCTGCGCGTCGGCATGCAGCGCCGCGGCACCAAGCAACAGGCTGGTGCTCAGGGCCATGACGGCAGGTCCGGCAAGGTGAAGGGGCGATAGCGGCATGGCGGGCGTCTTTTCATACTTCGCCTCACCTTGCCCTGTTTCAAAAGTGACAATGCGGTTAGGGAGCAATCAAGCCTCTTTCCGTTCCCGCACCCTCGGCAACAGCCTCCTCGGAATGAGGCAGAGTCAGCACCGCGCGCAAGCCGGGATGATTGTCCTCCAGCCGCAGCGTGCCGCTGTGGAGTTGGGCAACGGCCAGTACCAGGGACAGGCCGAGGCCGGACCCTGGCGTATTGCGGGCTGCCTCCCCGCGATAGAAGCGATCCGCCGCCTTGTCTCGGTCCGCCTCCGGAATGCCTGGCCCATGATCGGCGACCGCGACGACGACCGGTGTGCCATCGGCCACGTTGATCGCTACCGATCCGCCCTCAGGTGAGAATTTCAATGCGTTGTCGACCAGGTTGGCGATCGCCTGCTGGATCAGCGCCCTGTCGCCGTAGACCATGACGTGGGTTGGAGCGTTCAGGCGCAGGGTGATCATGCGTTCTTCCGCGACCGCCTCGTAGAGATCGGCGACCTCGGCCAGCAGCGGCACAATATCGACCGGAGCGAACGCGGAGCGGCGCGATCCGGACTCGATCTGGGCAATGCGCAGCAGCGCCTGGAAGACGCCGACGATGCTATCGAGGTCGGCAGTGGCGCGTTCGATCGCCGCCCGGAGGTCCTCGGAGGTCGCCGCATGCAGCGCGGCGTCTTCCAGGCGGGTGCGGGCGCGTGTGATCGGTGTCCGCAAGTCGTGGGCGATCGCGTTCGACACCTGCCGCACGCCATCCATCAGCCGGCCGATCCGGTCCAGCATATCGTTGAGGACCTCGGCCAACTGGTCGAACTCGTCGCCGCGGCCGCTCAGGCGCACGCGCTGGGCAAAGTCGCCGGCCGCGATGGCCGCGGCCGTGTGGGAGATATTGGCCAGCGTGCGGCGGATCAGGTTGCGGATGATCAGCGCGCCCGCCGTCGCCATCAGCAGCGCCACCAGCATCGCCCACAGCAGGGCGTCGGTCAGCAAGCCGCGCAACTGCGCACGCAGCCTGATGTCGCGCCCGATCAGCAGATGGTAGCCATTTGGCAGGTCATAACGTTGCACGCGGGCACGCGAGACGGTGCCGGCGCGTTGCAGCATCAGTTCGTAGGTACTATTGGCCTCCGTCACCTGGGCGGGCCAGGTCGCCAGGTTGCCGGCCACGCGGTGCATGGTCGGGTCAACCAGCAGATAGACCGCGTCGTCATCGACATTCTGCGCCAGGCGGTCATCGATCGTGCTGGCCAGCGCCGGCAGGCTTCCCTCATTCCACCGCGCCGCGAGATCCATGGCGTCGGCGTAGATCGTCGCCTCGGTTTCCCGATCGAGCACACCGG
>JAFEFW010000365.1 GCA_018240405.1 Pseudomonadota bacterium
TGTACTGTGCTCCATTTAGCCCGCCGTTGCCTTTCGGCGCCACAATTATGAAGGTGTTGTTTATGTCCGGGTCAGAAATTCGATACGAGTTCAGATAGGTTGCAGAATTTGCCACCGACGCCCTCCCTGGGAATGCGCCAGAACCGGCCCAGCAGGATGCGAGCCCCGACCATTCCGTAAACCAAAGATGACACCACAATAGTGCTTGGTGGACATCGATCAATCACGGTTGGATGACATTTCGTGTCGAACGAAATCATCATAATTCGGCTTGTTTTAATGTATGTGCTGCATGGTGCAGTTCCTGCTGGCTACCGTATGCCTATGCTCGCTTCTAGTAATCTGATGATTCAAAGTTTTATTGCGTTATCATAATTTTATGCCGCCACAGCTGAGCGGAGTGACCGAGAAGGCAATTACCATTGCGGTCAAGGTTCAAACTGGTTGGTTTCGCGTCGATTGGATCGGGTTAAGGCACACCGGCATCGTTCCCATATTGCAACAAGAAATCCTTAACGCGTATTGCGGAGGGCCCCGGCTTATGACAGGTGGTCAAACGGAAAGCACCGGAATGGCGGGCCGGAGGCTCGCGAGCCACAGCCTTTGACAACGCAGGAGCCACGACGCGGCGTCGCCTTGCGTGGACAATCTGCGGACGGCACCAGCACCGCGGACCCTGGACGGCAATCTGAATGTGAACCGAGGCCCCCGCACGGTCGCGTTGCAAGACACCGACAATTAGCCCGGTACGGCAATTGGCACGGTCACGGGCGCGGCACACACGCTTTCCGTCCAGGCCGCAGGCGCAGCCAGCCTCACCGATAACGATTCGCAGTGGGTCGGCCCGGACAGCTATATGATTTGCCCAGCCCGTACGCCTCTGCTTGAACCCGGCCCGGGCGTGCCGCCCCTGGAGAAGCGCATGAAGACCCGTGATTCACTCAATGCCGCTGAGGCCCTGGTCCTGACCATGGTGCTGGTCTCTGCCGCCGATGGCGGCATCACGGACCGCGAAATCGGCGTAATGTCTGGCCAGGTGCAAACCTTGCCGGTGTTCCAGGACTTCACGACGGACCAGTTGGTCGACGTGACCGATGCCGCGGTCGGTCTGCTGCGCGACACCGACGGCCTCGATCACGCCGCCCGCCTGATCCGCGCCGCGCTGCCCCAGAACCTGCGCGAGACCGCCTACGCCCTTGCCTGCGAGATCATCGCCGGCGACCGCGGCCGTAAGGAGGCATCCTTGCGCATGCTGGAGTTTGTTCGCGACGAACTCGGTCTCGACCCGCTGGTCACGGCAGCCATCGAGCGCACCGTACGCGCCCGTCACCAACGCCTGCCACAGAGCGACTGACGGCGGACGGCTGCAGCCCAAGCGCGCAGAATGAGGCGTTATGCAGCCGTCGGCGGGCTGGCGGCGCTACCAATCCTGATTCTGCTGCTGTTCCGTCTCACCGGGCGGGTCGAAACGGCGCCGATGATGCTCACGATCATGGTCTATATCGGGGCAGCCACCGGCGTTCTGTACCTGCTGGCGCGTGACATCGATATGGTAGCCTGGACCATCCGGCGCATGGCACACCAGGATGAGTCGCTGGCTCCGCCGGAGGTGCGCGTCCTGACCGGACTGGCCGGCGAGGTCGCCCGCCTGTCGCAGCGTATGGCGACGCACGCGGCCCTGGTCGAGCACTACCGCCGCGCCGATACGCAAATCCTGGAGCGGCTGCCCGATCCGGTCATAGTCCTCGCGCAGGACCGCTCAGTCCGTCGATCCAACGCCGCCGCGCGGCAGGCATTTACCGCTGAGACCCCAGCCGTATTACGCCATCCCGCTGTGCGCTCCGCCATCGAGCGGTTGCAGGCCACCGGCGAAAGCCAAACCGCTGACCTGACGCTGCCGGCGCCGGTCACGCGTGACCTGCAGGCCACCGTGGTGCCGATCGATCCACCGCTTGCCGACGGCGGCGCAATCCTGCTGGTGCTGTCGGATCGCACGCGGGAGCGGCTGTTCGAGCGCATGCGCGCCGATTTCGTCGCCAATGTCAGCCACGAGCTGCGCACGCCTCTGGCCTCGTTGATCGGCTTCACCGAGACGCTGCGCGGCCCGGCCGCTGACGACAAGCCGGCACAGCAGCGCTTCCTCGCAATCATGGCTGAGCAGGGCGCGCGGATGAACCGGCTGATCGACGACCTGCTCAGCCTGTCGCGTATTGAAATGACGGAACACCAGGCCCCGGCGGAACGGCTGGACCTCGCGCACCTGGTGCGCCATGTCGCGGAAGGCTTCGAGCCCCGCCTCGCCGAACGGACCGCGAAGCTATCGCTGCAGCTACAGGACGACCTTCCGGCGGTGCAGGCGGATTCAGACCAGATCACGCAGGTGCTGCAGAACCTGATGGACAACGCCGTGAAGTACGGCCGGGACAGCGGCACCATTTCGGTCACGTTGGCGCATGCCGTGCCCGGTGGGCGATGGCCGTCGCGACCTGGCGTTCTTGTGGCCGTAACGGACGAAGGCATCGGCATTCCGAAACAGCACCTGCCACGCCTGACGGAGCGATTCTACCGGGTCGACAAAGGCCGCTCCCGCGCTGTTGGCGGCACCGGCCTGGGGCTTGCCATCGTCAAGCACATTGTCAACCGCCACCGGGGTCAGTTGGTGATTGACAGCGAGGAGGGAAAAGGCACCACAGTAACGGTATGGCTGCCAGCGGCGCAGGCCATGGCCAGGATGGCGGAAACGAACTGAAGGATTAACGAGGTTCCTATGCGATCGCCACGCGTGCCAGTGGCCGCACTTTTCGCGGCATCCGTGTTTTCGACCTTAGCGCAGGCGCAGGAGCGTGTGACTCCCGAAGCGGCGGCGTCCCAACTAACCGCCGCGCTGTCGGTCATCAGCGGCGGCACGCTGGCGACGCCGGAGCACCCGTTGCAAGTGACGCCGGACGGCAACGCCTTCAAGGTGCGTGTGCCGCTGCCAAACATGATCGAGCCGCGGGATGCTGCCCTGACAGCGCAGGCCCGACCGCTCGCCGCGGGCGTCTGGGAAATCACCTCCGCGGCGCTGCCGGCCGCAGGTGCTCTGACGGCACTGCAGGCCGGCCCGCAACCACCCGCCCGCATTGCCTACACGATCGGCGGCCAGACCATCACCGGCCGGATCGATCCGTCACTGGCACAGCCGTCGCCGTTCAAGATCGAACTGCGGGACCTGGTGGTGATGGCCGATGACGGCAAGGATCTGTCGAAGCAGACCATCGGCCGCAACCTGATCGACGGCGTCGTGACAGGTGAACCCGGCAACCGGATGACGGTCCGCGCGCAGACGACGATGGCGGACTGGCGCATCGGCGTCCGGGACGACAGCGGCGTCATGCGCGACATCACCATCCGCAGCGCCGCCAGCAGCGCGGAGCTTGAAGGGATCGACCGGACGCAGGGCGATAAGCTGCGGACGCTGATGCAAAGCTTCATCGGTTCCGCACAGGCGGCGAGCGCCAGCGGCAAGCCACCCGAACTGACGGCACCGCAGCGCGCACAGCTTGCCGGTATGGTCAGCGCGCTGAAGGACCTGCTGAACCGCCTGAATATCGAAGAGACGGTTGAAGGCATCCATTT
>JAFEFW010000366.1 GCA_018240405.1 Pseudomonadota bacterium
TCCAATTGGTCCATATCTTGAAGTCTCCCTGCGTTTTCTTGTCGTCCCGGCACGGCCGGCCGTAGCAGCGCCAATGGTGTCGATGGCGGCATTCCGGCGCGGCATAGGCGGTGACGGGAACGCTACGGCCTGGGCGGGACGATGCGCAAGTGTGCGGACCGGCCCCACGCCTGGGGCCTGGCCGACGATGGCACCGGGTCCAGCGGAAGAAGTCTCCCGGGCGGTGCCGGGGTAACGGTTGGCCCACGGTCAGATGCGACTGCAATCGCAGGCGTTGGTGCTGCTTATTATTTTAACGGATTGTTACTATTAAACAACACACTTGATCTGCTGTGTCACAAGAGGATTTTCTGCTCGAACGGGTCGGAATGAACAAGGCAATGAAACCGCAGAACACGCGGAACACGCAAAGGACCGGCAGTGCCTGGTACCGCCGCAACGCCCCTGATGATCTGGTGGTGAGCGCCACGGCGGTTGACCAAACCATTATGCCGCCACCGCCATGATTCCTTTGCGCGCTCGGCGCGTCTTACGGTTTCATTTCCCGCGAGGCAGACAGCGCGAATCACAGCCAGGCAGTTGGCTGCCGAGCAGGTGCCCGCTTTCAGGATTGCCGGATCCGGCAGGGTAATGCCGGTTTCGCCTCACTGGCCCGATGTCTGGCGTATCGCCTGGCGCGACATGTTCAGTCGTTCTTATGACGACGTCGGGCGGTCAACACCATCGTATGGGACCAGGAATGCCCGGACCGGCATGCCCTCGACGCCGGCGACTGGCAGGGGCAGGCCGATGAAGGTAAACGATCCAGCCGAAACACCGGACAGGTCCAGGCATACGAACACCGGCCGACCGGCCAGAGCCACCGCGCGATGCGCCGGGAGGTCCGCCTCTGCCGGCGGATCAAGGCTGTAATAGTCGATGCCGATCGACAGCGGCGCCAGCGCCAGCAGCGCTGCGGCCGCTGCCACCGACAGCGTGCAATAGGCCGGATCAAACCCGCCGCGGTGCAGCAGCGCCGAATTGTCGGTCTTCAGGAGGATGTGCCGCCTGGGCGGAACCGTCAGACGCTGCACGTCCGACGCCGTAATCACCTTGCGTCCCGTCAGGTCGAGGACTACCGCCGGGCCGACGAAGCAGGCGCGGTCCAGCTGATCCACCGTCGCCCCGCCGGCGACAAAATGCGCCGGCGCATCGATATGGGTGCCGACGTGGCAGCCGAGCGTGATTTCGGAGAGCGTCAGCGGATCACCCGATTCCAGCGATGCAAGCCGGCGCACACAGGGTGCTGCGTCCCCTGGATAAAGCGGCATGTCCGGCCGGATCGGCAGCGTGATGTCGATCCACCGAACCGGATCGATCACGTCGTATCGCCCGGCGTCAAACCTTCGGCAACGCCACTTTATGGTAGCCGCGGCCGTAGTAGATCAGCCCTTCGTTCGCATCGCCGGTGCGCACCGCCTCGACTGAACAGAAGAACACATCATGCGTGCCGACCTCGACGATCTGCGTGATGCGGCAGTCGAACACGACGACCGCCTGGTCGAGCGCCGGTGCTCCGGTGACCAGGGGCTGCCACACATAGCCGTCGAAGCGCTCGTCCGTCTTGTGCCCGGTCATGCCGGCAAAGATCGGCGACAGCCCTTCCTGCGCCGGCGTCAGCGTATTCACGCACAGCACGCCATTGGCCTTCATCGCCGGATAGGAATCGTTCGAGCGGTTGGCGCAGACCAGCAGCGTCGGCGGCGTATCGGTGACGCTGGTCACCGCACTGGCCGTGAACCCGGCCTTGCCGCCCGGCCCGTCCGTGGTGATCACATTCACGGCGGCACCCAGGCGCGCCATGGCTTCACGGTAGGCTTGCTTCTCGACAGGCACGGCTCAGGTCCTCACTCGCAGGTTGGCCCCGATCATGCAGCAGAGTCCGCGCCCTGGCCAGCCAAGCCCCGGTGTATGGCTCACGGGGGCCGCCGCCATTGAAGTGTCCGAACACCAATCGATCAGCTTCGGCAACATGCGCCTCCGCAGCAATGCCGCACTGCAAAAAAACACTCCCTCGCCGGTACGGATAGGGTATGTGTCTCCCGCCGCGGCGCCGCGGTTCCCGACATCCGACATGACCCCAACGGTAAGGCACATCGCGACGATGACCGGCCGCCCGACCCGCTTCCCGTTCCCGTCCGGCGGAGCGACGGCATGAGGCTGCCAGCCGCACTGGTGCCGCTGCGCCACGGCGTGTTCCGCCAGCTTTGGCTCGCCACGGTCATTGGCTGGCTGGGCACCTGGCTGCAGAACACAGGGGCCGGGTGGCTGATGACGTCGCTGGCCCCGGATCCGGTGATCGTGGCCGCGGTGCAGGCCGCGACGATCATGCCGGTGTTTCTGCTGGCGATCCCCGGCGGGGCGTTGGCGGATATCGTCGACCGCCGCGTTTTCCTGCTGAGCTGCCAGATCTGGACCTTCGCGGCCGCGGCGCTGCTGGCGATCCTGACGATCTCGGGCGGCATGACGGCGTGGTGGCTGCTGATCCTGACCTTCGCCATCGGCATTGGCGGCGCGCTGGTGAACCCCGCCTGGGGCGCGGTGATTCCGGAAATGGTGCCGCGCGAGGATCTGGTGCAGGCGATCGCGCTGAACGGCATCGGCTACAACCTGACCCGCGCCGTCGGCCCGGCGATCGCCGGCTTCCTGATCCTGCTGGGCGGGTCGAGCCTGACCTTCTCGCTATATGCCACCTCGATCCTGGCGGTGATCGCCGCGCTGTTCCTGTGGCAGCGCAATAGCCGTCACTTCACCGGCCTGCCGCGCGAGCACTTCCTGTCGGCCATGCGCGCCGGCGTGCGCTTTGTCCGCAATACGCCGGCGATCCAGGCGGCGATGGTGCGGACGATGGCCTACTCGATTCCGGCCTCGGCGCCGTGGGCGCTGCTGCCGCTGTTCGTGCGCCACGATCTGGACCTCGGCGCCGGAATGTATGGTTTCATCCTGGGCGCCATGGGTGTCGGCGGCGTGACGTCGGGGATGCTGCTGCCGAAGGTGCGGGCACGGCTGTCGCGCGGCGGCACCGTCATGCTGTGCACACTGTTGTCCTGCATCGGCATGATCATCATCGGCCTGTCCCGCCACTGGCTGCCGGCCTCGATCGGCATGCTGCTGTTCGGCCTGGGCTGGACCTCGGCCTTCGCCACCATCCAGGCGGCGGCGCAGCTGGTCTGCCCGGGCTGGGTGCGGGCGCGCGCGCTGTCGATCTTCCAGCTGGCGCAAAACGGGGCGCTGACGCTGGGATCGTTTGCCTGGGGCTGGGTGGGAAGCGAGATCGGCCTGCCGCAGACCTTCCTGTGCGCCGCCATTGTCGGCCTGGTGCTGATGCTGATCGCCCGCTTCTTCAGCATCGAGGCGGTGGTGCGGGAGGCCCCGAAAGCTGCCTCGATCCCAGTGCCGATGCCGGAAGCGCCGGCGCCGGAATACGTGCCGATCCTGCGCACCGCCCGCGGCGCGGTGATGGAGATGGCCTATTACCGGGTGGAGATGGGGCAACGCGGCGATTTTCTCCGCCTGATGCGCGACGTCCATAAGGTGCGCGGCAGAGCCGGGGCGGTGTTCTGGCAGTTATACAGCG
>JAFEFW010000367.1 GCA_018240405.1 Pseudomonadota bacterium
GACACCTACATCGCGCCCCGGCAGATCCCATTCCTGGATCTCTATTTCTCCTTCACCGGCGGCCCGATGCTGGAGCATCTGCGGCAGCGCTACAGCGCCCGCCGACCATGCGCGCTGTATTGCGCCCTGGACGCTAATGACGCGTCGGTGCCACGGGCGCGGCTGCGCTGGGATCTCGGCTACCTCGGCACCTACAGCGCGGACCGGCAGCCGGCGCTGGAGCGGCTGTTGCTGGAGCCCGCCCGCCGTCTGCCGGACCGCCGCTTCGTCGTCGCGGGACCGCAATACCCAACCGACATTGCCTGGCCGGCGAATGTCGATCGGATCGAGCATCTGCCGCCGGCTGACCATGCCGGGTTCTACGCGGCGCAGCGCTTCACCCTGAACATCACACGCGCCGCGATGGTGCAGGCGGGATGGTCGCCCAGCGTGCGGCTGTTCGAGGCGGCGGGATGCGGCACGCCGGTAATCAGCGACCGCTGGGCCGGGCTGTTGGACATTTTCCCCGACGCGGTGATCGTTGCGGATGATACGGATGACGTCGTCCGGGCGCTGACCGAGATGCCGGGCGATGCACGGCGCGGCATCGGCGCGACTGCCAGGGCACTCGTACTGGACCGGCACACCGGAACGGCGCGGGCGCGGGAATTGCTTCTGGCGCTGGAGACAGTCGCGAAACAGTGACCCTTATCGGCACCGTGTATACAGCGCCCCAGGCAACAGGCAGCGGTGGCGCCGCGTAATAGCGGCAGCAACCCTCGCTTGCGCCTGGAGAAACCGTCATGAACGTCAGCGAATTCATCTGGCAGCGCCTGCATGAATGGGGCCTGAGCCGGGTCTACGGCTATCCCGGCGACGGCGTCGGTGGTCTGGACGTGGCGCTGGAGAAGGCGAAGGACTGGATGCACTACGTCCAGGTCCGGCATGAGGAGATGGCTGCGTTCATGGCCTCGGCCCATGCCAAGTTCACCGGGCAGGTCGGGCTGTGCTACGCCACATCCGGTCCGGGTGCGATCCATTTACTCAACGGGCTGTACGACGCCAAGATGGACCACGTGCCGGTCGTTGCGCTGTGCGGACAACAGGCGCGGACGGCGCTGGGCGCGCACTACCAGCAGGAAGTAGACCTGCAGGCGCTGTTCAAGGACGTCGCCGGCGATTTCTGCATGACGGCGACACAGCCGTCGCAGGTCCGCCACCTGATCGACCGAGCAGTGCGGATCGCGCACGCCCGGCGTACGGTGACGGCGGTGATCCTTCCGAATGACCTGCAGGAACTGGACTACGAAGACCCGCCCATGGCGCATGGCGCCACCCACACCGGCGTCGGCTATCCGGCCCAGGCGTTGGTCCCCGAAGCGACCGGCCTGCAACGCGCCGCCGACGTGCTGAATGCCGGCAAGAAGGTCGCCATCCTGGTTGGCGCCGGCGCATTGCACGCGACGGACGAGGTGATCGAGCTGGCCGAAAAGCTGCAGGCCGGCGTGGCGAAGGCGCTGCTCGGCAAGGCCGCCCTGCCGGACGATCTGCCATTCGTTACTGGATCGATCGGCCTGCTCGGCACCAAGCCAAGCTGGGACCTGATGAAGAACTGCGACACGTTGTTCATGATCGGGAGCGCCTTCCCGTACAGCGAGTTCCTGCCGAAGCCTGGATCGGCGCGCGGCGTGCAGCTCGATATCGATGGCACCATGCTCAGCCTGCGCTATCCGATGGAGGTGAACCTGATCGGCGACAGCGCCGCGACGCTGCGCGCATTGCTGCCGCTGCTGGAACGCAAGCCGGCGGATGGCTGGCGCAAGGGCATCGAGGAGAACGTCGCGTCCTGGTGGAAGACGCTGGAGGAACGGGCGATGCAGCCCGCCGATCCGATCAATCCGCAGCGCGTGTTCTGGGAGTTGTCGCCGAAGCTGCCCGACAACTGCATCCTGACCGGCGACAGCGGATCGGTGGCGAACTGGTACGCCCGCGACATCAAGATCCGCCGCGGCATGAAGGGCTCGCTGTCCGGTGGCTTGGCCTCGCTGGGCGCCGCCACGCCCTACGCCCTGTCGGCGAAGATGGCGTTTCCGGAACGCACGGTGATCGGCTTCATCGGCGACGGCGCCATGCAGATGAACGGGCTCAACGTGATGATCACGGTGTCGAAATACTGGCAAATGTGGTCAAACCCGAGCTTCATCCTGATGGTGCTGAACAACCAGGATTTGAACCAGGTGACCTGGGAGGAACGGATCACGCTGGGCGCCGGCAAGACCGAATCCACCCAAAGCATTCCGGACATGCCGTACCATCGCTACGCCGAACTGATCGGCCTGCGCGGCATCGAGGTGCGCAAGCCGGAGGAGATCGGCGCTGCCTGGGACGCCGCGCTGTCCTCTGACCGGCCCGTCATCATGAATATCTATACGGACCCGAACGTGCCGCCGCTGCCGCCGCACATCACGCTGAAGGATGCGAAGAACTTCATGCGGATGATGACCAGTGAGCCGGAGCTCGGCAGCGTCCTGGCCAACACCGCCCGGCAGGTGGTGGCCAGCGTGCTGCCCAGCCGCGAATGAGCCATGCGGCCGGAAGCGCCCATCGAGTCGGTTGCCGCGCGCGCCTATACGATACCGACAGACGCGCCGGAGGCTGACGGGACTTTCGCGTGGACCGAAACGACTCTGGTCACGGTCCACGTGCAGGCCGGCGGTAAAACAGGCTTCGGCTACACCTACGGCCATGCCTGTCAGACGGCCTTGATCGAAACCATGCTGGCCAAGGCCGTGCAGCGCTGCGACGCCATGGATGTGGAGGGTGCGTGGTCCGCCATGCAGCACCAGGTCCGCAATATCGGCCGCGGTGGTCAGGCGGCCATGAGCATTGCCGCCGTCGATATCGCACTGTGGGACCTCAAGGCCCGGCTGCTGGACCTGCCGCTGGTGACGTTGCTGGGGGCGGCACGACAGGAGGTGCCGATCTATGGCAGCGGCGGGTTCACCACGTACAGCGACGAGCAACTCCGGCAGCAGTTGCAGGGCTGGGTGCAGCGGGACGGCTGCCGCTTTGTCAAGATGAAGGTCGGTACGGACCCGGACGACGATCCGCGCCGGGTTGCCGTGGCGAGGCATGCGATCGACGGTGCGAGCCTGTTCGTCGATGCCAATGGCGCGTATTCCGCCCGGCAGGCGATTTCCCTGGCAGGCGCGTTCGTTGCCGAAGCGGATATTGCGTGGTTTGAGGAGCCGGTGTCCTCCGACGACCTTGCCGGCCTGCACTTCGTGCGGCAGCACGTGCCCGAAATGGTTGAGGTGGCGGCCGGGGAGTATGGCTACGACCTCGACTATGTCCGACGCATGCTGGACGCGCAGGCGGTGGATGTGCAGCAGGCGGACATCACACGCTGCGCCGGTATCACCGGATTCCTGCGCGTGGCGGCGCTGTGCGACGCGCACCATACGGGACTGTCCGCACATTGTGCGCCGTCGGCGCACCTGCACGCCGCCTGCGCCGTGCCCGGCCTGCGGCACCTGGAGTGGTTCCATGACCATGTCCGCATCGAGCACCTTCTATTCGATGGCGCACCGA
>JAFEFW010000368.1 GCA_018240405.1 Pseudomonadota bacterium
CCTCGCCCCCTTCCAAGGGCCGCAGTCTCACCGGACAGATCGTGTGCTACCTAAACCGGACATATCGTGTGCTATCGACAGGGGCGGCTTCCCGCCTTGCCGCCGGAACCGCGCCCCGCGATACTCCGGCCCGACCAGACCTGGGAGTAAGCCTGAATGCCCGACACGCACATGGCGGCGGCCGATCATGCCGTCGCGTCGAGCCGCACCTTCGATGCCATCATCATCGGCGCCGGCATCGCCGGGCTGTACCAACTTCACAAACTGCGCCAACTCGGGCTGTCGGTGCGCGCCTTCGAAACCGGCTCCGGCGTCGGCGGCACCTGGTACTGGAACCGCTACCCCGGCGCCCGGTTTGATTCCGAATCCTATACCTACGGCTACTCATTCTCGCAGGATCTGTTGCAGGAGTGGGACTGGACGGAGCATTTCTCGCCGCAGCCGGAGACGTTGCGGTACCTGAACCACGTCGCCGACCGTTTCGACCTGCGCCGCGACATCCAGTTCAACAGCAAAGTCGTCGCGGCTTCGTTCGATGAGGCGGCGCGCGAATGGCGGGTGATCCTGGAAAACGGCCAGACCTGGCGCGCGCGCTTCCTGGTGACCGCGATCGGTCCGCTGTCGGCGCACCAGATGCCGCGCATTCCCGGCGTCGCCGATTTTAAGGGCGAGTCCTACCACACTTATATGTGGCCGCATGAACCGGTCAGCTTCGAAGGCAAGCGCGTCGCGGTGATCGGCACCGGCGCCACCGGCGTGCAGGTGATCCAGACCATCGCGCCACTCTGCGGCTCATTGACCGTGTTCCAGCGCACGCCGAACTGGTGCACGCCGTTGCATAACCGCAAGATCTCCGCGGATGAGCAGGAGGGGATCAAGGCTGGCTACCCGGCGATGTTCGAGCTGCTGCGCCAGACTCCCGGCTGCTATATCCACAACACCGACCCGCGCGGCACGTTCGAGGTCACACAGGAGGAGCGGGAGGCGTTCTGGGAGAAGCTGTACAGCGAACCCGGCTTCGGCATCTGGATGGGCAATTTCCGCGACATGCTGACGGACCTGGAGGCGAACGCGCTGTTCTCCGAGTGGGTCGCCAACAAGATCCGCCAGCGCGTGAAGGATCCGGTGACGGCGGAGAAGCTGATCCCGAAGAATCATGGCTTCGGCACGCGCCGCGTGCCGCAGGAGACCTTCTACTACGAAGCCTACAACCTGCCGCATGTGAAACTGGTCTCGACGCTCGAGACGCCGATCGAGCGGATCACCGAAACCGGTATCCAGACCAGCGATGCCCATTACGACCTGGATATGATCATCTACGCCACGGGCTTCGACGCCATCACCGGCGCGTTCGACCGCATCGACTTCCGCGGCGTTGGCGGTGCGAAACTCAGCGATCATTGGGCGGATGGACCAAAGACCTATCTCGGGCTGATGTCGGCCGGGTTCCCGAACCTGCTGACCATCGTCGGGCCGCACAACGCCTCCACCCGCTGCAATATCCCGCGCTGCATCGAGCAGAACGTGGAATGGGTCAGCGACCTGCTGGGCTATGCGCACGAACACGGCATTACCCGCATCGATGCGACGCCCGACGCCGAGGCGAATTGGTCGAAGCATGTCGAGGAACTGGCCGCGGGGATGCTGTATTCGCAGGTGGATTCCTGGCTGACCGGGATCAATTCCAACGTTGAGGGCAAGAATGTCCGGCGCATCCTGCAATACCAGGGCGGCGCGCCGCAGTATCGTGAGAAATGCGAGCAGGTGGCAGCGAACGGCTACGAGGGAATGGTGCTGACCTGATCCGCGGGCCGTTCCGACACCGGATCAGCCTGTCGGCTTCTGCCCGACACCGATGTTCATCTCCGAGGTGCCGGCAAAACCGTCCGGCCCCTCGAACCGCCTCAGTGCTTGTTCAACCTCAACCCACGCGGCTTCCTGCCGGTCCGCAGGCAGAGCGGCAATCAGCGATTTGTAGAACGCAAACGCCTCGCGAATCATCTGCGTCATGACACCGGCGCTCGGCATCCGCTGAATCGTTGGCACAGTCATGACGGTAACATCGGCAAATCCGGCGTCGCGCAGTACCGCAGCCAACCTGGACGGATCGACCAGCGAACGGATGCTGCCCGGCTTGTCCTCCCAGTTCGTTTTGCCGCCATGGCGGGCGAGGATGTCCAGCGCAATGGCGTTGAAGCCGGTCTTGGCCTGGTCGCCCGGTACCAGCGCAACGAAACGTCCGCCGGGGCGCAGAACGGCGTGCACCGACCGAGCGGCGGAGACCGGGTCGGGGATGAGCATGAGCACGAGGCGGCTGATCGCGGCGTCGAACGGGCCGGCAGTCCCCACCAGCGCCTCAGCGGCGCAGACGCGGGTTGCGACATTACGCAGGCCCGCGGCGGCGACCGTCTTCTCGGCAGCGGCGACCATCGGCGCGGCAATGTCGATTGCAAGCACATGGCCGGCATCGCCGGCCCGGCGGGCGGCGAGGACCGTCTGCTCACCGGAGCCACACCCAATATCCAGCACCCGGGCGCCTGGTCCGACGGCTGCGACATCGAGCATGGTTTCGGTAGCCGGCACGAGGTAATCGGCGGCCTGCGCCGCCCAGTGCGCCCAGCCCCCGGCGGAGGCGTTCCACTGTTCCGAGATGCTTTTGTCGCTCATGTGGCGTTTCCCTGTGTGCCTCATATCCAGGACGGATCGGGCGTTGCGGGGACGCTGCGCTCCAGCGCCTGGGCCGTCAACGTGAATGCGTCACTGCGTCGCCGCGAGTTCCTCCGCCATCATCTCCCGCAGCACGAATTTCTGGATCTTGCCGCTCGCCGTCAGGGGAAACGAGTCCACGAACCTGACATAGCGGGGAATCTTGAAATGCGTGATGCGGCCGCGGCAGAAGCCGCGGATGTCCTCCTCGGTGGCGGCGGTGCCGGGCTTCAGGCGAATCCAGGCGCAGACTTCCTCACCGTAACGGTCGTCGGGGACGCCGAACACGTGCACCTCGGCCACGGCAGGGTGGCCGAACAGGAAGTCTTCGACTTCGGCCGGATAGATGTTCTCGCCGCCGCGGATCACCATGTCCTTGCTGCGGCCGGTGATGGCGATGTAGCCGTCGGCATCCATCACGCCGAGGTCGCCGGAATGCAGCCAGCGCGCCGCGTCGATCGTCTCGCGTGTCTTGGCCTCGTCGTTCCAGTAGCCGCGCATCATGGAGAAGCCGCGGAAGCAGAGTTCGCCCTGCGTGCCGATCGGGACGATGCGGCCTTCGGGGTCGATGATCTTCACCTCGGTGTGCGGAATGACCCGGCCGATGGTCTGCACCCGCTGGTCGAACGGATCGTCGATGGCGGTGGAGACGCTGCGGCAGGACAGTTCGGTCATGCCGTAGCCGTTGACGACTTCGCGCATGTTCATGTCGCTCATCATCCGCCGCATGATTTCGCCCGGCACGGGTGAGCCGCCGCACAGACCGCCGCGCAGCGTGGACAGGTCGTAACGGCCGAAATCGGGGTGGTTCAGCATGGCGATGAACATCGCCGGCACGCCGCAGAACTGCGT
>JAFEFW010000369.1 GCA_018240405.1 Pseudomonadota bacterium
TGTCGGCAGCATGCGCGATACGCTGGCCGCCTATCGGGATGCCGGCGTGCAGCACGTGATGGCGGCGCCGGAGGATCGGGAGCTGGACGCTTACCTCAGCACGGCTGAAGCGTTCCGCCGGGCCGGGGAGGGGCTGTAGCCGCGCTGCTAATGAACCGCCTCACTGTTGATCTCGCCGACCGCCTTGCCGGTCTCGCGCTCGGTCACGTCACCCGCGAATACCCCAATAAGCTGGACCATGTGCTGACCGGGCCGGCGGATCTGAGGGGACCGCGCGATCTGCATCCGGTGTTCTACGGCAGCTTCGACTGGCATTCCTGCGTGCATGCCTACTGGATGCTGGCGCATCTGTACCGGCGGTTCCCGGGCATGACGCAGGCCGGCGCGATCCGGGCCCTGTTCGACGCCCATCTGACGCCGACGCTGGTTGCCGCGGAATGTGCCTACCTCGCCCGGCCCAGCGCGCGCGGCTTTGAGCGTCCATACGGCTGGGCATGGCTGCTGTATCTGGCGGCGGAGCTGGCGCGGCACGACACGCCAGAGGGCAGGGGATGGTCAGCCGCGCTCGCGCCCCTGGCGGCGTTGTTCGCCGACCGGTTCCGCGACTTCCTGCCGCGCGCCACCTATCCCGTGCGCTCCGGCGCCCACGGCAACACCGCCTTCGCCCTGCTGCTGGCGTCCGATTATCCGGATGTGGCGCTGAAGGACCTGCTGCGGCAGACGGCACTGCGCTGGTATGCGGACGATCGCGACTGCCAAGCCTGGGAACCCGAGGGCGATGCGTTTCTGTCACCAACCCTGGTCGAGGCGGCATGCATGAGTGCGATGCTGTCAAAGGAGGCGTTCGGCGTCTGGTTCGCGCACTTCCTGCCGCGGCTCGATGGCGGTGAACCGGCGACATTGTTCCAGCCGGCCACGGTCAGCGACCGTTCCGATGGGAAGATCGTGCACCTCGACGGGCTGAACCTGAGCCGCGCCTGGTGCTGGCGCCTCGTGCAGCCCTGGTGTGCCGACCTCGGCCGGATCGAGGCAATCGCTCAGGCGCATATCGACGCGAGCCTGCCGCATCTCGGCGACGACTACATGGGCGAGCACTGGCTCGCGAGCTTCGCTGTTCTGGCGCTGGGGTAAGTCGGACGCGCGTTACGACCGGATGGCATCCGTTATCGTCTCAGCCACCGGCCCTTGCAATCGGCCGCGAACAGTTGGCCGAGTGATCTACGCCAGGCTCTCGTAGACCGCAGCCTCAAATGCATCCAACGCGTCCAGGACCACCTTGTCGGCAAACGGCAGGATCTGCGTCATGAACACACCGGCGACTTTCCGGACCGGGTCGAGCCAGTAGTAGGTGTTGTTGATCCCCGCCCATGCCAGGCTGCCGGCCTTGCGGCGTCCCGGCACGTCCTGCGTATTGATCAGGAAGGTCAGGCCCCATTTCTTTGGCATGCCGGGGAACAGTTCGACATCGTTCGACATCGCCGGGTTGAAGGTCTTCATCGGCAACACGTTCAGCGCGCCCATGTGGTTCTCGGCCATCAACGCAACGGTCTCGGGCCGCAGGATGCGCGCGCCGTCCAGTTCGCCTCCCCCCATCAGTGCGCGCAGGAAGCGCAGATAGTCGCCGGCGGTCGAGAACAGACCGCCGCCGCCGGCGAAGAACTCGCGATCCGTGACCGGACCAGGCGGTGCGGCGACCAGTTCAAAACTGCCGTCCGGCTGCCGGGCGTGCACCGTGGCAACGCGCGTGCCCCACTCCGGTCGCTCCACGAACGTCGTATCCGCCATGCCCAACGGACCGCAGATATGGCGCTGGAAGTAGCTCTCCAGGTCCAGGCCGCTGGCCACCTCCACCATGCGGCCCGCGATGTCGATGCCGATGCCGTATTCCCAGCGCTCACCTGGATCAAAGCCCAAGGGCGCGGACAGCGCGGCGAGTTTGCCGGTGCGTGCGGCCGGCAACCCTGTCAGTTGGGCAAACCGCTGCATGTTGCCGTTCCAGGTGTCGTAGACGAACCCGGAGGTGTGGGTCAGCAGATTGCGCAACGTGATCTCGCCGCGCGGCGGCCGCATGACCGGCACTCCGCCGGTGCCGAAGCCCTCCAGCACCCTGGTGTCATTCAGGAACGGCAGAATCTCCCGGGCCGGCTGATCGAGCGAGAGCTTGCCCTGCTCCACCATTTGCATGGCCGCGGCGCCGGTAATCGCCTTCGTCATGGAGGCGATACGGAACACGCTGTCTTCGGTCATGCGCGCGGGCATTGTGGCGTCGCGCTTACCGAAGGCTGAACTGTATATGACCCCGGACTGATCAGCCGCGGTCGCCACCAGGCCGGGGATCTCTCCCTTGGTGATGATGGTGGCTAACGCCTTGTCGATCAGGGGCTGGTTGATCATGACATTTCTCTGCGACAGGCCGTGGTAAATGTCCAGCCCGACGGACGGCGTTGACCAGCAGTACAGAAATGACTGGACCGCTGCCGGCGCATTTCGTGGCTTGCCTTGCTGTGAAGTCTGCGGTGGCTGATCGCCCGCAACGACTTCGATCCACCGCCGGGCTCAGGCGACCGCGCACGCGCTGTCTGTGGCAGGTGGACCCGGCGCCCGGGATACAGGCAGCCGATCCGGCGCCGAGCCCGCCGATCGGGTAGTCCCATGAATTTGTGCAGCCGGTTCCGGCAGCCCAAGCAGATAGCCCTGTACGTAGCAGCAGCCTGAATCGCGTAGATAGGCAAGTTGCCGCTCCGTCTCGACTCCCTCGGCGGTCACTTCCAGACGCAGGCTGCGCGACAGCGCGATGATCGCCTGCACGATGGGTTGAGCGTCCTCATTCTCATCGAGGTCACGGATGAAGCTGCGGTCGATCTTCAGTTTGTCGAACGGGAAGCGGCGCAGATAACTCAGGCTGGAGTAGCCGGTGCCGAAATCGTCCATCGACAGCTTCACCCCGAGGCGCCGCAGCGCGCGCAACATTTCCAGCGCCCGCTGCGTATCGGCCATCGTGACGCCTTCGGTAATCTCCAGCTCCAGGCGGCCCGGCGCTAAGCCGGTTTCCTCCAGTACCGACTTGACGCGCTCGGCCACGTCCTCCTGCAGGAACTGGGCTGGCGACAGGTTGATGGAAATCGACAACGGATTGGTCCAGGTCGCTGCTTCGGCACAGGCGGTCCGGAGGACCCAGTGGCTGATCGGCACGATCAGGCCGCATTCCTCGGCAATCGGAATGAAGCGCGCTGGCGGGATCGCACCCAGTACCGGATGAGACCAGCGCAGCAACGCCTCGTAGCCCACCACCGTCAGGGTTTGCGCGTCGAAGAAGGGCTGGTACGCCAACGAAAACTGATGCTCGGCCAGGGCTACGCCAAGATCGTGCGCCAGCGCTTGCCGCTCTCGCACCTGCTGGTCCATGCCGGGCTGGCAATAGCGCCATACACCGCGACCGTCCCTCTTGGCTCTGTCCAGCGCCAGTGCACCGTTGGTCAGTAATTCCGCTGCCGTGGTGCCGTCCGTGGGATAAATCGCAACGCCAACGCTGGCGCCTACGGCGACGGAGTGGGT
>JAFEFW010000036.1 GCA_018240405.1 Pseudomonadota bacterium
AACGACACGATGACGATCAGTCCGGCATCGACGAACAGTCGCGACACCTCGGCGATGCGGCGGATGTTTTCGACGCGGTCGGCTTCCGAGAAGCCGAGGTCGCGGTTCAGTCCGTGGCGGACATTGTCACCATCCAGCGTCATGGTGTGGTGGCCCATCGCCAGCAGGCGCTTTTCCACTAGATTGGCGATGGTCGACTTGCCGGCTCCGGACAAGCCAGTGAACCAAAGTACCGCCGGTTTCTGGCCCTTCAGCAGAGCGCGCGCGGTTTTATCGACCTCCATCTGGTGCCAGACGATGTCGGTGCTGCGGATTTTCGGCGTGGTGACCATGCCGGCTCCGACGGTGCCGCGCGTCAGCCGGTCTATCAGGATGAAACCGCCCAGTTCGCGACTGGCGGTGTAGGGCTCGCACACTACCGGATGGGTCAGCGACAGGCTGACGCGGCCGATCTCGTTCAGCGCCAGTTCGCGGACGCCTTCCTCTTCCAGCGTCTCCATGTCGAGACGGACAGAGATATCGGTGACCGTAGCCACCACGGTGCGCGTGCCCAGCATCAACAGGTAGGCGCGGCCCCGGAACAGCGGGGTCTCGTCCATCCACACGACCCAGGCTTCCAGCCCGTCAGCGACAACCGGTTGAGGATTTGCCGACAGGACGTCGCCGCGGGAGACGTCAATTTCCCGGTCCAGCACAAGCGTCACCGGCGTTCCAGCGCCGGCTTCGTCGAGATCGCCATCCATGGTGACGATGCGTTCGATCTTTGCCTCGGTGCGCGCCGCTGTGTTCCGAATCAGGTCGCCAGGCTTGATTGTTCCGCTTGCGATGGTACCGCAATAGCCGCGGAAATGGTGGTCGGGACGATTGACATACTGCACCGGAAAGCGAAACGGTCCATTCGGCTTGACCGTCGGCCGGCATGCCTCCAGCGCGGACAGCAACGTGGTGCCGGAGTACCACGGCATGCGCGCGCTCGATGCAATGACGTTATCGCCGTCACGTGCCACGACCGGAATGACAGTGACGGTTTCAAACCCGAATTTGGGGCGCAGCAGCTCAAAGTCCGTGTCGATCTTGGTAAAAACCGACTGGTCGAATCCGACGAGGTCCATCTTATTGACGGCGAGGATCACCTGCTTGACGCCGAGTAACGACGCGATTGCGGCGTGGCGTCTCGTCTGCGGCAGGATTCCTTTGCGTGCGTCGATTAGCAGAATGGCGACATCGGCTGTCGAGGCGCCAGTCGCCATGTTACGCGTATACTGCTGGTGCCCCGGTGTGTCGGCCAGGATGAAACGGTATGCATCCGTTTCAAAGAAACGATAGGCGACGTCAATTGTCACGCCTTGCTCGCGCTCTGCCTCCAGGCCGTCCACCAACAAGGCGTAATCAACACCACCCTCGACCGTGCCGAAACGTCGCGAATCACGCTCCAGCGTCGCTAGGACATCGTCCTGGATGCTTTCAGTCTCGAACAGCATGCGGCCGATCAGTGTCGACTTGCCGTCGTCGACGCTGCCGCAGGTGAGAACGCGCAGAACCGAGGCCGGCATCAGAAATACCCCTCCCGCTTCTTGCGTTCCATCGACGCGCCTTCGTCGCGGTCGATCAGACGACCGGCACGCTCCGACACCCGGGTTGTGCGCATTTCGTCCAGCAGAGCTTGCAGGTCGCCGGCGGCGGACTCGACGGCGGCCGACAACGGATAGCACCCAAGCGAGCGGAACCGAACCATGCGATCGACCGGCGCCTCACCCGGCTCCAGGCGCATGCGATCATCGTCAACAACAATGATCTGGCCGTCGCGCATCACCGTTGGCCGCATGGCAGCAAAGTACAAGGGCACGACGTCGATGCCTTCCAGCGCGATGTAGTCCCATACGTCCATTTCGGTCCAGTTAGAAAGCGGAAACGCCCGCAACGTTTCGCCGGGCGCCAGATTTCCGTTGTACAGATGCCAGAGTTCCGGGCGCTGCCGCTTCGGATCCCACGCGTGTCCCGGTGCGCGTACTGAGAAGATGCGCTCCTTGGCTCGGGAGCGCTCCTCGTCACGCCGGGCGCCGCCGATGGCAACGTCGTAGTTGCCTTCCGTCAAAGCCTGCTTCAGCGCATCCGTCTTCATGATCTGCGTATAGGCGCCGCCATGATCGAACGGATTAATGTTGTCGCGCAGGCCGTCAGGGTTGGTATGCCGGCGCAGTTCCAGGCCGTAACGATCCGCGATGCGATCACGGAACTCGATCATGGCTCTGAATTTCCAGGTCGTATCGATATGTAACAGTGGAAACGGCGGCCGTGCCGGGTAAAACGCCTTGCGCGCCAGATGCAGCAGGACCGACGAGTCCTTGCCAATCGAGTAAAGAAAAATTGGTCGCGCTGCCTGTGCGGCCACTTCGCGAAAGATGTGGATGCTTTCCGCTTCCAACGTGGCCAGATGAGCCAAATTCGGTTTTGTCAAACCTGTCTTCCCACTCGCCTCAAAGTCGCGTCCGAACCACTATACACGCCGAACAATATAGGTTTCTTCAAGCGCGGCAACGATAGAATTGGCATGAGCCTTGTCCCGGGCCTCTACCATGACTTCCAGTTCCGCTGCCTGTACCGAGGACGACGCAAACAGCCTCTGATGGGAAACCTCAATAATGTTGCCACCGGAACCGCCGATCTTGCCGGCGATGTCGGCCAGGACGCCAGGGCGATCCGGAATTTGCAAATGCAAGCGCAGCAGGCGGCCATCGCGCAGCAAGTCACGCAGCAATACGTTAGAAAGAATGCGCGCGTCGATATTACCGCCGGTAACGGCGACGCCCACCCGCTTCCCGCGGAACCGCTCCGGATAAGCGAGGAGCGCGGCGAGGCCCGCGGCGCCGGCGCCTTCCGCCACCGTCTTGGCGGCCTCGACCAGCAGGCCGATTGCCTCCTCAATCGCACGCTCCGGTGTGACCAGCACATCGGTGATACGGCGCTCAATCAGGCGGAACGGCGTTTCGCCGACATCGCGCACAGCGATGCCCTCGGCAATGGTGGCGCCGCCGACGGAGACGGTTCGGCCGGCGAGGCGCTGCGCCATGGCGGCATAAGTTTCGACCTCGGCCCCATAGACTGCGATACCCGGCCTTAACGCGCTGGCCGCAACCAGGCAGCCGGCCAGGAGCCCGCCGCCGCCCGTGGCAATGATCAGCGCATCAAGGTCCGGTACGTCCTGCAGCATCTCCAGCGCCAGCGTGCCCTGGCCGGCGATGACCTCGATGTCGTCGTAGGGGTGGATGAAGACCAGCGAGGCCGTCTCGGCCAGGTCGTGCGCATGCTGCGCCGCCTCCGCCAATGTCTCCCCCACCAGCACCACCTTGGCACCCCAGGCTTCCGTGCGGGTCACTTTGGTCGAAGGCGTGAATTTCGGCATGACGATCGTAGCGTCGATGCCCAGCAGATGGGCGTGGCGCGCGACGGCCTGCGCGTGGTTGCCGGCGGACATGGCAATCACACCACGGCTGCGTTCGGCATCCGACAGCAGCGCCAGGCGGTTGGCGGCGCCACGCTCCTTGAACGCGCCGGTCACCTGCATGTTGTCGAATTTCAGCCAGACCGAGGCTCCGGTAAGACGTGAAATCGCCTCATTATACAGAACCGGTGTGCGGACAACCTTTCCCGCGATCCGGTCCGCCGCGGCCTGGATGTCAGAGAGCGTGATCATAAAGGCTTCCCTGCCACCAGGGCCCGGGGCGGGGCAAGACAATATCTATACGGGACCGTCAGAAATTGGTGCGCCGCACAAGTCTGCGGCGGATCGGCGGCAGCAGTAGTGCTGCCCACACCTGTTAAGGACTGGCCGGCTTAACACGCCGCCGGCCAGACCCGCTCAGCGAAAATGAATTTCCAGGATCTCGTACGACCGGTCGCCGCCTGGCGCGGGCACGGAAATTGTCTCACCAACCTTCTTGCCGATCAGCGCCTTGGCCAGGGGCGAGGAAATCGATAGACGCGCCGCCTTGATGTCGGCCTCATGCACACCGACGATCTGGTAGATCGCCTCGCGTTCCGTTTCCTCGTCCACCAGCTTGACGTGTGCACCAAACTTGACGTGCTGGCCGGACAGCGTGGAGGGATCGATCACTTCCGCGGCCGACGTGATCTCCTCAAGTTCGGCGATGCGACCCTCAATGAACGATTGCCGCTCCCGCGCGGCGTGATATTCGGCGTTTTCGGACAGGTCGCCATGTTCGCGCGCTTCAGCAATGGCGCGGATGACGGCGGGGCGCTCCACCGATTTGAGTTGGCGGAGTTCCTCTTCAAGCCGCAGCAGACCTTGGGCGGTCATCGGGAACTTCTGCACGTCGTGGTCCTTCAAGTCCCTGTAGGATGAGCTTCGTCGGCAGGCTTATGCGCCGCAACCTGACAAACGCCCGGTTGCGGCAGCCCGTTCAAAACGAACCGCGAAAGTAGGACTGAAGCGGGGCAACTTCAAGCGTTCCTGCTTTCATCGCGGCTATTGCATGCACGGCAGCTCGGGCACCGGCCAAGGTCGTATAATGTGGCACTTGGTGGGTCAGAGCGCTGCGGCGGATGGCAAAGCTGTCCGCCACCGACTGCGGCGTCGACGCGGTGTTGATCACCAATTGCACCTCACCAGAGCGAATAGCGTCGACGCAATGCGGCCGTCCTTCCAGGACCTTATTGACCACGGTCACGTCGAACCCGGCGTCCCGGATACGCGCGGCGGTGCCTTTCGTCGCCATGATGCGGAAGCCCATCTCGTTCAGGCGGCGTGCCAGGGAGGGCAGTCCCTTCTTGTCGGCGTCCTTGATCGACAGGAACACCGTGCCGGCCAAGGGTAGGATGACGCCGGCGCCAAGCTGCGCTTTGGCAAAAGCGCGTTCGAAGCTGGAGTCGAGACCCATGACCTCGCCGGTGGACTTCATCTCCGGTCCCAGGATCGTGTCGACATCAGGGAAACGAGCGAACGGAAAAACCGCCTCCTTCACCGCAACGTGCGGGGCGATGGAGTCGTCATCCAGCTTGAAGTCAGTCGCCAGCCTGGCGCCGGCCATGACGCGGGCGCCGACCTTGGCCACGGCCACGCCTGTCGCCTTAGCGACGAAAGGCACGGTCCGGGATGCGCGTGGGTTCACCTCCAGCACGTAGATCGTGTCGTCCTTGATGGCGTACTGCACGTTCATCAGGCCCACCACACCCAGCGCCTTGGCCATCGCCTCGGTCTCGGATTTCAGTTCGGTGATCATCGCCGGGGACAGCGAGTAGGGCGGCAGCGAACAGGCCGAGTCGCCGGAATGGATGCCGGCTTCCTCGATGTGCTCCATGACGCCGGCGACGTAGACGGTCTCACCGTCGGCGATGCAGTCGACGTCCACCTCGATCGCGTCGTTCAGGTAGCGGTCGATCAGCACCGGGTTCTCGCCGGAGACTCGGACAGCCTCGCGCATGTAACGATGCAGCCCGGCGCGGTCATAGACGATCTCCATGGCCCGTCCGCCCAGTACATAGCTGGGCCGAATCACCACCGGGTAACCGATGCGTTCGGCGATGGCCTCTGCTTCCTCGGCCGACCGAGCGGTGCCGTTATCGGGCTGGCGCAGACCGAGGCGCTGTAGCAGTTGTTGGAACCGCTCGCGGTCTTCCGCGAGATCGATGGCATCCGCCGAGGTGCCAAGGATAGGAATGCCCTCACGTGACAGCGCCTGCGACAGCTTCAGCGGTGTCTGCCCGCCATACTGGACAATGCAGCCCAGCAGCGTGCCATTGCGCTGTTCAGTGCGGATGAGGGAGATGACATCTTCCTCGGTCAGCGGCTCGAAATACAGCCGGTCAGAGGTGTCGTAATCAGTGCTGACGGTTTCCGGGTTGCAGTTGACCATGATGGTCTCGAACCCGGCATCCTTCAGCGCATAGGCGGCATGCACGCAACAATAATCGAACTCGATGCCCTGGCCGATGCGGTTCGGACCGCCGCCGAGGATGACGACCTTCTGACGGTCCGTCGGATTGGCCTCGCAGACTGGGGTGCCGTAGCCACCTTCGAAGGTCGAATACATGTAGGAGGTCTGCGAGGCGAATTCCGCCGCACAAGTGTCGATCCGGCGATAGACCGGCACGACCCCCGCGGCGAGGCGGGCGGCGGTGATGTCGGCTTGGCTGGTCTCGGTTAGTTGCGCGAGGCGCTTGTCAGAGAAGCCGAGCGCTTTGAGGCGCCGGAGAGCACCGGGTTCGCGCGGCAGGCCGGTGACGCGGACGGCGCGTTCGGCATCCGTGATCCTCTGTAGTTCGCGCAGGAACCAGGGATCGAACTTCGTCGCGTCGTGGATCTCTTCGACCGTCAGGCCGGCGCGCAGAGCTTGCGCCGCCATCAGCAGCCGGTCGGGACGCGGTTCGGACAGCGCCGCCTTGAACGCATCGGGGCCGCCATCGCCGGGTGGTTCGATCTCGTCGAGGCCCGCGAACCCGGTCTCCATGCTGCGCAGCCCCTTCTGCAGCGCCTCGGCGAAGGAGCGGCCAATGGCCATCGCCTCGCCGACCGACTTCATCGACGTGGTCAGCAGCGCCGGGGTACCGGGGAATTTTTCGAAGGTGAACCGGGGGATCTTGATCACGACATAGTCGATCGTCGGCTCGAAGCTGGCCGGCGTGACTTGCGTGATGTCGTTAGCGAGTTCGTCGAGCGTATAGCCGACGGCAAGCTTGGCGGCGATCTTGGCGATCGGGAAGCCGGTGGCCTTCGACGCCAGGGCCGAGGAGCGCGACACGCGCGGGTTCATCTCGATGATGACCATGCGCCCGTCCTTCGGGTTCAGGCCGAACTGCACGTTCGACCCACCGGTGTCGACGCCGATCTTGCGCAGACAGGCGATCGAGGCGTCGCGCATCCGCTGGTATTCTTTGTCGGTCAGCGTCAGCGCCGGCGCCACGGTGACGGAGTCGCCGGTGTGGATCCCCATCGGGTCCACGTTCTCGATCGAGCAGATGATGATGCAGTTGTCGGCGCTGTCGCGCACGACCTCCATCTCGTACTCTTTCCAGCCAAGGACGGACTCCTCGATCAGCACTTCGGTGGTCGGGGAGGCTTCCAGGCCGCCGGCGACGATCTGCTCGAACTCTTCCTTGTTGTAGGCGATGCCTCCGCCGGTGCCGCCCAGGGTGAAGCTGGGGCGGATGACCGCGGGCAGGCCGGTCAGCGTCAGCGCCCCGCGCGCCTCAGCCATTGAGTGGGCGATAGCGGAGCGGGGGGATTCGATACCGATCTCGGCCATGGCGTCGCGGAATTTGAGCCGGTCCTCGGCGCGGTCGATGACCTCGGCCTTGGCGCCGATCAGTTCGACACCATGACGTTCCAGCGCGCCGTTCGCCGCGAGCTTCATTGCCGTGTTCAGCGCGGTCTGCCCGCCCATGGTGGGCAGGATCGCGTCGGGCTTCTCGCGGGCGATGATCTTTTCCACCACCTCCGGCGTGATCGGCTCGACATAGGTCGCGTCGGCGAGGCCAGGGTCGGTCATGATGGTGGCGGGATTGGAATTGACCAGGATGACCCGATAGCCCTCCTGCTTCAGCGCCTTGCAGGCCTGGGCGCCGGAATAGTCGAACTCACAGGCCTGGCCGATGATGATCGGGCCGGCGCCGATAATGAGGATGGACTTGATGTCGGTGCGTTTGGGCATTGATTAGCGACCCGCTTGGAGGGTTTGGACGGCGGTCAACGGCGATGTGAGTATCCCGTCAACGCCAGGCACGGCTGAAAAGCACATCGAGCGCATTGTCCACGCGGACATCTTCCGCGGCGAGCGAAGCAACGGACCGGCCGGGCAAGTCGAGCGGAATATTGGTGACCTGACGCAAATCCAAAACGACCTCGCAGCCGCCGATGACGAAGTGGGGATCCACATCGCTGTCTGAAATCCGGAATTCCGCGGCATCGAGCAACGGAACGACCACGCGGCGCGTCGATGCTCTGAAGCGGTTCGATTGAGCAATGACGGCGAACGGGAACGCCCGCCGATTCCTGCCGGAATTGTCGTGAACACTGAGCTGATCGGCTGTCACAGTGCGCCGACTTCGTCGGCGAGAGAGCCATGCCTGGCGATGAACGCATCGCTGGCCGCCACGTGCGCGTCAATCTGGCGCTGGCGTTCGCCGTCACGGGCTTCGGCCTCGAGCAGGAAGGTCGCAAGCAAACCTTCAACCATTTCCGACAAGTTGGATGTAAGGACGCGTGCCCGGTAAACCAGGTCTTCGTTCAGTGTCATATTGACGCGCTGTTTCGGCGCGTTGTGATCGTAGCCCATCACTCAGCCTCCAGCATGCCTATCAGATGCCAATGACGACCGGCAAACCCTCTGCCGACGGCCCGCCTGGCCAGTCAGCGTGAATTCGGCCCGTTCACCCTTTTCGTTCCATTATCCCAACAAAGCGTCCGAACAGATAGTGACTGTCGGTCGGCCCCGGGCTCGCCTCCGGATGGTACTGCACCGAAAACGCCGGCCGGTCGGTACAGGCGATGCCTTCATTCGAGCCATCAAAAAGCGATACATGCGTCACGGTCACGTTCGCCGGCAGTTGTTTGTCGTCGACGGCGAAACCGTGGTTCTGGCTGGTAATCTCCACCTTGCCCGTCGCCAGATCCTTCACCGGCTGATTGGCGCCGCGATGCCCGCGCGCCAGCTTGTAAGTCTTCGCGCCGAGCGCCAGGGCCAGCAACTGGTGGCCGAGGCAGATTCCGAACACCGGCACGCCGCTGTCCAGCACGGAGCGCAGCACCGGCACCGCATATTCGCCCGTCGCAGCCGGATCACCTGGGCCGTTCGACAGGAACACGCCGTCCGGCTTGTGGCGCAGAATGTCCTCTGCCGTCGCCGTTGCCGGCACCACCGTAACCTTGCACCCCGATGCCGCGAGGCAGCGCAGGATGTTGCGCTTGGCGCCGTAATCCACCGCCACGACGTTGTACCGCGGCGCCGTCTGCTTGCCGGTGCCCTGGGGCCAGGTCCATTCCGTCTCATCCCAGGCGTAGGACTGTCGGCAGGTGACCTCCTTCGCCAGGTCCATGCCCTCGAGCCCCGGCCAGGCTGCGGCCTGCGCCTTCAGCGCCGCAAGATCGAAGCGACCATCCGCCGGAAACGCCAATACGCCTGTTGGCGCCCCGCCATCGCGAATGCGGGTCGTCAGTGCCCGGGTATCCACACCGGCGATCCCGGTGACGCCGCGCGCCTGCAGCCAGTCCTGCAACCGCTGGGCGGACCGCCAGTTGGATGGTTCGGTGATATCCTGCTTCACCACCAGGCCACGAGCGGCGATGTTCGCCGCCTCCAGGTCCTCATGGTTTGTGCCGACATTGCCTATATGTGGAAAGGTGAAAGTGATGATCTGCCCGGCATAGGAAGGGTCGGTCAATGTCTCCTGGTAGCCGGTCAGTCCAGTGTTGAAGCAGACCTCGCCCACCGGTGTCGCGGCGGCGGCGGTATTCGCCCCGAAGCCGCGGCCCCAGAACACCGTCCCGTCGGCCAGCACAAGGGCGGCGGTGGCGCCTTCCGGTACGGCATCGGGGGAAACAGGCATGGCGTGCGTCTCCGGAGGATGGGTCATCAGATCGGCCATGGTCAGGCCGGTGGCCGCGGTGATGGCCGGCCAGTGGCGGGTCGGAATGGCTCGAGCCTGCCGCCATTTGCGAACGGCCTCGGTGCCAACGCCGGCGAGGCGAGCGGCGGCTTCCGCACCACCGAGGCGTTCGATGATGGAGTCGATCGAAGCGGACATGGCCCGCTGAATATGGGAAGTCATTTCCCACCGCAACCCGTAACACCATTGGTGGGAAATTTTTTCCGATGAACGGGGAAGCCCAAGTGGAGGAGCCCATGCACAAGACCGAACCCGTGATGACCGGAGGCTGCCAGTGCGGCGCCGTGCGCTATGCGCTTTATGAACGGCCCGAGTCCACCGTCTGCCACTGCCGAATGTGCCAGAAGGCTGTCGGCGGCCCGTTCGCCGCCCTGTCCAAGGTCCGGATCGAATGTTTCGCGTGGACCAGTGGCCGACCGGGCGCATTCCAGAGTTCCTCCGCGGCGGAGCGCCATTTCTGCGCCGCCTGCGGCACACCGTTGACCTTTCACTTTCTCGACGGCACGCATATCGAAGTGACCACCGGCAGCCTCGACGCGCCGGCCGGCCTGCCGCCGACCAAGGCGTTCGGCGTCGAATCACGGCTCCCCTGGCTGGATCTGCTGTCGCCCGGGCGGCTGCCGGAATCAAAGACAGAAGATATCGCCACCCGCACCGTCATCAGCCGGCAGCATCCCGACCACGACACGACCTCCGCATGACGCTATGAAGACAGCACGTCCGTATCCCAACGCCGGAGGCCCGCCATGAGCCTGAGAGAGCAGTTCACCGACCAGTTGAAAGTATCGATGAAGGCGGGCGACGCGCCTCGCACGTCCACGCTGCGCATGATCTTGGCCAAGCTGAAGGACACCGACATCGCGGCTCGTCCGAAGGGCGTGCAACAGGTGCCGGATGATGAGATCGTCGGGATGCTGCGCGGCATGGTGAAGTCCCGGCGCGAGTCCGTGGAACTCTACAAGCAGGGCAACCGGCCGGAGCTTGTCGCCAAGGAAGAGGCCGAGATCGCCGTCATCGAGGCTTTCCTGCCGCAGCAGATGGATTTGGCGGCAATGGAAAAAGCAGTGGCGGACGCGGTGGCGGAAACCGGCGCGGCTACCATCAAGGATATGGGCAAGGTCATGGCCGCACTGAAGGCGAAACATGCCGCTGCGCTCGACATGTCGAAAGCCGGCCCGATGGTGAAGGCGAAGCTCGGCGGCTGATCCCGCGCCGCGATGGCACTCCCCGCCAACTTTTTGGAAGAATTGCGCGCCCGTATCCCGCCCGCATCGGTGATCGGCCGGCGGGTGCGGCTGCTGCGATCCGGGAAGCAGATGAAGGGCTGCTGCCCGTTCCATGGCGAGAAGACGCCCAGCTTCTACGTCTACGACGACCACTACCATTGCTTCGGCTGTGGCGCGCACGGCGACGCGATAAGCTTCACCATGCAGAGCCAGGGCCTTGGCTTCATGGAGGCGGTGGAGCAACTCGCCGCCGAGGCCGGGCTGCAAGTGCCGAAGCCGACGCCGGAAGCGGCCGCCGCGGAAAGACGCCGGCTCGATACCATCGGCGTGCTGGAGGCGGCGCAACGCCACTACCAACGTCGCCTGTCCCTGCCGGAGGGCAGAGTAGCGCGGGACTACCTGCTGGACCGCGGCCTGAGGGAAGAAACCATCGTCCGCTACGGCTTGGGCTGGGCGGGCGAGCGGGGCTCGCTGACGGCAGAACTGAAGCGCGACGGAATCGAGCCGGCGCAGCTTGAGGAAGCCGGACTGCTGCGGCGGGACGAGGACAACTCACGCACATTCGAACTATTCGCCCAGCGGGTTATGTTTCCGATCCGCGACAGACGCGGCATGATTGTCAGCTTCGGCGGCCGCATCCTCGGCAGCGGCCAGCCGAAATATGTGAACGGGCCGGAAACACCCGTCTTTTCCAAGCGGCGGACTCTATTCGGACTCGATCAGGCGCGTGTGGCGGTCAGGAACGGCGGGGTGCTTGTGGTCGTTGAGGGCTACATGGATGTCATCGCCGCCGCACAGGCCGGATTCGGTGGCGCCGTCGCGCCCCTGGGAACCGCCCTGACCAATGAGCAGCTGGAGGAGCTCTGGCGGGTCGCCGCCTGCCCCATCCTCTGCTTTGACGGCGATGCCGCTGGTGCTCGGGCCGCCGCACGCGCCATGGATCTTGCCCTGCCGATGCTGACGGTCGAGCGGACGCTGAAATTCGCTACGCTGCCGCCGGACGAAGACCCCGACAGCTTGGTGCGTAAGCGCGGACCGCAGGCCTTTCAGGACGTGCTGGATGCCGCGCTGTCCCCTTCCGACGCGCTGTACGATATGGTCCGAACGACGGCCGGCGACACCACGCCGGAGCAGCGGGCAACGCTGCGGTCGCGATTGGTCGAGGCAGCGGGCAGGATCAGTGATAAGGCGCTTGCCGGTGAATACCGGCGTGTGCTGCTGGACCGATTCTTCAGCGCAACACGGGCAGCGCGTCCGACCGCGGGACGGCGCACGGGCGGTGGACGACCCGTTGCAGCACCGCGTTTTGTACGTATTCGCATCGATCAAGGCGCCACGACGGCCGAATGGGCGCGAATTCTGACCGTCATCCTGCTGCACCACCCGTTCCTGCTCCACGACGTGCATAGCGCCTATGCAACGCTGCCGCTGGACGGGCCCCTCGCGCGGCTGAGGGATGCATTGTTTGCGTGGTCTGAAACGGCTGAAACCCTTGACTCCACGGGGGCAATCGCCCACCTCACGAATTCCGGAAGCAGGACTGATCTTGAGCAAGTCTTAACGGCGGGTGCCATGCCCCTGCCGGCATGTGCACTCCGCAGTGCCATGCCTGCTGAAGCGGAGGCAGGATGGTGGCACTTTTTTGGGTTTTTGAACGTGGAGCATCTGCGCGAAGAGGTTGCCCTGGCCAAGATCGAAGCCGACCGGAACCTGACTGCAGAAACCCAGCGACGCCTGAGCGCCCTGCGCCAGGCGCTGCTTCGCGTGGAAAGTGGCGAGTCCGACGATGCCGGGCTTGTCGAGGCATCATGAGGCAGCGCCGCGCTCGCTTGCCCCGCAGAAACGAAGGAGTGCTCTGAACGATGGCCACAAAGCCAATGGTCGCCGGCGATACCGCGACGGCGGAGCAGGATGTCGAATCGACGCTGGTTGATGTCACGACGGTCGCCGTCAAGCGGCTGATCGCCCGCGGCAAGGAGCGCGGCTATATCACGTTTGATGAGCTGAACGCCATCCTGCCGCCGGACCAGAACAGCTCCGAACAGATCGAGGACGTGATGGCGACGTTCTCGGAAATGGGTATCCAGGTCGTCGAGAGCGAAGAGTCCGAAGACGGCGAAGCGCCGGTGGTGAAGGCCGAGAAGGCCGAGGACGCCGAAGAGGAAGAGCAGTCCGGCAACGTCGACGAGGCCAGCCTCGGCCGTACTGATGACCCTGTACGGATGTACCTGCGCGAGATGGGCAGCGTCGAGCTGCTGTCGCGCGAAGGCGAGATTGCCATAGCCAAGCGGATCGAAGCCGGCCGCGACATGATGATCAACGGGCTGTGCGAAAGCCCGCTGACCTTCAAGGCGATCATCACCTGGCACGACCAGCTCAAGGCCGGCCGGATGCTGCTGCGCGACATCATCGATCTGGAGGCCACTGAAGGTGCCGGCGCCACGCCGGATGGCGAGGTCGTGGATGGCGCAACCGACGGCGCCAGCTTCGGTAGCGATGACGTCGATATGGACGATGATGAAGGTGGCCCTTCCATGTCGCTGTCGGCGCTGGAGGAGAAGCTCAAGCCGGAAGTGCTGGCCAATTTCGAGGAGATCGAGGCGCTGTACAAGAAGCTGCACAAGATGCAGCACCGCCGGTTGGAGACGATCACCTCCGGCGAGGAAATGAGCACCCGCTCCGAGAAGGGCTACGAGAAGACCCGCGAGGAACTGGTCGAGAAGGTCAGCCAGGTCCGCCTGCACAACAACCGCATCGAGGAACTGGTCAGCCAGTTGAAGCTGCTGAATCAGCGGCTAACCACGCTGGAAGGCCAGCTTCTGCGCATGGCCGAGAGCTGCAAGGTCAACCGCGAGGAGTTCCTGAAATTCTACCGCGGTGCGGAGCTCGACCCGAACTGGGTGGAGAAGGTCGGCAAGCTGCCCGGCAAGGGCTGGAAGCTGTTCGTCACCAAGCATCCGGACGACATCGGCCGCATCCGCGCGCAGATTTCCGCCGTGGCCACCGATGCCAGCCTGCCGATCGCCGAATTCCGCCGTGTCTACACCACCGTCTCCCGCGGAGAGCGCGACAGCGCGCGCGCCAAGAAGGAGATGATCGAGGCGAACCTGCGGCTGGTTATTTCAATTGCGAAGAAGTACACGAACCGCGGACTGCAGTTCCTGGACCTGATCCAGGAGGGCAACATCGGCCTGATGAAGGCGGTTGATAAGTTCGAATACCGCCGCGGCTACAAGTTCAGCACCTATGCGACGTGGTGGATCCGGCAGGCGATTACCCGTTCCATTGCCGATCAGGCCCGCACCATCCGCATCCCGGTGCACATGATCGAGACGATCAACAAGCTGGTGCGCACCTCCCGCCAGATGCTGCACGAGATCGGCCGTGAACCCGCCCCGGAGGAGCTTGCCGACAAGCTCGGCATGCCGCTCGAGAAGGTGCGGAAGGTGCTGAAGATCGCCAAGGAGCCGATCAGCCTGGAAACGCCGATCGGCGATGAGGAGGACAGCCACCTCGGTGACTTCATCGAGGACAAGAATGCCATTATCCCGCTGGACGCCGCGATCCAGGCCAATCTGCGTGAGGCCACCACGCGTGTGCTATCCAGCTTGACGCCACGCGAGGAGCGCGTGCTGCGCATGCGCTTCGGCATCGGCATGAACACCGACCATACGCTGGAAGAGGTCGGGCAGCAGTTCAATGTGACCCGGGAGCGTATCCGGCAGATCGAGGCAAAGGCGCTGCGCAAGCTGAAGCACCCAAGCCGGAGCCGTAAGCTGCGAAGCTTCCTTGACGACTGACGAGAGCGCCGAAGCCTGAGGTCAGCTAATGTTGTTCCGCCTCGTGATGGCCCGGCTGGTCCCCGGGCCACCGGGCGCGCCTTGCCACGTCACAAATATCGCCTAGTCGGGGTGATCCGAGGCGCGTGATAGGCGGCGCGCTCATGCTGGTCCGGGCTTATTCAACGGCCATGGCGGTCCAGCGGACCGATATCTGCGGCACCGCAACGCCGCCCTTGGCAAGACATTGGTTCGAGCACCTGGCGCTCAGGCAACCGCTTAGCCCGCATGTCTCGCCGGTAGCTCTGGGAGCGGGGCCGTCTTTACAAATGGACGCGGTTGTCCTGTGAAGGTGGCTCGACCGCCGCAGCGGATGGAGAGTCATGAGCGCCACCACGACTGAAGCGAACTACCTGCTGACGCAGCGCGGGGTCTCCAAAGATCTCGGCGCCTTTGTCGTCGCCGCGCGTTTCTCCCGCGACGGCCAGACAGTTGCCTTCGCCCTCGGCGACGGCACCGTATGGCTGGCCAAACCGGCCGATCTGTCGGCGTGGGCCGACGTTGCCGCGCACGACGGCGCTATCCTGGATGCAGCGCCCGACGCCATCGGCGACGGCTTCATCACCGGCGGCGACGACGGAGCCGTGAAACGCATTTCCGCCGGTGGCGAAGTCACCGACATCGCCAGCTTTGGCGCGATGAAATGGGTGGAGCACGTCGCCACCTTCCCCATCGACAGGAAGCGCGGCCTGATCACCGCCAGCGCCGGCAAGCTGGTGAAACTGTTCGATGAGACAGGGAAGGAGCTGAAATCCTTCACCCATCCCTCAACTGTTACCGGCCTTGCCTTTGACGGCAAGGGCAAGCGCATCGGCGCCTCGCACTACAACGGCGTGACGCTGTGGTTTGTCGCGGCCAAGACTGATACGCCGCGCAAGCTGGAATGGAAGGGCAGCCACACCACCGTCATCATCCACCCCGAAGGCGAGGCGGTGGTGACAGCGATGCAGGAAAACGCGCTGCATGGATGGAAACTGCCGGACGGCCAGCACATGCGCATGAGCGGGTACCCATCCAAGACACAAAGCCTGTCGTTCAGCCGCAACGGCAAATGGCTGGCGACCAGCGGCGCGGATGCCATGGTGATGTGGCCGTTCTTCGGCGGCGGCCCGATGGGCAAGGCGCCGCTGGAACTGGCCGGCGGCGACGGTATCATCTGCCAGCAGGTCGCCTGCCACCCGAAGCAGGACATTGTTGCCGGTGGCTTTGCCGACGGACTGGTCGTTGTTGCTGATATCGAGTCGTCACGCATCCTGCCGGTCGCGCCACCGGATCACGGGCCGGTCACCGCACTCGCCTGGAGTCCGGATGGCACCCATTTGGCTATTGGCACCGAAACCGGCTTCGCCGCAGTTGTCGACTTCAGCAAGCGCTAGCGGCGCTCGCACTCTGGCTGCCCAACCAGATGTAACGAACCTGTGTCGCAGGCGGGTGAAGTGACCGCTCAGCCCCCTGCGCGTCCATGCATCCACACGGTCCTGGGCCTATAGTCGAGCGGGCGCAGCTTTCGGCCTCATGCGTGGCCGGGTTCGGATAGGAACTCCACCACGCCCGTGTCGAGATCGTAGCGCGCATAGACAATTTTCAGCTTACCCTCGTGCACCAACTCTTTAACGATCAAGCTCTGCGTGCCGATCTTGGTGGCAGTGCGCCGTGCATTTTCCCGCACCGCATTGTCGACGAAGTCGCCGGGCTTGCCTTTCACGGCGATGGCGGCCGGCACGATTGCGTTGACCATCGGAGCAATGGAGCCGGATAGCCTGGTGTGATTCCTCGCAACGTCGCACGCCGCCGCTACGGCGCCACAGCGCTGATGGCCCAGTACAACGATGAGCGGAGAATGGAGGTGTTCCGCACCATATTCGATCGTACCCATGACCGCCGTGTCCGCCATGGCGCCAGCGTTACGGGCGACAAACAGTTCACCGAGTCCGACGCCGCCGAACAATAGCTCCGGCGTCACGCGGCTGTCTGCGCAGGTTAGAATGGTTGCCCACGGCGACTGGCCCTTGGCCACCGCGCCACGCTGTCCCGCGAGGTCAGTCTCGCAAAGTTGCGGTGAAGCGACAAACCGCTCATTGCCCGCTTTCAGCTTCGCCAGGGCCTGATCAGGGGAGAGACTTGTCGCCGCGGAGAGGGCACGCGGCAGCAGGCCCGCCGTTGCGACACAAGTCGCTGTCAGCGACAAAAATCGACGCCTGCTGGGCACCACACACTGGAAACACATGTAGACCTCCTGAACATGCCGGCCACCGATCGGACGGGCTTGCCACTCAAATCTAAAGAAACCGTTACGGCGGCGTGCATATGCGTGTATGGTCTGTGGATTCCATTATTTTCTTATGTAACTGTATGGCGGTCTGTTGCGGCGCGTGGCTGAATTACGGATAGTCTCTGTGATGGTGCCGAGCAGACGCGGTAGTACGAATTGCCTTGGCGGGCGTGGGGTGGTTCCATGCATCACCTGACGTCCATGGAGCCCTTAATGCCCCGCCTGAAATTCGGCGCCTTCCTCGCCCCGCACCACCCGATCGGCGAGCACCCGATGCTGCAGTTCCGCCGCGACATCGCGCTGGTCGAGCATCTGGACAACCTCGGTTACGACGAGTTCTGGTGCGGCGAGCACCATTCCAGCGGCTGGGAGATGATCGCCTCGCCCGAGATGTTCCTGGCCGCGGCGGCAGAGCGCACCAAGCGCATCAAGCTGGCCACCGGCGTCGTGTCCCTGCCCTATCACCATCCGTTCAACGTCGCCCAGCGCATGGTGCAGCTCGATTACATGAGCGGCGGCCGGGTGATTTTCGGTACCGGCCCCGGCGCCCTCGCGTCGGACGCGCACACCTTTGGCATCGACCCGATGGTGCTTCGCGACCGGCAGGATGAAGCGATCGGCGTTATCCGCCGGCTGCTCCGCGGTGAGCGCGTGACCGCCGAGTCGGACTGGTTCACCCTGAAGGACGCCGCGCTGCAGTTGCTGCCGCTGCAGGAGGAGATGCCATTGGCGGTGGCCTCACAGATCAGCCCATCCGGCATGACGCTGGCGGGCAAGCACGGCATCGGCATCATCTCGATCGGCTCGCTGTCGGAAGAAGGGCTGAACGCGCTGCCGACACAGTGGGGCTTTGCCGAGGCGGCGGCTGCCAAGCACGGCACGACGGTGGATCGCGCGAACTGGCGCGTGCTGCTGTCCTGGCACGTCGCCGAAACACGCGAAAAGGCGATGGCCGAGGCGCGCGACGGTCTGCTGCGCCATCATAACGAGTACATCACCGCGACGCTGCAGCGCCCCGGCGCCAAGCCGTTCAAGTCCGCCGATGAGGCGGTGGAGAAGACCGCTTATTCCAAAGGTGCCGTCGCCACGATCGGCACGCCGGACGATCTGATCGAGCGCATCAAGTCGGTGCTGGCGCTGAGCGGCGGCTTTGGTACCGTGGTCGGCTTCGTGCATGATTGGGCAAATCCCGAAAACACCATGCGAAGCTGGGACATGGTGGCCCGCTACGTCGTGCCGGAGATCAACGGGTACGTCGCGAAGCTGCGGGAGTCCCGCGAGTTCGTTGCCACCAATCGCGAATACTTCGATCGAGCCAAGGAGGCAGTGCTGTCGAAGATCCTGGCAAACGAAGCCGCGGCAGAGGCGCTGAAGGTGACGAAGTCACCGATGCTGGCCGCCTCTTCTAGCAATGTTCCGGACCTGGATGCGGCCCGGAAGAAGCTGAAGGCCGGCTGATCCCTGGTCGAGTGGCGGCGGCGTATCGAGAGCCGCCGCCATTGAGCTGGGCACCGCTATCCACGACAGCTCTTGACCCTGCGGTCGGTGTCGCGGCAGGAGTGCGTCTAGATTCCCTACGGAAAGACTAGACAATGCCCAGCCTGCTCGACCCCGTCCAGATCGGTGCATTCCGCCTGAAGAACCGCCTGGTGATGGCGCCGCTGACCCGTATGCGCGCCTTCGATGAGCGCAGCCCAGGCGCTCTGCAGGAGGAGCATTATGCGCAACGCGCGGGCGCCGGCCTGATCCTGACGGAAGCCACCTCGGTAACGCCGCAGGGTGTCGGCTATCCGAACACTCCCGGCCTGTGGACAGACAAGCAAGTCGAGGCTTGGCGCAAGGTGAACGCGGCGGTGCACGCCAAGGGCGGCCTCATCGTGACCCAACTCTGGCACGTCGGACGGATTTCCGATCCTTCATTCCACGACGGTAAGCTGCCAGTCGCACCCAGCGCCATTGCAGCCGCAGGCGATGTAAACGTACTGCGCCCGAAGCGTCCGTTTCCGGTGCCGCGTCCGCTGGAGACCGAGGAGATCCCTGGCATCGTTAAGGATTTCCAGCATGCCGCCGAAAATGCGCGCACGGCTAACTTTGACGGTGTCGAACTTCACGGCGCGAACGGTTACCTGTTTGACCAGTTCCTGCATGACGGATCCAACAGGCGCACAGACCGCTATGGCGGCTCGATCGAAAATCGTGCGCGGTTTCTGCTGGAGACGGTGGACGCAGTGCTGAAAGTGTGGCCGGCGGATCGCGTCGGCGTGCATCTGAACCTGATGTCAAGCTCGCACTCGATGCAGGACTCGAACCCGCGAGCCTTGTTTGGCTACGTCGCGGAGCAGCTCAACGCACGCCGCATCGCCTTCATCTTCGCACGTGAGTCACTCGACCGGGGCGATGACCGTATTGGATTGCTGGTGCGCAAGCTGTTCAAGGGCGCGCTGATCATCAATGAAGGCCTCACCAAGGAAAGCGCTGAACAGGCCATCGCGAAAGGCGAGGCGGACGCGGCATCGTTCGGCCGCTTGTACATGGCCAACCCGGACCTGGACGAACGCTTCCGCCGCAATGCGCCGCTGAATGAGCTGGTGTCCAGCACGATCTATACTGCGGACGCGACGGGTTACAACGATTACCCAGCCCTGGAGAGGGTGGCGGCCTGAACCGCCACTACACGCCGTAGAGAGCCTGCCGATGGTTTTTGGCTTGCCGTCAGCCGAGGCTCGATTTCGCCGACGTGCCGGCTAGACCCACAATCATTCTACACGAAAATGCGCGTCGTGGACGGCTGATCGGCCAGCACGTGTATGCACCGTCGGTGCTCGCGGCACGGTGCTGGCCCAACGCGGAGCCGTTGCAGACCGCGCAGCCTGTTGGCAGCGGCGGCCATACTCTGGCGGGCCGGCCCCCGAACAGTCCTCGGGGGTCGTCAGCCCCTCCGCGCATCGCCTCGTGAAATCAGCGGTCTGTGCCGCACAGGACGGCGGTGCCGTTTTCCTGAAGGCACACGTCGGCCGTTGACCGATACGCCGCGCACCTGCACGTGCAAATGCAGCCAGAAGGCATAGGCAGCCGACCAATTGTCGCGCCTGACAAGATCACCGCCCGAGCAGGTAGCGCCATCCGCGCTTCCTGCCATGGAACCGGCGGCTAGCCCCCGCCGCCGTTGATCGTCAACACTGTGCCGGTGGTGTAGGCCGACATTGGGCTGGCCAGGAATGCCACAGCGTTGCCAATCTCCCGCGGCGATGCCGCCCGCCCGAACGGCATCCCCGCGGTCAGTTCACGCCAACGCTCCGGATCGCCGAACTTCTCCTGCGCTTCGGCTCTGCGCAGCATCACCAGGCGATCAGTCTCCACCGGGCCCGGATTGATTGCTACGACCCGCAATCCATCTTTCGGCGCGCCCTTTCCCAGGGCCCGGGTGAACGCCATCAGCGAGGCGTTGCCCGCCGCGCCGGCAATGTAGTTCGTTGGGAACTGCTCACCAGCCGCGCCGATCACGTTGACGATCACGCCCTGCCCACGTTCCTTCATCTGCGCATAGACGACGCGGGAGAAGGAGATGAAACCGAACACCTTCAGGTCCCACGCCTGCCGCCACTTGGCGTCGTCGACCGAGAGCAGGTCACCCGGCGGAATGGCGCCAGCGTTGTTCACCAGGATGTCCAGTGAGCCGGCCTCGGCCGCCACTTTGCGCACGGCCGCGTCGCTCGAGAGGTCGGCGGAGATCGTCCGCACGCTCACTTGGCGCTTCGACCGAATTCCCGCCGCCGCTTCGTCCAGCGTGGCGGCGTCGCGTGCTACCAGGATCAGGTTGCAGCCTTCCTCGGCCAGAACCTCGGCGGTCGCCCGCCCGATGCCCTTGGAGCCGCCGGTGATCAGCACCGTCTTTCCCGCGAGTTGCAGGTCCATCTTATCTGCCTTTCCCCATGTCGGAAACGTGATTCCCGCCGCGCCACTGGCGTCAGGCGATCACACTCCGGATGTTGCCGGTATCGGTCTTCTCACCCACCGCCCCGTTGCCGACACGCATCGCCGAAAGCGCGGAAAATGGCAACGCTGTCGGGGTTGTCGGCGAAGCACCATTCCGGGTGCCACTGCACACCGAGGAGCCAACCGGGCGCGGATGGCATCGCGACGGCCTCAATTGTGCCGTCGGAGGCAGTGGCCTCCACTATTAGCCCTGGTGCCGGACGGTCGATCGCCTGGCCGTGCACCGAGTTCACCACAATTTCCTCCGCCCCGACGATGCGGACGAGACTCCCGCTGACCCGAACAGCATGCACCGGCCGATAGAACTCCGCCGGCGTCTCACCTTTGCCCCGGTGATCAGCGCGGCCTTCCC
>JAFEFW010000370.1 GCA_018240405.1 Pseudomonadota bacterium
CGGTGGATCTGCTGATCTACGCGACGGGTTTCGAGGTTCAGGTCACCGGCATCTACAACGATATCCGTGGCGAAAACGGCCTCAGCCTGCAGGACAAATACGCCGACGGCATGCGCACCGTGTTCGGCATCCACTCGTCGGGGTATCCGAACTTCTTCATCATGGGCGGCTATCAGGCGTCGTTCCAGTTCAACCTGACCTTCATGCTGCAGACGCAGGGCCAGCACATCGCTGAGTGCATTAAACACGTGCGCGACAGCAACTACACGACGATCGATGCGGCACCAGAGACCGAGGAGTGGTGGGTGCAGGAAGTCATCCGCCACCGCGGCAAGACCAACCGGAATGCGGAATGCACCCCCGGCTACTATAACTTTGAAGGTGAATCGAACCGCCGCCAGGACGGCAACTACAATGGCGGTATGAAGCAATACGTCGAACATCTACTGGACGTGCAGCAGAACCTGGGTAAGCACTTCCGCTTCACCTGATCGGCTCCGCGAAAACCCTCTGCCCCCATTAGGGTGGAGGGTACCGCGCGCGCCGCACGCATTTCACCCACTGCCATAGCCGACCTTGGGCCGCCCTCCTACGACTTGCAGCCGCCAGGCAGGCGCTCGTATCGTCTGGATCAGCCCTTGGACTGGGCCGATACGCCCTCCAGCGTCACCCCCTCGCCGCCAGCGCCACGCCGGTCAGCGTCATCGCCAGGCCAAGAATCTGCCGCGGCCCGAATGTCTCGCCCAACAAAAGCCCGGACCCCAGCACGCCAATCATCGGCGAGACCAGAACCGTGGTCGCCGCCATCGATGCCGGCACCATGCGTAGCGCACGGAACCAGGCCAGATAGGCAATGGTCAGCGGGATCGACGAAATATACGCAATGGCCGCCCAGCCCAGCAATGTGACGCGGTTCCAGTCGGGCGTCTCGAACCAGGCGATCGCCACCACCGGTATCATGCCGAACCCGGCCTGCCACGCCACCGAGGTCGCCGGCGGCAGGCGCAGCGGATGTTTCTTGGCCAGCACGGTCGCCAGCCCGAACATCACCGCCGCGGCAAACGCCATCAGCGCGGCCGGCACCTTTTCCCACGTCGCCTCGGCGCTGTCGGCGCCGACCAGCAGCGTGACGCCGCCCAGCGCCAGCACCAGGGCCACGATCTTGGTCCAGGTCGGCCGCTCGCCCAGCATCGGCCAGGCCAGCAGGGAGGCCCAAACCGGCAACGTGTAGGTGATCGTCACCGCCTCCGACGCCTTCAGTCCCTTCAGCGACTGTGTGGTCAGCACGATGAACAGCCCGTAGTTCATCATCGCGTAGGCGATCAGCCGCACCCATTGGTCGCGTGGCGGGAGCACATTCTCCCGCCGCAGAAAGGCAACCATGAACGCGAAGACGCAGCCGGCGATGCCGCAGGCCGCGCGCGCCGAGAAGGCCGGGACCAGGCCGATCAGGTATTTGGTCTGCGGCCAGGTCAGGCCCCAGCTACAGGCGGTGAACAGCACCAGTGCAATACCCTCGGCACGGGTGCTGATGAACCGCCTTCCCGCCTCAGCGGACGTAGACACGGACCTGGCTGCCGGTGATCGCCGGATCGGTCCGTACGCCAAGATGGATGCGGCTGGCGGGCACCCGGTCGCGCATGATCGCGCGCATGACCCCCACCGCGTTGTTCTGCGCCTCCGGTGCCGCCGCGGCGTCGGCCACCACGGCGATGACATCGTACTGGACATCGGGATAGCGGGATTCCGCCGCGCGCACGGCGCTGTGCAGCAGCCCGGCATAGTCAGGCAGCAGGCCCTCGCCATAGTCGATCACCACCAGCGGCACGCGCGGATCGACCGGTATGTCGGGCACCGGCGCAGGCTGCGCCTTGGCCTCCGGCGCCGGCGCAAAGGTGTTCTGGTCGATCAGCGTGCAGCCGTTGAAGCTGAGCGCCACCAGCAGGATCGCAAGGCGTCTGATCACTGGCGGTACTCCGGCGATTCGCGGTCCAGCAGGCGCTTGACACTCTCCAGGTGCAGGTGCGCCGACGGCCGGCCGCCTTCGTGCCGCATCTGCTCTGCCGTGCGCTCAGCAATGTGTTTCGGGATCGGGATCACCGTCCGGCCGGAGGACTGCGCCAGCAACTGCACCTCGGCCGCGCGCTCCAGATAGTAAAGATCGTCCCACGCCTTGGCGATGCTTGGCCCGAGCACCAGCACGCCGTGATGGCGCATGAAGACGATGTCGGCGTCGCCGACGCTGTCGGCGATGCGGTCGCCCTCGGACTCATCCAAAGCCAGGCCGTTATAGGCATCGTCGACCTTCGTGCGGCCGTAGAATTTCAACGCCGACTGGCCGGCCCAGACCAGCGGCTCGCCTTCCACCATGGTCAGTGCGGTGGCGTGCGGCATGTGGGTATGGAAGGCGGCGCGGGCGCGCGGGACGCGGGCGTGCAGGCGGGCGTGGATGTAGAAAGCAGTGTCCTCCGGGACGCCGTGGCCGGCCACCACCTGCCGGTGGAAGTCGCAGATCAGCAGGCGGGAGGCACTGATTTCGGCGAACGACCAGCCATCCGGGTTGACCAGGAACAAATCGTCCCGCCCCGGCACCATGAAGGACAGATGGTTGCAGATGCCCTCGTGAAGGCCGAGGCGCGCGGCGGCCCGGAAACAGGCGGCGAGGTCGACGCGCGCCTGCCAGACGTCGCCGGAATCGAGATCATTGTGACGAAGGATCGCAGTCATGGCGGCAACGTCGCAGGAAGGGCCCGAACCGGCAAGGGTGGCGGTAATAGGCTGGTTCAGTGGGTCAGTGCGGCTGCGTGCAACTTGATCATCAGGAGACCGGGAAGGGCCAAAGTTCGTGCTCGGCTTCGGCAATTCAACGCAAAGGGACAAAGGGCGCCAAGGCATTGATCGTTCGGCCGGAGCGTCCTGCGGCACCGCGGAAAGGGACGCTGCAATCCCTTGGCGCCCTTCGTCCCATTGCGTTTCAAGCCGTCCCGTCCGCCGCACCAGAGCCGCGATCACTGGCCCATAGGCGGTTCATCGCCTTGCAGAGACAAAATGCCGGAACAGCCGGATGACCAACCCTTGACACCTGGTTGGCGCACATGCTGCGGTGGTCCATCCAAAATAATATCCAGTGAGGGAGGACGTTCTTATGAACGATGCCGTTACGCCCGCTCAGAAGATTGCTGTCGCCACGACCGATAACCCGAAGGTCATTCCGGGTCGGCGCGATTTCTTCAGCTATGTCGACCTCGGTGTCGAGGACGCGTCGAACGGCGCGATGAAGGCGCAGATCATGCGCTCTGACAAGGGCCTGACATCGCCGACCGGCTGGCACTATCACGTCTGCCAGCAGCAGTTCATCTACATCGTGAAGGGCTGGGTGGACCTGACGTTTGAGGATGGCCGCTCGATCCGCCTGAAGCAGGGCGATTCGATGATGATCCCCGGCGGCACGCGCCACAATGAGACCGGCACCTCGACCGATCTGGAAGTACTTGAAGTGAACACGCCGGCGACCTTCGGCACGGTGCCCTGCGAC
>JAFEFW010000371.1 GCA_018240405.1 Pseudomonadota bacterium
GCTGAAAGTGAAAGCCCCGCCGGGTGATCGGCGGGGCGAGTGGCTCAGTCGGCTTTGCGTGCGGTGCAGACGATGCGGCCGCTGACGCTGATGCCGGCTGGGATGACGAGGTCGAATCCGGTGCCGTTCTTGTGCGCCCAGATGGCCCCGACTTCGTGCCATTGCGCCTTGCGATCGGTGCCTTCTTTCGGCTCGATGACGACGTAGGCGGTGTGGGTTGGCTTGCTGCTCATGGTGTTTCCTTTCGCTATGAGGCCGCCACAACGGGGCCTCGATGCGACCCGTCCACGGCGCGGTGCCTTGCGCGCGGAAGGGCGAGACGCGGGAGGGGAATCACCCGGCCTGCACGCAGCGCAGCGGAGGAAGGCGGGGGAAACCCGCGTATCGGGCGTAGCCCTTGCCCTGAAGCCGTGAGGTGCGCCGTAGGGTTCGCGTATCGAGGATCACTGTTGGATGTGGCGGCCCGCGAAGGGATCCGGCATGCAGCAGGCTTACCCATTACGGCCGGATACCGGGCCGAAAAAAGAACGAAAGCACGAAAGAACGCAGAGATATCATCACCATTTGCGGCAGCCGGGCTCGCACAACGGGATCAGGCGCGCCTCGGCCTTGCTCTGCCGGCAGTTCTCACAGCGCAGATGGAGGAGCGCCATTTCGACCGGGCACATGTCGCCGTGACGCCTTACCAGATCGCGCACCGGCAGCGGAGCCATGTGGCCACAGGCGAGACAGGCGGCCATGCGGATGAAGCCGCGCGGGGTCTTCTGCCAGAGGCTGAGACGCGGGATGCGGTCGGGTGATCGGCTGCCCATGTCAGGAACATAGTAAGAACACAGACGGATGACCAACCGATGAGGCGAACGCCCAGGGGCACCCGCCGCCGGCACATCAGACGTCAACTTCAGCGCGCGGCGCCTTCACCTCCCGACGCGGCTTTGCGTTGCGGCCGGAGCTCGGATGCGCGGCGCAATGCCCAGAGTGTGCGATCGAGATTGAGCTGGCCGGCCTTGGCCTTCGTCACCATGCCGTAGAAATACCCGCCTGCCGTGGTCCGGAAATGCGCCGGATCCTTGGTCGAGACGACGGCGAGCGCAATCGCCGCCTGTTCACGGCCCATGGCGAGGCACGCCTCGCCCCAGAGGGGTTTCGACACGTCGAGATCGTGCCGCAACCAGTCGGCGGCATCGACGACGTCTGGCCAGGTGGGATCAGAACACCGGAGGTAGGGCTTGAGCCTCGGTGCGAGACGCACCAACTCGTCTGGCGCCAGTTTCAGCACTCTGCCCCGCTCTGGCAGTTGCCGTCTTCCCGGTGCTGGGGATTGGGTGCTGGCCTCTCGTCCCGCTTTACTACTTTCCTCGCTGGCAATTACCGTATCCTCTTGAGGATGAAGACTTAGGTTGTAGGTATATTGGTGGGGTCGGTTTTCCGGCCCCTTGGGGTCGGAATCCACTGCTTCGGGAACGTTTGGCGCAAGCTGCGCAAGCAGGTTTTCGAGACGTTCGCGCGCGGAACGCTGCCGCCGTTCCAGGCTTGCCACGCCAAGGGCCATTTCCTCGGGCCGTTCGACCTGTCGGAGCGCCCCGGTGAGCTGCCGGCTGTCCTGCGCAAGGCGCGTCCACTCGTCACCCTGAAAGCCGTATTCGCCGGCTGTCTCAAGGATCTGGGTGATGCCATTGCGCGCGATCGTCGCCCGCCGCCGCAGCCTCCCCATCTCGGCGCGTTCGGTCGCCGCTTCTCTGGCAACCCGCATGAATTCAGCGTGCCGCGCAGCGATCGGCGCGAGGTCGAAGCCGTAGGCTTCAACAATGCGCCCTTTGGGATCGCGTTTGCCGTAGCGTTTGCCGTTCGGGCTGTCCCTCATGGTGACAAGGCCCGCCTCGATCAGTCCGCGGTTAATGGCCTTCACCTGGGTTGGCGACAGGCCAAGCGCCTCCTGCTGCATGGAAGCCGATGGCCAGACAATCGGCCGCCCTCCCCTTCCCCAGTCCTGTGGCTGGGTGAAGCGGAACAGCCAGTCCACGGCATGTATGAGCCGCGGCGACAGTCCGAGGTGTGGTGCTGCCGCCTTCAGGGCTGCCAGCAATTGACCCGGCGCGGTCACGCCGTCCGGCAGGCCGTCAAAGCTCTCGGCGGCACGATCAACCTGCAACAGGCTCTGCGTTAATCGGCGAAATCCGGTAGGGACACCGGCACGTCTTTCCCCTGGTGCCTCAAGGGCACTTTCCTGCGTCATCGTGATCCTCCTCGTGGTTGGATCGCGACGGACAAACCTCTCCCGTGAACGGAATCAGGCAAATTCCGCTTGCGGTTAAGGCGTCTTCGTACTAGCGTGGGGACTGTTGAGGTTCACCGACGGCTTAGTACGAAGGCCCGTCACGAGTTTCGCGAAAGCCCGCCCGGCAAGGCGGGCTTTCGCATTTCAGGCGATCTGCTGGGCGGCTTCCTTCCCCCGTTCGATCAGTTGCAACAGCGCCAGACTGCGGCTCCGCAGGCCATGGCGTTTCTTGATGCCGTCGATGAGAGCGAGCGTTTCGTCAGGGATCTGGAACAGCACTTCCCGTTCTCCCGCATCCCGAAGGCGGCGGCGGTAGCGGGCATTCCTGTCGTCCAAGGCGTCAACTTTCTGCATCGGCGAATCCGAATCAGTCTCTAGAGAGTCCACTCTCTGACCGAACCGCCATCGTGTCTACATATTCTTCTCAACGAGTCGCTCTTACGTATTGAAAAGCCTCCTTTTCCTCATGAATTCCGCCTGCGGAAATGTCCGCAGCAGCACGTCCGCCGGCCCATGTATCCTGGTATTTGGCGCGACTCGGGAGGGATCTGGCGAAGCAGAATTCGTGCTTTCGTGCTTTCGTGCTTTTCAGTCACCGTCGAGCGGCTGTCCATCATGCAAAACGAAATATCCGTTTTCCTTTCAAATCTCTCTTTGGTACATAGATATTTCAAGGGCTTCTGACTTCGTGGCTAAACATGGGAAATGATGACGGGGATGAGGGCTGGTGGGAACCACCCTGGAAGACCGGGGAGGATGAACCGCCCGGCCCACCTCGCCGGCGCCAGCCCGCCTTAGAGCCTGGATATGCCCACCCGCTCCTCTCTCCCCTCGCCCTTGCCCAGGACGCTGTAGCGCGGCTCGAAGCACGTATTGAATCCGCCTCGCCGGCGGTCACTGAAGGCCTGCGCGCCCGCATGTCCTACCGCGAGGCAGCCGGCTGGCTCGGCCATGCGTATATCTGGATTCATCCACAGGATCTTGCTCTGCGCGATGCTGGTCTCACGGGCTCTTATGGCGCCGCCGCGCGCTTGGGTCGCATTGAGGGCGAGCTGCCGGCGACTGTCGCGCAGGGGGCGGATTTCAGTGCCCTGGCCTCGAACCTCGGGATCGACACCTCCGTCGACATGGCCCTGCGCTTTGCCCGGCTTTGGCGGCGCCTCGCGGAATTCCGCACCTGGCGACCGCTGGCGGACGCCGAGGCCATGCAGGAAACCCTGAAATCCTTGGGCTTTCGGG
>JAFEFW010000372.1 GCA_018240405.1 Pseudomonadota bacterium
ACGCGGTCAGCAGCGGCGTCGTTATTTGATAGCGAAGGTCCCCGCAGGCGCATCCGCCGATCATGACCATGCCGTCAGACATCAGATCTTCCTCTGTGCCGCAACCACCACGACACGTGCCCGCCGACGCTCATGCTGGGTCCGATGGCCATGGGTGGCTCTGCCGTTCAGGCAGCGGATGCAGTCGCGACGGACCGTGGTCGGCGGCTTGGATCATCATTCATGGGCCACTGGAGAACCGTGGCTGCGAGGCCGACGACGATCATCGCGTACCAGGCAATCGTGTAGTCCCCGGTGCTGTCCAGGATGATCCCACCCATCCAGGGGCCCAGAAATCCGCCGGCCTGGTGGAGGAGGAACACCAGACCGAACAGCATGTTGAAGTGCCGCAGCCCGAACAGCTTCACGATCAGACCAGAAACGAGTGGCACAACGCCAAGCCATGTGAAACCCATCACAGCGGCGAAAATCAGCGTCGTCGCCTCGGATACCGGTGCGGCAACATACGCGACGATGGCGATGGTACGGGTTGCGTAAATTCCGGCGAGCAGGCGTTTCCGGCTGAAGCGGGCACCGAGCAGGCCGAACACGTAGGAGCCGACGGCGTTGCAGGCGCCGATGATGCCGAGTGAGGCGGCGCCCAGCGAAGGCGGAAGGCCGCAAATTCCCAGATAGCGGGGTAGATGCGTGGTAATGAACATCAACTGGAACCCGCAGGCGAAGAAAGCCGTGGTCATGGCGAGAAAGCCGCCATGACCGAGTGCTTCCAGGGCTGCCGCTCGTGCCCCGACGGCGCTGGTGGTTTCCCGGGCGTCACCGGCTGCTTCCACCGCGCGGCCGCCGATGAACAGCGACAGGATGACGATACTCAGGCAGATCACGGCATAAGCCGCGGCCGCAGTCCGCCAGTCCGCAATCTGGATCAGATGTTGACCCAGCGGGGCCAGGCCAAGGACGCCGATCGACCCGACGCCGGACACCAGGCCGATCAGCTGGCTGCGACGCTCCGGCGGTGCGGCACGCGATACCGCACCGAGCAGGACGCCAAAGCCGGTGCCGGCAATGCCGATCCCCGTCATCAGTCCGATGCCGATATCCAGTCCGAGGACAGCCCCGCGGGACGTCGCCATCAATCCTAGGCCGGCGGCATAGATCAGGCCGCTAGCGACCAGAACCGGCCGTGGTCCATAGCTGTCGCCGACGATACCCAGGATCGGCTGGCTGAGCCCCCAGACGAGATTATGCAAGGCAACGGCGAAGCCGAATGTGGTGGCTGAGATGGCCAGGTCCACCGTCACAGCCGGTTGGAAAAGGCCGAAGCACTGTCGCAGGCCCATTGAGACCGCCATGATGGCTGCTGCTATTGCCACCGTCAGGGCGAGGCTGCGATCCTGGCTCGCGGCAGCTTGGGTTTGGCGGCGGACTGCCACGGCTTGGCTCCCTCACAGATCGGGAACCGAACCTAGCGAGGCACGACCACCGTGAGGTGCACTGGGCGGTGTAAGTATTGAACGCGTGAGGTCCACGCCAGACGGTATGATAGGCGAGTGAAGCAGGCGTTCGCGATGGCGATCGCCGGTCAGCCGTTCAGGTGGCTTGCTGCGACGCAAGGTCCGCAAGGCGCCGCGCCAACTGATTGAGCCCCCACTCGCGCGCAAGTCCGGCGGCTTGACCCCACTGTGGCTCGTGATCGCGAAGGACCGGCAATCGAGCCGTTGAATCCATGGTTGCGAGTGTCTTGAACAGCCTGAGGTCGTCGGCTTGATCGGCGAAATGCCCGGCCGCCAGGATGGCGTCGAGGGACCCGAACTGCTGCAGCAGGGCTGCCGCGCGCTTTGGGCCGACACCCCGTGCCCCGGGAATCTTATCCGACGGGTCGCCACGCAGAGCAATGAAGTCGGCGACCTGGGCCGGCGCCACACCGTAACGGTCGTGAACCTCTGCTGCTCCAATCCTCGCTATCTCGCCGGCCTTTACAGGATGCAGGACGGTGGTGCGCGCGGACGCAAGTTGAAAAGCATCACGGTCGCCGGTTGCCACCAATGCCGTGCCGCCACCATGTTCCTCTGTCGTTGCGGCCGCTGCCAGAAAATCGTCGGCTTCGTATTCGGGCGCGCTAACGCTCACGAAGCCGCATGCCGTGACGAAGTCCGGAAGGATTGCCAACTGATCGATGAGGTCGGGGTCGAAATCGCGGCCGCCCTGGTATGGTGCAAACAGCCTCTGCCGGAAATTCGGTGCGCCGGGCATGTCCCATGCGACAACAACCGCCCGAGGCCGCTCGCTTTCGTGCAGTCGGATCAGGAAGTTGGCAAAGCCGACGATCGCGCCACCGCCGCCGCCGTCGCGCCGCCGGATGGATTTCGGCAGGGCGTGGAAGGACCGATGGGCCAAAGAATCGCCGTCAATGGCGAGAAGCGGTCTGGTTTCGCCGCCGGACTTTCTCGGAGGCTCCTGTGACGCCATCGGTCTCCTCCGCCGCATGCGTGCAACCGGCCGCGCGTTCAACGTGTACTATTTCGCGCTTGCCAGCCAAGAACAACCGTCTGGCGACGGTGCGGCGATCCAGCCGGCCGGCAGGCAACCGCCGCCATGACCAGCCAGCGATGGGGAACGTATTGCCGCATTCTCTCCGTGGTTGCTGCGAATGATGCCGCACTCCATCGCCAACAAGACGATGGAGACCGGTGTCGACGGTACTGAAATGGCAGCCGAGCGACTCGACCATCTGTCCGGCCACAGCTTGCGCGAGGTGCGCGTCGCGGCTGGCAACGATGCCCGAGGCATTATTTTAACCCGCATGCCGGCTCTTGCGGCCCGCCGGAATCGGCCGGTCGGTCCCGTTGGCCGTCGCGTCCCGGCGGTCGCGTTTGACCAAAGCAGCCAATTGTCCGCATGGTCACGGCCTGTATTGCGGATATGCCAAGCCGCCAACATGCAGGGAGAGACTGTCCAGCGGGACGTTCGCCATCGGGCGATGATCACAGCGTGCGCCATCGGCGCCACGGTGCTGCAGTTGCTCGACCAGACCATCGCGAATGTGGCGCTGCCTTACATGCAGGGCAGCTTCTCCTCCAGCTTTGACGAAATCACCTGGGTGCTGACGTCCTACATCACCGCCTCGGCGATCATGACCGCCCCGGTCGGGTGGCTGGCGGCCCGCTATGGGCGCAAGCCTCTGTATGTCTCTTGCATCCTTGGCTTCACCCTTGCGTCGATGCTGTGCGGTGCGGCCCAGACACTGGGCCAGATCGTCGTATTCCGGGTGCTCCAGGGCATGTTTGGCGCGGCTCTGGTGCCGCTGTCGCAGGCAACGCTGCTGGACATCTACCCGCCCGAGAGGCGCGGCTTCGCCATGGCCATCTGGGGTGTCGGTGTGATGCTCGGCCCCATCATGGGGCCGACGATCGGCGGCTGGCTGACCGAGACCTATAGCTGGCGCTGGGTCTTCTACATCAACCTGCCATTCGGCCTGCT
>JAFEFW010000373.1 GCA_018240405.1 Pseudomonadota bacterium
ACGGCTTAATGTTAACGGCGCCCTCCTTGCAGGCGTCATAGGTGTTCTGCAGCTCGTCCTGCACGATCCAGTTATACCCTTGCAGCGTCGATACGATCAGATCCCGCGTCTGCGCCGGCACTGCAGCAAGCAAGCAGCGCCGGCAATATCCAGGCTGTCAGTCTCATTCTTTTTCTCCGCGCAGCGTTGCCGCTTGCCATGCGCCAATTGCACTGGTGCCGTTATGATCCCCCGGCCTGCCGCCGATCTACCGGCCTCAGACGGGCTTTGCCACCGGCGGGATGACCCAACTGCCGTCGAGGATCGACGGGTTGGTCTCCCGCGGCCAGTAGAGCCGCATCATCAGGATAAACTTGCCGGCCGGCGCCGGGAGCCAATTCGACTCCTTGTCGGCACCCGGTGAGTCCTTCTGCACATACAGGTCAACAGACCCATCGGCATTCTGCTTCAGATTCTGCCTTGGACTGATCGAGTAACGGTTGATCGGATTAGCGACAAAGAAGTAATTCGCGTCATACATGGTGATCGACCAGAATCCGTCGACCGGTGGCAACTCGCCTTTGTCGAAACGCACCACATACTTGTGGGCGCCGTCATAGGCGCGGCCGTGGCCGTCTTTCAACGAGGTCGGATAGACCGCATCCTGCGGGCGGTTGGCGCCGAGCCCAATGGCCGTGATCAGTGCCCGCATCAGGTAGTCGGTGCCGTAGATCCCGGTCTTCGTCGTGTAGTTCCAGCCGTTGATGTCCTTGACGGCGGAGTTGGTCTTGAACTGCAGCATGATGCGGTCGAAGGCGATCTGTGGGATGCGCTTGACGAAATCCGCATGCAGCTTGCTGGCGTCGAAATCCTTGCCCGGCACCAGGCCGATATTGGCAAATTTCGCCAGGGCCGGCGCGTCCGCCGCCGTGGGCGGATTGGTCTTCATCAGTTGCGCCAGCAGCGTGAAATACGCCACCGCATCCATGCCGTTCACCTGATCCCGCACGGCGGTCTTCATGTCGACGGACGGATCGACGACGCCGGGCGGCGGCGTGTAGGACTTGCCATAGGCGCTCAGCGGCACCAATCCGATCTGGTCCTGCAGCGCGTGGACGGCGGCGTAGTCCTCCGGCGTGCCGGTGCAGTAGATGCGTCCGAGCAGCCAGACCATGTTGGTCGGCGACTTGTATTCCTTGACGCCGGCCGGCAGCGTTCCCGTCCACCCAGGACCGGTAATGGCGTAGGTCTGCGCGCCGGTGCCGGTGGTGCGCGTGCCGGGCACCTGGAACACCGTCGTCCAGCCGTCCAGCATCGGGAACAAGTAATACCGGCCCTTCATGTCGGGCAGGCTGAGCACCCACGGCTCCTTGCCGAGATCGACCCAGGCCGTGGTGTACAGCGTGTCCGCGTTCGGCGCGGTGACATCGCGGAACGTGGCATCGGGATAGCTTCGCGCCTTGACCATCTGGCCCATCGGCCCGCGGTTGCCGGCCGGCGTGGCCACGTTGGTCATCACCCGCCTGGTGATCTCCATCGTCACCAGCGGATAGCCGTAGGTGTAGGCCTCAACGGCAGTCCAGAAATCCTCCAGGCCTTCCAGCGGGAGCATGTGATCGTCCGCCCTGGCAAGGCCTCCGACGGCGGCGCTGGCCAACAAGCTTGTGGAGCCAAGTGTGATGCTACGGCGCGAGATGGTCATGTCGCTGTCGTTCCCTGCCAGTTCGTTTTCGTGAAGGCATGGACTGGTAGAACAGCCGGCACAACCGGACTATGCAGAATGGGAAGCCGTCAGCGCCTGCGGCGGCCGAGCGTGGCGGAGGGCGATTCGCCGAACAATTGACGGTAGTTGACAGCAAAGCGGCCAAGTTCCCAGAAGCCGAGGCTGGTGGCGACCTGTGTGACTGTCGTTGCACGCTGATCGGCCGCCAGCAGCGCCTGCCGCGCCAACTGCATCCGGCGCAGCAGGAAGAAGCGGTGCGGGCTGAGACCGAGATGCTCGACGCAAGCCGTATGAAGCGTGCGACGCGAAACTCCGAGGTCGGCGCAGACATCCATCATGTACAGCGGCAGTCCGTCGTTCGTTTCGAGCAGCTCGTGCAGCTTGCGCATCACCGCAGTGCTGTTTCGGCTTCCCACCCTCGCCACCATGATGTCGCCTGCGCCGGCCAGGCAGTCGACCAGGGCGACCAGCAGAGCGTGTTCCGCGGCTTTGGCACTTTCGGGATGCAGCCCATGGTCCTTGCCCGCCCGGACCAGACCCACGATACGCTGATGCAGAGTGCGCAGCCGGTTCAGCGCAGACTGCGGCGGCCTGAAAATGCTCGACGGTATAGCGGCGGCATCACGGCCCAGCAGCGTGGCACGCGCCATGGCGTAGATCTCGGGCGGCACAGTCAGGGTCGACCAGGCTGTATTGGCGGGAACATGGAAAAAATGTTCTTCAGCCGGCGCACCCAGAACAAGCGAGTCCGGCGCGAGGTCGCTGCTATCGACCTTGATCCCCGGTCCCACCGGGCCGGCGTGGAACAGGATGGCGTTGCGCGACTTGTGCAATTCGCTGCGGGAGGCGGTTGGCAACGACTGCGTCCCCTGCTGCAGCGTCAGATGATGCAGGTTGAACTGGGCGAGTGTAGCAGTGAAAATTCCGCGTGTGGTCGGCGTGATCTGCACGTTGGCCGGGCGGATGCGTTCCTGATACTCGTGAGGCTCGACGAAGCTGAGTGATATGCCGCCAAGCATGTCGATCAGGCCCCCTTATTGCCGCGGCAACGGGCCGGACCATGTCAGCTTTTCTGCGATCTGCAAGAGCCTGAATCGAATCAAGGACGTTTGTGCCGGCGGCCACGCCTCGCTTCCCCGCTCGATCATGCGTTCGATTTCAGCGAGCAGGTACAGGCAATGCTCATAGGGCATTGGCCGGGACGGCGGCTCCTCATCGGCATGTGTCCTGCGCCTGGGCACGCTTGCCTCCCCGCTGTGCAAGCAGTTACCGCTACGACAGGGCAACGGGCGACGCTATGCAGATTGAGAATGCTCGTCCGAACATCGAAATATTCTCGCGGTCGACCCGCGGCGGTGAGACTGTACGGCGCCGCGGAAACGCAGTCCGGCGCGGCCGGTCAGCCGGCTGCCCCGGCGATCCGCTCCAGCCGCAGTTCCGCCTTCGCGCCCCAGCCTTGCACGCCTTCCGGCACGTCCGGCCGGAATCGCTCATAGAGCCGGAAGCCGACGCGGTTTAGTTCCTCCGGCGGCAGCGACTCCGCCAGCGTCTGCATCGCCGCGCGCACCTCGGCCAGGCGGTCGCCGAAGGCGCGGGCGATATAGCCCTGTACGCTGCGGGAGGAGGCCGGCTTGCCGTCTTCCTCCGCCCGCAACGAGCCATCCGCCGCCGGCAGCACCGGGACGTCGCGACCGAGCAGGCGGATGGTCTGGGGGTGGGGTTTCAGCGCC
>JAFEFW010000374.1 GCA_018240405.1 Pseudomonadota bacterium
CAGGCCGCCAAGGCACAGGCAGAGCGCCGGCAGGAGGAGGTGGCCGGGCTGCATCGCGATCGGGATGCGGCGCAGGCTGCGCTGGATGGCTTGTCGGCCGGCGGCGCGGTGCCGGATGCCGCCGCTCTGGCGGCCGCACGGGCGCATCGCGACCAAGGCTGGCATCTCGTGTTCCGTACCGCTTTTACGCCCGACCGCCCGACGCCGGAGGAAGAGCGCGCCTTCGCCGACGGTCGGCCTCTGCCGTTGGCTTATCAGCAGGCGGTTGTCGCCGCTGACGGTATCGCCGATCAGCGCCTGCAGGATGCCGAGACTGTCGGTCGCATTGAAGCGGCCAAGGCGACGCTGCGTGAGGCCGCCGCCCGCTGTGACGCTGCCGAGGCCACACATCGCCTGGCGGTGGACGCGCAGCAAGCCGCCGCTGCCATCTGGACAGATGCTTGCCGAACCCTGAACCTCGGCAAAGAGCCGACTTTGAAGGAGGTGCTCGCCTGCCTCGCCGCCCGGGAGAAGGCGCTGGACGCCGCACGGAGCCTGGCGTTGGCCGAGGCGGAGCAGGCAGAGCTTGCCCGTACCCATGGCGGCTGGGCCGCGCGGCTGGCGGCGCTGCTTGGAACCTCCGTTGACAGCGCGGCCGGGACAAACCTCGCAGCCCTGCTGACGCAGGCGGACACGCGGCTGGCGGCGGCGCAACAGGCGGCAAAGGAGCAGGCGGCGCAGCAGGCGCGCCTGCAGGCCGCCGATAAGGCCCTGACCCAGGCGCGCGCAACCCAGGCGCAGGCGCAGGCCGCGCGCGATGTCTGGCAGGCGGATTGGGACGCCGTGCTTCAGGCGCTGAAGCGTCCCGCCGGCGAAGACCCTGGTGTGACCGATGAGGTGCTGACCAGCCTCGACGCGCTGGCCGAGGCGCATCGTGACTACGTGGACCTGATGGAGCGCGTGGCCGGGATGGAGCGCGACAACGCCCGGTTTTGTCAGGACATAGCCACACTGGCCGCGCGAGTCGCCGCCGATCTGGACAAAGCTGATCCGTTCGCCCTGGTCTCTGTGCTGCGCCAGCGGCTGCAGGCAGCGCGCGAGGCAGCGAACCAGCGGGCTCTGCTGACGGAGCAGGCGCAGGCTGCCGCGGATACCGCAGCCAAGGCCGAAGCGCATCTCGCTGCCATGCGTGACGACCTGTACGCAATCCTGGCGCGGATTGGCGCCACGACTGTCGAGGAGGCCGATCACCACCTTGCGCTCGCCGCAGAGCGCGCCACGCATGCCGCCGCCCTGGCCGAGGCGCAGGCCCGCTTGGCAGACGCCGGCGATGCCCAGCCACCTGGGACGCTCCGCCAGGAGCTTGCTTCCGTCGCCCCGGACGACATTCCCCGGCTAATCCAGGCAGCCGGTGACCGCAGGCAGGCGGCGCAGCTTGCCGCGCAGGAAGCCGCCGCCCGGGTCGCCGAACTGAGCCAGCAGATGAACGCCGCCGAGGACGCCACCGAAGCCGTGGACGCCGCCGCCGACCAGCAGGCCGCCGTGGCGACCATGGGCCGCGTGCTGGAGCAGGCGCTGCTGTACCACCTTGCCGCAGAGATGCTCGATAAAGCGCTCGCCGCGGTCGAGCAGGACAGTGAGCCGGCCATGCTGCAGCGGATCACCAAGCTGTTCGTGGCGCTGACCGACGGCGCTTACACGCGCGTGCTGAGCGAGGCCGACGATGCCGGTGTGGCCCGCCTGACCCTGGTGCAGCGGGACTATCCGGATGAGCACCAGGCCGTGGCCGACCTGTCGGAAGGCACGCGCGACCAGCTTTACCTCGCGCTGCGCCTGGCGGCGGTCGAGGCGCATGTCGCCGCCGCGCCCCCGCTGCCGTTCATCGGCGACGACATCCTGCAGACCTTCGACGACGACCGGGCGCTGGCGGCGCTGCGTGTGCTGCGGGAGATCAGCGAGACCACCCAGGTGATCCTGCTGACACATCATCGTCATGTGCTCGATCTGGCGCAGCGTCTACCCGAGGGTAGCGTTCATGTCTGTCGCGCCGCTGCAACGCTGGAGATGGCGTGACAGGCCGCACGCGTTAACGGTTTGCGGCGCAACATCCATCCGGGCTAGACCAACCAGGGTTGCCGCCCGATTCGCGTCCCGACCCGTTGTTATCCTCGCGGGCGACTTACGCCTCCGGCCGCTGGCCTCCGGCGCTCGCACGCAACCATTCGCTCCGGAGGCTGCCGCACCGATGCCCGTCCTGTCCGACCGCTGGATTCGCCGGATGGCGCAGGAGCACGGGATGATCGAACCGTTCGTCGAGGCACAGAAGCGCGAAGGCGTCGTCAGCTATGGGTTGTCGAGCTACGGCTACGACGCGCGCATTGCCGACGAATTCAAGATTTTCACCAACATTGATTCCGCGGTGATCGACCCGAAGGCGTTCGCGCCGTCCTCCTTCGTCGATCGCAAGACCGATGTCTGCATCATCCCGCCGAACAGCTTTGCACTTGGCCATACCGTCGAATATTTCCGCATCCCGCGTGACGTGCTGGTGATCTGCCTCGGCAAGTCCACCTACGCGCGTTGCGGCATCATCGTGAACGTCACGCCGCTGGAGCCCGAATGGGAAGGCCAGGTGACGATCGAGATCAGCAACACCACGCCGCTGCCGGCGAAAATCTATGCGCATGAGGGCATCTGCCAGTTCCTGTTCCTGCAGGGCAACGAACCCTGCGAGACCAGCTATGCCGACAAGGCCGGCAAGTACATGCGCCAGCGCGGCACCGCTTTACCGAGGATGTAGCAGCCAGAATGGATCGCATCAGAATTCGCGGCGGGAAGCCGCTGTCGGGCGAGATCAAGGTGGGCGGGGCGAAAAATGCCGCGCTGCCGCTGATGGCCGCAGGGCTGCTGACTGATGAACGTCTGATCCTGTCGAACGTGCCGAAGCTCGCCGACATCCAGACCATGGGCACGTTGCTGGCGCAGCACGGCATCGCCGTCGAGCCGTTGACCAATGACGGCCGCCTGCTGTCGCTGGGCGGGCACATCAGCAATACCGAGGCGCCGTACGACATCGTACGCAAGATGCGCGCCTCGGTCCTGGTGCTGGGGCCACTGCTCGCGCGTGTCGGCGAAGCCCGGGTCTCGCTGCCCGGCGGTTGTGCCATCGGCACCCGTCCGGTCGATCTGCACCTGAAGGGGCTGGAGCAGATGGGCGCGCGCTTCGACCTCGATGGTGGCTACATCGATGGCCGCGTCGACGGGCGGCTGCAGGGCGCCAAGATCGTCTTTCCATTCGTTTCGGTGGGTGCAACCGAAAACCTGCTGATGGCCGCGGCGCTGGCCGAGGGGCAGACGGTCCTGGCGAATGCCGCGCGCGAGCCGGAAATCGGCGACCTGGCGGCGTGCCTGGTGGCGATGGGCGCGAAGATCGAAGGCATCGG
>JAFEFW010000375.1 GCA_018240405.1 Pseudomonadota bacterium
ATCCGGGAGGACATCATGGACTTCGACGATACCCCACAGGAAGCCGCCTTCCGCGCCGAGGTAAAGGCGTTTCTCGCCGCCAATGCGCCGTTGAAGAAGCCGGGCCTGATCGACGGCTACCGCAGCGGGCGTCCGGAACCCGGCTACCTCGAGCGGGCCAAGGACTTCCAGTGCCGCAAGTATGATGCCGGCTTTACCGGCCTGCATTGGCCGGCGGAGTGGGGTGGCCGCGGCCTGTCGCCGATCCACACCATCATCTTCAACCAGGAAGAGTCGAAGTACGACACGCTGTCGGCCATCTTCAACATCGGCTGCAACATGGCGGTGCCGACGATCTGCACCTGGGGCACACCGGAACAGCGCGAACAGCACGTGCGCGCGTGTATGCGTGCCGAGAAGGTCTGGTGCCAGTTGTTCAGCGAACCCTCCGGCGGATCGGACCTGGCAGCGTTGCGCACGCGGGCCGAGAAGCAGGGCGACGAATGGGTGATCAACGGCCAGAAGATCTGGAACTCCGGCGCGCACTATGCCGATTTCGGCATTCTGGTGGCGCGCAGCAATCCGGATGTGCCGAAGCATGAAGGGATCACCTATTTCCTGCTCGATATGAAGACACCGGGCGTAGAGGTGCGGCCGATCAAGCAGATCTCCGGTTCGTCGCATTTCAACGAAGTGTTCTTCACCGATGTTCGTATTCCGGATTCCTGCCGCCTCGGGCCGGTCGGCGGCGGCTGGAAGGTGGCGCTGACGACCCTGATGAACGAACGCCATGGTGTGCGAGAGTCCACCGGACCGGATGCCGAGGAACTGCTGCGGCTGGCGCAGGAAGTGGAGACGGAAAGCGGTCCGGCGATCGACGATCCGTCGGTGCAGGAAAAGATTGCCGAGATTTACACGCGATCCCAGGGGCTGAAATTCACCAAATACCGCGGCATTACGGCGATCTCGAGGGGCCAGAACCCGGGGCCGGAATCCTCGATCATCAAGTATGTCGCGGCCAACAAGCTGCAGGAGATCCTGTCCTTCGGCCTCGACCTGGTCGGCATGGCGGGACCGGAGATGGGGCAGCACACGGCTCTGTCCGGCGCATTCCAGGAAGCGCTGCTGTACTCGCCGTCCTCGCGCATCGCCGGCGGCACGGATGAAATCATGAAGAACATCATTGCGGAACGGGTGCTGGGTCTGCCGCAGGACCCGCGGGTGGATAAGAACGTGCCGTGGCGGGACATTCCGAGCAGTGCCACCACACGGCGGTCGTAGGACGGCACGGCGCGATGATCGCGCCGTGATGGCAACGGCGCGGCCACGCGCTGCGGTGAGGAGAACGGACTTGATAGCGACGACAACGCGTGCCTTGGGCCTCGCCGCGCTGTGTGTCGTGCTGTCCGCCGCCGCGGCGCCGGCCCGTGCCGATCTGACCTGGTCGTGGTCCTATGCCGGCCCCGGCATCGCCGCCACCGGCACGTTCGTCACCGACGACACACCGGACGGCGCAGGCTTCTACCAGATCACGGACATCAGCGGGCAACGGAACGGCGTCGTGATCACCGGATTGCAGCCGACCGGGACGCCCATTCCTGGGAACGAGCCCTATGCCGTGGACAATCTGGTGAGCCCCGCGGTGCCGGCGCTCACTGGCGATGGCTTCGGCTACGCCATGCAGGACGGCACCTATGCCAACGTGTTCTGGGCTGAATTTCTCCCGACGCCGGGTTACCTGGAGTTCTTCTCAGCACCGTTGATCGCTACCCTGGCCGCCAGCCTGACCACGGAGCTGCCGGTTACGTTCTCGGCGATATTGATACCCGAACCCGCCTCGGTCACGCTGATTGCGGCCGCTGCTGCTCTCGGTCTGACGCGGACCCGCCGACGCCGGTCGGCCGGCCCGGCCTGAGGACACCGCAGGCAGCGCCCGCCATGACCCATCCCCTGCACAGTTTCTTCTGGCCAGAGTCCATTGCGGTCCTTGGCGCCTCGCCGGACCTGCACCGCATCCGCGGCCGGCTGCTGCACCAGTTGCGGGAGAACGGGTTCCCCGGTCGCATTCTGCCAATCAACCCGTCGTACCAGGAGATCGACGGGCTGCAATGTTATCCCTCCATTGCCGCCGTGGGCGGTGGGATCGATCTGGCGCTGGTCGCGATCCCCGCTGCCGGCGTGCCTGCCGCGGTCGAGGAATGTGCGCGCGCCGGGGTGAAAAACACGCTGATCATCAGTTCCGGCTTCGCCGAGGAGGGCGGGGCGGCTGCGCGCGCGCAATCCGATCTGCTGGACATCACGCAGCGCACCGGCATCCGGGCGTGCGGGCCGAACTGTGAGGGCTACTACAACGCGCTTGGCCGCGTTGCGACGACATTCAGCCCAACGGTGGAGACGCGCGAGGATGGCGATCGCACGCTGGTGTCGCAGAAGCGCATTGGCGTCATCGCGCAGTCCGGCGGTATCGGTTTCGCGCTGTTCAACCGTGGCAAGGCGGCCGACCTCGGCTTCAGCTACGTCATCTCCACCGGCAATGAGGTCGACCTGACCATGGCCGACTTCCTCGACTACATGGTCGAGGATCCGCACACCCACGCGGTCATGCTGTTCTGCGAAGCCGTGCGTAACGGTCCGGGTTTCGTCGCCGCGCTGGAGAAGGCCCGCCGCCTCGGCAAGCCGGTCATCGCGGTTAAGGTCGGCAACTCTGCCGCCGGCACGCGCGCCGCGGCGTCGCACACGGCCTCGCTGTCGGGCTCATATGCCGCCTACAGGGCGGTCTTTCAGCGCTATGGCGTGATTGAGGCGGAGGACGCCGACGAGGCGGTGGCCATCGCCGGCCTGGCGCTGACCTGCCCGCTGCCGAAGGGGCGGCGCGCCGGCATCATCACCGTATCCGGCGGCGGCGGCGCCTGGATGGCCGACACGCTGTCGGCACATGGGCTCGAGGTGCCGACATTGTCGGCTGGGACTCAGGCGCAACTGCGCCCGCTGATGCCATCCTACGGCGCATCGGCCAATCCGGTGGACGTGACCGCGCAAGGCTCCAACACCGGCCCGGCGTTGATGACGGTGATGGAGCGGCTCGCGGACAGCGACGAGATCGACATGCTGGTGCTGGTCACCTCCTTGACCAGCACGACGCGCGCCTCGCTGGACAGCGCCCGCGTGCGCGCGACGGCAGAGCGGTGCGGCAAGCCGATGACGGTGTGGACCTATACCATCCCATCCGCCTTCGGCCTGCAGGCTGCCGCCGGCTGCGGGCTGTTCGTCAACACCAACCTGCGCAATGTCGGCGTCGCCATGGGCAAGCTGGCGGCCTATGCCGAGGCGATCGCCCGGCCGTTGCCGGAGCCATTCAAGCCGGTGTCGGGCAAGCTGTATCCTGGCCTGCCGCCGGTGGTGCCGGAGTATCTGTCGAAGCAGG
>JAFEFW010000376.1 GCA_018240405.1 Pseudomonadota bacterium
TCGCCCGGCTCAAGCTGGGCGTTGTCGAACAGCATGTGCTCGACGGTGCCATAGGCGACGGCGACGCAGGCGGCGTCGTGAAAGTCCACACCGGCGGGGATCTTTGCCAGCAGGCGGGCCGGGTGGTTGGTCAGGTCTTGCGCGAAGCCATCGATGTGGAAGCCGCGCACACCGCCAACATTCTCGCACAGATTGTCGCGGCCGCGCCGGCACGGCTGACAGGTACCGCAGGTCAGGGCGGAGTAGGGGACCACGCCATCGCCCGGCTTGACATGCGTGACATCCGGTCCGACCGCGACGACCTCGCAGGACGCTTCGGCGCCAACCGTCAGCGGATACAGCCGCTTGGCGAAGGCCATGCCGCGGAAGCCCCACACATCGATGTGGTTCAGCCCGACCGACTTGACGCGCAGTTGCACCTCGCCGGCGCCGGGCGGCGGCGGTGGTTCGGCCTCCATGAGGTCTACCTGCCGGTCGGCCAGCAGGCGCAATGCGCGCATCGTGGTCATCGATGGAATCCTGGTGCGATCATGGCGGCGCAGTAAGCAAGCCTGGGCGGGCGGGGCAATCCCTCGCGTATCATCGCATGCGGCTGCTTAACGGTTTCTTCAATCTGTGGCGTCAAAACGAAAGAGCCGGCCGGGGATGGCCCGGCCGGCTCACTCGAGGAGGATAGCGATGCAGTACCATCTCTACCTTCTGCTGAGGATAGTCGTGGTCCTTGACCTCAAAGTCAAGATCAAGATCAGGATTATCCGAAAGTAGGAGACTGGCTGGTTCGGTTTCCGGATCAGCCGCTCCTCGGGGAGTGCGTTTGCCACGTCTGCGGCGAACGGAAGGTGCCGCGCATTTTGTGCTACAAATGCCAGACGCGGCGTGCTCACCGCGGTGCGACGCCAAGCAGCGCGCCCTCCGGCACACGAATGTGTGCGGCAGCTTAACGATTTCTTCAGCCTTTGCGCGCACAAAGAAAAAGCCGGTCGGGCGGTCCGACCGGCTCTCTCGTGGAGGATAGCGATGCAGAATCATCTCTACTCTCTGCCGAAGATGATCGTGGTCCTTGACCTCAAAGTCAAGATCAAGATCAGGATTATCCGAAAGTAGGGGGCGCGCCGGTTCCATTACGGGACCGGCCGCTTCCCGGGAGAGCCGCTTGCCACCCGGCCGGTGCACGCCTAGCGTCAGGTGCGTCCTGACAGAGTCGCGAGGAAACCCAACCAATGAAGATCCTGGTCGTGCAAGGCGCCGGCATGAACATGCGCGGCAAGGTCCAGACCGAGATATTCGGCACCATGACGCTGGACGAGTATAACCAGAACATACGGAAGTATGCGGAAGAACTCGGCATCGAGGTAGAAATCTTCTCCTCCAACGTCGAAGGCGACGTCATCAACCGGTTGTACTCGGCGATCGACCAGGGATTTGATGGCGCGCTGATCAATCCGGCCGGCTTCTCCCGCGGCTATCCCGCGCTGACCGCCGCCATCGGGCAGGTCAGCTATCCCGTGATCGAGGTGCATATCTCCAACCCGGTGCGCCGCGGGCCGGTCTCCGACACCGCCGCCGTCTGCCTTGGCATCGTCGCCGGCTATGGCGTCTACGGCTACTACCTTGCGCTGCGCGGCCTGAAGGAGACGCGGAAGAAATAGAGCTATGTCAGCCGCAGCGTCACCGGCGGCAGGGGCGGAAATGACACCGTCACCACCGTCGGCCCGGTCAGCCAGATCGGCGGGGTGACGCTGCCCAGCATGATCACCTGGCCGGCCTTCAACCCGCCGAAGGCCGCGGCCAACGGCGATGATGCCAGCAGTGCCAAGCCATTCAGCGGATGGCCAAGCAGGTCGGCCGTGGCGCCGGAGTCACCCGACCCATCCGCAAGTGTAATCGAGCCGCGTAGCCCGGCCAGGTCGAACTGCCGCCAGTCGACGTCTCCCTGCATGCCGACCACGGCAGCAGCGTGATACATCTGGTCCGCCAGCAGCATCGGCGCGCCCAGCTCCTTCAGGTCGCTGTAGCGGTTCTCCACCAGTTCGATTCCGGCGACAAACTCGTCCACTGCATCCAGCGCCTGCGCCAGCGTGCAGGGTCGCGGCGGCAGGTCCTCGCGCAGCCGCACCGCGACTTCGCACTCCACACCGGGCCGGATCAGCCGGTCGAACGGGATCGAGGCGCGGGACAGGTGCACATCCCGAGCCTGCATGAAGCCGGCGATCGGCGCGTCGATCCCGAGGTATTCCTGCATGCGCTTGCCGGTGGCGCCGATCTTGAACCCGGCCGGCCGGTCCGCGTGAAACAATCCCGCCAGCGCACGCTGTACCGCCGCACCCTCTGTCTCATTGCACGGTGCAATGCCTGCCGGCAGTGGTGAAACGAGCCCACGCTCGACCCGCACGCGATGCAGCGCCGCGGCCGCTTCCGCCGGATCGAATGCGGTCATGGCCGGGTCAGCTCATACAGCGCCACGGCCGCGGCGGCCGAGACATTCAGGCTTTCCACCGCACCTTTGATCGTCAGGCCGGCGACCTCATCGCAGGTTTCCCGCGTCAGGCGGCGCAACCCTTCGCCCTCGGCGCCGAGCACCAGCGCAACACGGCGGCCGGCAAACGCGGGACCGGCGAGCGGCGGTCCCGCGGCGTCCAGGCCGACACACCAGACATTGGCCGCCTTCAGCGCGATCAGCGTGCGGGCAATATTGACCGCGCGCAGCAGCGGCATGGTCTCCAGCGCGCCGGATGCCGCCTTGGCCAGGCTGCCGGTTTCCTCCGGCGCGTTGCGGTCCTGGGTGATCACGGCAGCCACGCCGAACGCGGCGGCGGAGCGCATGATGGCGCCGACATTGCGGGGGTCGGTCACCTGGTCCAGCACCACGATCGGCCCCGGCTTCTCCAGCACTGATGCCAGGCTCGGCGGCGGCAGCGGATCGGCCAGCAACGCGGCGCCCTGATGGACGGCGTCGCGGCCGAGCAGGTGATCAAGACGGCCGCGCTCGACACGCTCGACGGACAGCGCCCAGGGGGGCGAAAGCCGGGCGGCGAGTGTGGCTTCGGCCTCCTCGGTCAGCAACAGCCGGCGCAGGCGCCGCGCCGGATTGGCCAACGCCGCCGCAACGGCATGCAGCCCATACAGCCAGACGGTGCCCTTCGGCGCCTCGGGCGTGTGGCGCGGTGCGTTGTGGTCCTGGCCGCGATGGGGCGGACCGCCATGGCGAGGCTTGAACCCCTCCCGCGGGCCACCGCCGTGGGCTGGCTTTCCGCCGTCCCGCTGCGGACGCTGTTGGAAGCCGCCGCCATGTTGCTGACCCTGCTGATCGCGGCCGCGCTGGCCGCCGCCACCTGTGCCGAACGGGCG
>JAFEFW010000377.1 GCA_018240405.1 Pseudomonadota bacterium
CGTGGATGGCGGGCCTTCGCCCGCCATGACGAGAAAGCAACGGCGCACGAATTAGCCTATATTAACGCCTGGTACCTGCTATGGGGCCTTCGCCCGCCATGACGATAGCGACGGTGGACCACGGCGGCAGGCCCCGCCGGCGGTGCATCTTGAGACCGATGTGATAGGCCGATCCACGACGCAGCCGATAGTGTCGATACAAGAATTTGGCAGGCACAGACTAATTACTGAGCCTTCACGAAGCGCAGCGTCCCTGCATCGGCCGGCAAATCCAGCTTCAGCGCGCCATCCTGCACCGACCAGTGCACCGCCCGTCCGACATCCTGCGCGAAGCGGTCGCTGAGCGACCCCTCGGGACACATGGCCCGTGTCATGGCCATGACGCCAACCTTGATCGCCCCGGCCTGACCAAACGTCACTCCGCCGGCGGCGCGGTTACAGTCGGCCCGCAGCGCGATACGACCGGGTTCGGGGAAGCTCAATTCATAGCGCTCCGGTGCGTCAACACGCAGCGTCTCCGCGGAAGAAACGGTTTCCACCCACCGCCACGTGCCCATAAGAGCCGGCGGCACCGGCGCCGGTGCATCCGCGGCGTGTGCGGCCACGGCCAGCACCAGGCCGGCCGCCGCCAGACGCTTCAGGCCAGCCACGCCGGAACCGGCAGGTTCTTCTCCCGCAGGAACGCCGGGTTGAACAGTTTCGACTGATACCGGGAGCCGCCATCGCACAGGATCGTAACGATCGTGTGGCCCGGGCCCATCGCCTTCGCCACGCGGATGGCGGCGGCGATGTTGATGCCGGCCGAGGTGCCGACCGACAAGCCTTCATGGATCAGCACGTCGTAGATCTGCTCCAGCGCCTCGGGGTCGGGAATGCGCTCGGCGTCGTCAATCTGCACGTCGTTCAGGTTCTCCGGAACACGTCCCTGGCCGATGCCCTCGGTAATCGAGGATCCGCTGACGGTCAGGTCATTGCTCTTGACCCAGCCGTACAGGCAACTGCCCTCGGGATCGGCCAAGACGATGCGGATCTTCGGGTTCTTCTCCTTCAGTGCCAGCGAAACACCCGCCAGCGTGCCGCCGGTGCCGCAGGCGCAGGTGAAGGCGTCAATCTTGCCGCCGGTCTGCTCCCAGATCTCGGGACCGGTGGTGGCGCGGTGACCTTCCCGGTTCGCCAGGTTGTCGAACTGGTTGGCCCAGATGGCATTGCCGGTCTGCTGCGCCATCTCCTCGGCGAGGCGGCGGGAGACGTGCACGTAGTTGCCGGGATCGCGGTAAGGTTTCGCCGGCACCAGGCGCAGATCGGCGCCGATCATGCGCAGGAAGTCGATCTTCTCCTTGCTCTGCGTCTCCGGCATGACGATGACGCTTTTGTAGCCCCGAGCGTTGCCGACCAGGGTCAGGCCGATGCCGGTATTGCCGGCGGTGCCCTCAACGATCGTACCGCCGGCTTTCAGCATGCCGCGCTTTTCGGCGTCCATGATAATGGCCATTCCGGCGCGGTCCTTCACCGATCCGCCCGGGTTCATGAACTCGGCCTTGCCCAGGATGGTGCAGCCGGTCGCCTCCGACGCCCGGCGCAGGCGGATCAGCGGCGTCGCGCCAATGGCGGCGACGAGGTCGTCCTGGAATTGGGCGCCGTGATAGGTGGCGGTCATGCGTTTCCTCTTTCCGCGCTTGTGCGGTTGCCTGCGCCGGGAGAGTCCGGCCGTCGCCTGATTAAGACGCAAAACCGGCCGGTTTCAATGCCGGCCGGTCTGCAACGCTGGTCGTGCCGGCAGACTGCCGGCGGTTCAGTCCGCCGGTTGGGGGATGACGCGCAGGTACGGCTTCACGGTCTTCCAGCCGTTCGGATACTTCTGCGCCGCGGCCTCATTCGACACCGCAGGCGGAATGATCACGTCCTCGCCGGGCTTCCAGTTCACCGGCGTGGCCACCGTGTGCTTTGCCGTCAACTGGCAGGAATCCAGCAGGCGCAGCACCTCATCGAAGTTGCGGCCGGTGCTCATCGGATAGGTCAGCATGGCCTTGATCTTCTTGTCCGGGCCGATGACGAACACGGAGCGGACCGTGGCGTTGTCGGCCGCTGTGCGGCCCGAAGCTTCACCGGCGGCTTCCTCCGGCAGCATGTCATACAGCTTGGCGACCTTCAGCTCCGGGTCGCCGATCATCGGGTAGGTGACGGCGTGCCCCTGCGTCTCCTCGATGTCCTTGGCCCATTTGCCGTGATTTTCCACCGGGTCGACCGACAGGCCGATGATCTTGGTGTTGCGCTTCTGGAACTGTGGCACCAGCCCGGCCATGTAGCCGAGTTCCGTCGTGCAGACGGGCGTGAAGTCCTTCGGATGGCTGAACAGGATCGCCCAGCTGTCGCCGATCCAGTCATGAAACTTGATCGCTCCCTGGGTGGTCTGGGCCTCGAAGTCCGGTGCGGTGGCGTTGATGCGTAGCGACATGGATTTCTCCCTCACTTCAGGTAGCTGAAGGTTTTTTCCCCGCGTCAAAATGTATACGAGGCAAACCGGAAATCAACCGAAATCCAAAAATTTGTGTGGCGTTATGAATCTGGGGCATATCGCACCCAACCGCCCCCTTTCGGCGACGCCCGGTCATGGTACAAGAGCAACCCCGTCCGGAGCACCGTATATGGTCGAAAACATTCCGCCGACACAGACATGGCAGGCGCTGCAGGCCAACCCCGAGGCACAGCTTGTCGATGTGCGCACGGACGCCGAATGGAACTTCGTCGGCGTGCCGGACCTGTCCGAGACCGGCAAGCAGACCGTGCTGATCCAGTGGCAGGTGTACCCAAGCATGCAGCGCGACCCGGCTTTCGAGGAACGGTTGCGGCGCGCCGGCCTGACGCCGGAGCATCATGTCTACTTCATCTGCCGCAGCGGTGTGCGTAGCCTCGCGGCAGCCGAGGCTGCGCGGGCGGCCGGCTTCCCGCATGTGTATAACGTTGCGGACGGATTCGAGGGGCCGGTCGACAGCAATGGCCAACGCGGCAAGGCGGCCGGATGGAAGGCTGACGGCCTGCCCTGGATCCAGCGATAGGAGGAACGCCATGTCCACACCTGCCTTGACGCTCTACCACGCCGCCGGTTCCAGTTCCTTCGCCGCGCTGATCGCGCTGCATGAGGTCGGCGCCCCGTTCGAGCTGAAGCGCCTGCGTCTGGACCAGCGCGACGCCGATCCGCCGGAATTTCGCGGATTGAATGCCGAAGGCAAGGTGCCGACCCTGCTGATCGGCGGCCGCCCGCTGACCGAGGTTGCCGGCGTGCTGTGGTACCTCGCCCGCGCTTACCCGGCGGCCGGCCTGCTGCCGCTGGGCGACATCGAGGC
>JAFEFW010000378.1 GCA_018240405.1 Pseudomonadota bacterium
GAACGTGCCGCTGCTGTATTTCGAAGGCACCGGCAAGGCGCCGGAACGCCTCGGCCTGGCGCATCCCTCCATCTGTCCGTACGGCGCATTTGGCACCAAGGACGGCGCGCTGGTGCTGATCTCGATCCAGAATGAACGCGAATGGGCGCAGTTCTGCGCTGTATTCCTGGAACAGGCGGACCTGCCGAAGCAGCCCGGTTTCGAGAGCAACAATGTTCGTGTCGCAAACCGCGCGACGGTCGATGCGCGGGTGGCGCAGGCGTTCGCGGCCCTGACGCGCGATCAGGCGGCGGCCAAGCTGCGCGCCGCCAACACGGCGTATGGCTTCGTCAACGACCTCGCCGCGCTGGGCAAGCATCCGGCGCTACGGCGGACGCCGGTGGCCGTACCAGGCGGCGTTGCGCACATCGTCGCGCCAGCGGTGATCAAATCGGACGACGCACTGGACCTCGGTCCGGTGCCGGCGGTCGGACAGCATAGCGCCGCCATCCGAGAGGCGTTCAGCCGGTAAGGCCAGGTCGTCCCGACGCTGACCGCTGGCTTCCCTGCGTCTTGGGTTCAGGCCGGGACGGGGGCGGCGTCAACGGTGGGTCAACGCCAAGAATTCCTGCTATGGCACGCCGCATTCAGGCCGAAGCGTGCGCGCCCGCCGGAGGTGGCCGCGCTTACCGCAACGATTACTAACCTTATGTTAACATGGCTCCGGCATCCTCGGGACCAACGGTCTCGACGGGGCAGCATATGGCACATTCCGCGCATCCTGGATTCAAGGCGGCGTGCCATCACCGGCCGTCGGCTCCGGAACTCGACCTGATCCTGCGTCAGCACGGCCGTTTCATCCGCGGCGAACCCGATGGAGCGCGGGCGAGTCTGAAATTCGCCGACCTATCGCATACAATTCTCAAGGGATGCTTTCTCGCCGGCGCCGACCTTACCGGCGCCAAGCTGCACCAGACTGATTTCAGTGGAGCCGACCTGCGCGGCGCCTGCCTGTTCGGCGCCGACCTCCGCAAGGCCAATCTGGCCCACGGCGACCTGACCAGAGCCGACCTGCGCGGTTCGACGTTACGTGGTGCCAATGTTCAGCGGGCCATGCTGCTGGAGGCAGATTTACGCGACGGAACCCTGATGCACGCAAAGAATGGTGAACTGGTTCCGATGACCGACCACACCGGCAGCGCCGAGTTGTCGCTCGCGGAAATGAAACGCTCCGATCTGCGCAAGGCAAAGCTGTCGAACGCCTTCGTCATCCAGACCGATCTGCGCGACACGGATTTGCGCGGCGCGGTGTTTGTGCGCGCCGATTTAAGCGGATCCGATCTGTCTGGCTGCAATCTGGAAGGCTCCGACCTGACCGGGGCCAACCTGACCGGCGTGAAGCTGGAGGGTGCCATCCTGCGCAATGCTCTGCTGCGCGGCACCAATCTCAGCAACGCCACGCTGCTGGGCGCCCTGCTCGATGACGTCGATCTGTCGCTGGCCAATCTGACGGGCGCCGAGGTGACGCGGCACCTCGACAATCTGGAGAGCGCGATCGGCGCCGCCTTGCAGGAGCACCGGGAATGGATTCTGACCAACGGCCGCCGCGGGCGGCGTGCCGATCTTTCCGCGGTCGCCATGAGCGGTCAGGATCTGTCGAAACTGAACTTCTCCGCCGCGGTGCTGAAGCACGCCGTGCTGAAGAACTGCGACCTGTCCGGCACGGTTCTGGCCATGGCCGATCTGACAGCCGCCGACCTGCGCGGCGCCACCCTGATTGGCGCGGATCTGCGCGGGGCCTGCCTGGAACGGGCCACGCTCACGGGCGCCAGCCTCGCCCGCGTCGCCGCGGGACCGATGGAGCTGCATTCCGGCCATAGCTGGCCGACTAATTTCAGCAAGGCGCGACTTAATCAGGTCAACCTGGAGGCCGCCGATCTGACGGCGGCCAAGCTGAATGACGCCGACCTTTCGCAGGCCACACTGCAGGGCGCGACGCTTTGCCGGGCGACATTCCTGGACTGCACCATGAGCGCCGCCGATTTGCGCGGCGCTGATATCAGGGACACCGATTTCCGAGGCGCGGACGGGCTGATCCTGCCGTCAGCGGACTGACAGGTCCTCGGTCCGGTTCGTCCCTCAGGTGCCGCAGAAGGTTTGCAACACACGCTCCTGTTCCTGTGCGGGGAGCGTGAAACGTTGGCGGGCCGGATCGTCTTCGAACGGCCGAGAGATCACCTGCAGCAGTTCCTCGAATGGCTGGAAGTCGGCTTCTTCGGCCGCGGCCTTCAGCGCCGCCTCGACCAAATGGTTGCGCGGGATGAAGATCGGGTTCACCGCTCGCAGCGCGGCTTGCACCGATGCCGGATCCTGCGCGGAGAGCCGAGCACGCCAGCGTTGCAGCCAGGCGTCCAGGCCGGAGCCGTCCCCGAACAGCGCTCGCAGCGGCGCTTCATCGCCGGCCACGGTGTCGCCCAGACGGCGGAACGTCAGGGTGAAGTCGGCCTTGTGCTCCGCCATCAGGCGCAACAGGTCCTGCGTCAGGTCGTCGTCGCCCTCGCGCGGCTCCTCGATCCCGATCTTGCGGCGCAGCCCGGCGAAATAGGCCTCCTGGAAGCGCGGCGGGAACGCACCGAGTGCTTCCTTGGCTTCCTCTTCCCCGCCCGGCAGCAACGGGATCAGTGTTTCGGCCAGGCGTGCCAGGTTCCACAGCGCGATGCGGCCCTGGTTGCCGTAGGCATAGCGGCCGGCGTGGTCGATCGAACTGAACACCGTCGCCGGATCGTACTCGTCCATGAAGGCGCAGGGGCCGTAATCGATGGTTTCACCGGCAATCGAACAGTTATCGGTGTTCATCACGCCGTGGATAAAGCCGATCAGCAGCCATTTCGACACCAGATCGGCCTGGGCGGCGACCACCGCATCAAGGAACGCACGATACGAGCCGGCTGCCGCCGGATAGTGCCGGGTAATGGCGTAGTCGGCGAGGGTGCGCACGCCCTCCTCATCGCGGCGGGCGGCGAAGTATTGGAAGGTGCCGACACGCAGATGGCTGGCGGCAACGCGGGTGAGCACCGCGCCCGGCAGGATCGTTTCGCGGTAGACCGGCTCGCCGGTCATCACCGCCGCCAGGCTGCGCGTCGTCGGCACGCCCAGTGCGGCCATCGCCTCGCTGATCAGATACTCGCGCAGCACCGGCCCCAGCGCCGCGCGGCCGTCACCGTTGCGGGAGAATGGCGTCGGCCCTGATCCCTTCAATTGGATGTCCCGCCGCATACCGTCGCGCCCCACAACCTCCCCCAGAAGGCAGGCGCGGCCGTCACCGAGTTGAGGGACAAAATTCCCGAACTGGTGGCCGGCGTA
>JAFEFW010000379.1 GCA_018240405.1 Pseudomonadota bacterium
GCCAGTTCCACCAGCGCCTGGCGCAGCTTCTTCGACTTCATCATGTCGTCCAGCCGCACGCGGCGCAGGATTTCCGGGGCAAAGTAGGGGACGCCGGTGAACTGGATATCCTCGCCCTCTGTCAACGTGTCGCCAATGCGCAGCGTGCCGTGGTTGGGGATGCCGACGACGTCGCCGGCGAAGGCCTCATCCACCACCTCACGCTCGCGGGCAAAGAAGAATTGCGGCGCATGCAGTGGGATCGCCTTGCCGGTGCGCACCTGCTTCAGTCGCATGCCACGCACCAGCTTGCCGGAGCAGACGCGGGCGAAGGCGATACGGTCGCGATGGTTCGGGTCCATGTTCGCCTGGATCTTGAACACCAGCGCGGTCAGGCCAGGCTCGGCGGCTTCAATCATCCGCTTGTCCGCATGCTGTGCCCGCGGCTTCGGGCCGTACTCGACCAGCCCGTCCAGCAGGTCGTTCACGCCGATATCCTTGATGGCGCTGCCGAAATAGACCGGTGTCAGGTGCCCGGCGTTGAAGCTGTCGAGGTCGAACTCCGGCAGGGCGGCGTTGGCCAGATCCACCTCCTCGCCCATCGCCTGCAACCGCGGATCCGATTGGCCGAGCGCCACGGTCAGGTGCAGGTCGCGCTTGCGCAGGTCGTAAGTGCCGGCAAACTCGGCCGCCCGACCGATCGGCCAGGTCACCGGCGCCGTGTCCAGCGCCAGGGTCGAGGCGATCTCATCCAGCAATTCGAACGGGTCGCGCGCCTCGCGGTCCATCTTGTTGATGAACGTCACGATCGGGATGTCGCGCAGGCGGCAGATCTCGAACAGCTTTCGCGTCCGAGCCTCGATGCCCTTGGCGGCATCGATCACCATGACCGCCGAGTCGACCGCGGTTAGCGTGCGGTAGGTGTCCTCGGAGAAATCCTCGTGGCCCGGCGTGTCCAGCAAATTGAAGACGCAGCCGCGGTACTCGAACGTCATCACGGACGTGACGACGGAGATGCCGCGGTCGCGCTCGATCCCCATCCAGTCCGACCGCGTACGGCGCCGCTCACCCTTTGCGCGCACATTGCCGGCGAGCTGGATCGCGCCGCCGGCGCGCAAGATGTGTTCGGTCAGCGTCGTCTTGCCGGCGTCCGGGTGGGAGATGATGGCAAAGGTGCGCCGGCGCGCAATCTCGGCGGTAGGGTCGGTCATTGTGGGGAGGGTCTCGCCTGCAGGGCTGGATCGTGGGCGCTATATAGGGTGGAAGCGCCGCGACGGAAACGCCACACTTGCGGCCCTGCTGCGCGCGCCGCCCGGCGGGAGGTCAGCGCTGCGCCGCGACGACGACCTGGTATAGCCCGCCGAAGCGCGTGCGCTTGCTCCAGGTCCAGTCGGGGGCTGATTCGCCGGCAAAGTCGGCGATCTCCCGGCGCCACATCGTGTGGGCAAACGGCTCCAGCCAGTCGAAAATCTTGGTCATCAGCGGCTTCAGCGGGTGCCAGCCATGGGGGCGGTGGTAGTCCACGAACACGACCTTGCCGCCGGGGCGCGCGAGCCTGAGCATTGCCGGGACCACCTGTGCCTTCACTGCGTCCGGCACTTCGTGCAGCAGGAAGAAGCAATTGACGACATCATACTGGCCGGGCGCGGGCGCCGCGGCATCGCCCCAGGTCACGTGGGCTTGCGGATAGCCGGCCAGCTTGCGGCGGGTCAGCGCCACCTGGATCGGTGCGATGTCCCGAACATCCAACTGGCCCAAGGGGCCGATGCGCTCCGCCACCTGTGCTGATAGGGACCCGTAGACGGCGGCCGGCTGGAACACCCGGTCACCCGGCGTCAGTTCGGCCAGTACGGCATTGATCAAGCGCTGCGCGTTACCCCACAGGATCGTCTGCACAGCCACTTGCCGGTCGAAGATCTTGATCGCCAGCGGCGTCAGGTAGGCCCAGGTATAGACGTCGCGCAGGTAGTCCGGGATCAGGGCGGACGGCGCGGCGTGCATTGTTGCGTCAGGCATCTTTCGAATCCAAGGAAAGGAATGGTCGGCCGGTTCAGAAACCCAACGATGGTGGGCGCCCATACGCGTACCGACGCTAGGAGGAACAAATCGTTCTAGAGCTGCCTCTGTAATATCCCGTGAAGGTAGTGGGTCTGAACGTTGCGACAACCCTCACGGGCTGCAACGCTACGCCGAGTCCGCGCGGGGACATATGAGATGGATCATGGTACCGACGGCTTTGCGCCGGCACCAATTCGGTCCCGGCGGGTCTGGCGGCCGGCCTCCACGGATCGTTTCACGGCCGTTTTCCTTATGAGGTGCATGATATTGCTGCTCCATCGGCCGGCATGGCGTGATTGTTTGCCGGCCACGTGATCGCAATCATCATCCCGAGTGGCCGCCGAGTCTTTGACGGCGCGCAACCGCCTTTGACGTCAATCGTAGGAGACAGCCACTTCATACCGGGGCCGGTGGGCCGTGTCCGGCCGGCAGCGTTTGCGCTATGCCGGCACCATGCCAGCCATCGACCCCTGCGAATGAAACCGCGCCCGCGCAAACCTCCGCCGGTGGCCGCGCCAGTCACCATCGAGCGTATCGGCAGCGAGGGCGACGGTATTGCCCACCTGACCGACGGGACGCCGGTCTACGTGAGGCTGACGCTGCCGGGCGAAGTGGTGTCCATCGACCTGGAGCGGCCGCGCGGCGCGGGGTGGGTGGCGCGGGCTGCGTCGATCGATGCGCCGGCGGCACAGCGCGTGCCAGCACCTTGCGGCGCGTTCGGACAGTGCGGTGGCTGTGTGCTGCAGCATTGGGCTGATTCCGGCTACCGGGACTGGAAGTGCGGCCTGCTGGCGGCGGCCTTGCGCCGCGCGGGGTTCGATCAGACGCCGGATATCGCCTACGTCCCGGGCCTGCCAGGCGAGCGGCGGCGGATGGACTTCGCCGTCCGGCGCGACCGCGGCCAGATCGTCCTCGGCCTGCACGCCGCCGGATCGACCGAGGTGGTGGACCTGCACGACTGCCTCGTGCTGCATCCGGCGCTGGCGGCGCTGCTCGATCCATTGCGCCCCGCGGTCTGCGGGTTGGGCGCGATCCGGCGGGAGGCGTCGCTGGTCGTGAACCTGCTCGATGCAGGCCCGGACGTTCTGCTTCGCACGGATGCGCCGCTGTCCCGGGCGGACCGGGCTGCCCTGATCGAGGTGGCTGCAATGCGCGGCGCGCCGCGGCTCTCCTGGGCCCTGGGCAGCACCACGCCGGAACCGCTCTGCCAATTCCGCCCGGCCGCCACGGTGCTGTCCGGCGTCGAGGTCCGTCCGCCGCCCGGGGCTTTCCTGCAGGCAACCCGCGAGG
>JAFEFW010000037.1 GCA_018240405.1 Pseudomonadota bacterium
GTGCCGTCGGAGGCAGTGGCCTCCACTATTAGCCCTGGTGCCGGACGGTCGATCGCCTGGCCGTGCACCGAGTTCACCACAATTTCTTCCGCCCCGACGATGCGGGCGAGACTCCCGCTGACCCGAACAGCATGCACCGGCCGATAGAACTCCGCCGGCGTCTCACCTTTGCCCCGGTGATCAGCGCGGCCTTCCCGCGTGTGTACACGCTGTATCAAGGTGCCGCCCAGCGCGACATTCAGTTCCTGTATCCCCCGGCATATTGCCAGGATGGGAATACCCCGATCGATCGCAGCGCGGATCAACGGCAGCGTCGTCTCATCACGGTCAGGATCGTGCCGATCCGGCGTTTCGCTCTCGCCGCCCGCATAATGCCTGGGATGCACGTTGCTCGGGCTGCCGGTCAGCAACAACCCGTCCAGCGTGTCCAGCACGGCTAGCATGGGCGGGCCGAGGGGCGGGATCAGGACGGGGGTAGCGCCGGCACCGTGCAGCACCGCCTCGGCATAGCGCGCCGGCGTCTGATGGACGGGGCTGCGATTCGACTCAGCCCGAATGCAAACAGGAAGGCCAACGATCATCGTCGTCCCGGATCGGCTTTACGGCGAAAAAAGTCAGTTATGACGGCGCCCAGCATACCAAGAGCCATCATCGATGCCATCCCGCGCGGCGTCCCGTCTGTCACAAGGCTGACCAGCAGTCCGGCGCTGGCGCCCAGGCTGAATTGGAATGTGCCCATCAGGGCCGAGGCGCTGCCGGCATGTGCCGCATGGCGCTGCAGCGCACCGGCATTGGTGTTGGCATTGTTGAAGCCCTGGCTGCCCAGCACCACCACCATCGGCGCGACGATCAGCCACAGGATATGCACGCCGGCGAAGGACAGCCCCACCAGCGTCAGCGCAGCGGCCAATGAGACGCGTGGCACAATAGTCAGCAGCCGCGACACGCCGACAATCGGGATCAGGCGCGCGTTCACCTGCGAGCAGATGACCAGGGCCACGGCGCAAATGCCGAAGATGACGCCGAACTGCGACGGGCTCATGCCGAAGCCCTGCTGGAACACCGGTGAGCAGCCCGACAGGTAGGAGAACATGCAGAAGGTGGTGAAGCCGCCCATGATCGCATGGGTCAGGAACACCTTCTCCCGGACAATCATGATGTAGCGTTCCAATTGCCCGCGCAGCGTCAGGAACAAGCGGCGTTCGCGCGGCAGCGTCTCCGGCAGCACCCACACGCACAGGGCGGCGCAGAGCGCGCCATAGACGGCCAGAACCCAGAAAATCATCCGCCAGTGTGCAAAGGCCAGGATGGCGCCGCCGACCGACGGCGCGAAGACCGGCGCCGCGCCCATGACCAGGACCAGGCGGGACATCATGATGGCGGCCGCCGCGCCCTCGGCCAGGTCGCGGACGACGGCGCGGGCGATCACCATGCCGGCGGTGGCGCCAAAGGCGGCGAGCATGCGGAAAATGGCCAGCGCGGGCAGGTTCGGCGCCAGGGCGCAGCCGACAGTGCAAATGGCAAACAACGCGAAGCCGGCCGCCATGGGAATGCGCCGGCCGAAGCGGTCGGACAATGCGCCCTGGGTTAACTGCCCAATCGCAAGGCCAGCGAACCAGGAGGCGAGGGTCAGCTGCGCGGTGCCGGGCGCCGTACCGAACGTGGCCTCGACCGCCGGGAAAGCCGGCAGGTACATGTCTGTAGCGGCGGGACCGACAGCGATGAACAGGCCAAGAAGGTAGGGCAGCCAGGCGGGGTGGCGGGCAGGAACGTGTGGTTCGGTCATTCGGGGCGAGCGCTTTGGTTGGTGGCGATGGGCGTCGTCCCAGGGTGGCCTCGTTTTCGGCAAGAGGCGGGAAAAGCCGGTCGCGGTCAAGAGCGCGTTGACAGCCAGGGCGGTTCGGCGGTAGTCCCCGCTTCCCGGTGCGGAGGGGTGCCCGAGTGGCTAAAGGGGACGGACTGTAAATCCGTTGGCGCACGCCTACGTTGGTTCGAATCCAACCCCCTCCACCATCAGCCGGCGGTCAGCGCAGATCCTACATTGCAGACACGATAGCGCCGTTCATGGTGCCCCGATCGCCCGCCGCGCGCGCCTCGTTCTTCACGCACCTGTGCGTCCCGCGCGCAGCCGCTGCGCATATACATTCACCACCAGCGCTGCCAGCAGAACCAGCCCACGGATCAGGATCTTCAGGAAACTGTCGATGTTGATGTGATCCAAGCCGTTGTTCAGGATGCCCAGCACCAGCAGTCCGATAATCGTATTGCCGATCCCACCCTGGCCGCCAAACAGACTCGTGCCGCCCACGACGACCGCCGAGATACTATCCAGCAGATAGGTATCGAACTCATTCTGCTGCGCGCTGCCGAAATACGCCACGCCGAGCATGCCGGCGACACCGGAACAAACGGCCGAGATAATCATTACCGCCGCCAGCACCAGACGCACATTGACGCCGGAATACTCCGCGGCCGCGCGGTTGCCGCCGGTCATATACACATAGCGGCCAAACCGCGTGTAACGCAGCACCACATGCCCCGCCAGCAGGAACAGCCCGGCTACGATAACAATCCACGGCACGGGACCAAGGGAGCGGGCGCCGAGCGTACCGATCAACGATGGGACAGAATAGGCGATCTGCCCGCGAACCAGCAGCGCACAGATTCCCGCGGCAATTTGCAACATCGCCAGCGTCATGATGAAACTGGGAATGCCGATGCGCGTCACGCCAAACGCATTGATCGCGCCCAGGACAAAGCAAGCCGCAAGCGCGGCGGCAATCGCCACCCAACCCGGTAGCGGCACATTTGCGATCGTGACGCTGGCATCCTGCAGCGTGAAATATGCCACGACGATGCCGGTGGCATTGGCAATGCTCGCCACGGATAGATCAATCTCGGCGCACAGGATCACGAACGTCAGGCCAACCGCCATGATGGCCGTGACCGAAATCTGCGTCAGGATGTTCTGCAGATTGCCGAGCGTGGCAAAGGAACCGCTAGCCAGCGAAAAGAACGCGATCAGCAGGATCAGCGTGACGAAGGGCGCGATGTTGCGCAACTGGCTGCGCAGCCACCCAGACCGCGCATCGCGTCCGGCCTCCGCTATCTTGCTCATGCGGCTTCCAGCAATCGGTCCTTGCTGACCGGCTCATCGGCAAACTCTCGCACCACGCGCCCTTTCCGCATCACCAGAATCCGGTCGGCCAGAGACAGCACGGTCTCCGGTTCGGTGGACACCACGATAATCGCCAGCCCCTTCTCCCGCAGGCTCCGGACGATGCGGATCACGTCGGCCTTGGCGCCGACGTCCATGCCGCGGGTCGGCTCACTCATCACCAGCACCTCCGGCAAGTGAGTCAGCCACTTCGCGAGCGCAACCTTCTGCTGGTTGCCGCCGGACAGCGTCTCCAGCGTCGCTGTCACATCCGCCGGCCGGATCCGAAGCTGCTGGACATGCTGCCGTGCAACGAGCCGTTCAACATCCGGCCGCAGCCATAAGCGGCTGATGCGCTCAAGGATTGATATGCTGACATTCTTGAACACCGGTTCCGTGCCGAACAGCATCAGGCGCCGGCTTTCTGCCACAAACGCCAATCCCGCCCGACGCGCCTGGGCCGCCGAGGACAGCCGGATTGGCCGTCCGCGCAACAGAATCCGGCCGCGCTCCGCCGGGCGCAGGCCGAACAGGGTGCGCGCAAGGTCCAATTGCCCGGCGCCGAGAACGCCGAAAATGCCCAGCACCTCGCCCGCACGCACGGTCAGTGAGACGTCGCCGTAAGCGCCAGCCACTTCCAGGCGCTCGACTTGCAGCACCACATCGGCATCGACGGGGCTCTGCAGTAGGATATCGGCGAGGTAGCTCTCCTCCAGCTCGTCGTGGCCGGCGCCTATCATCCGGTCGATCATCCATCGCTTGTCGATTCCATCGCATGCTTCGCTTGCGACCGTCTGCCCGTTGCGGCAGACCGTTACCCGATCGCAGATCGCCAGCACGTCTTCCAGAAAATGTGAAATGAAGATGATGCCTGCACCGGCGTCGCGCAGACGGCGCAGCAAGCCAAACAATCTCTCAACCTCCGGCGGCGCCAGCGCAGAGGTCGGTTCGTCCAGGATGATGATCCGCGCACCGGAATAGAGGACGCGGGCAAGTTCGACCAGCTGCTGCATCCCCAACGGCAGGCTGCCAACAGGCACATTCGGATCGGCATCGATACCGAGCGAGGCCAGATGATCAGCGGCGTTGCGACGCATCGCCGGCCAGTCGACCAGACCCAGCCGGTTCTTTGGCTGCGTCCCGAGGTGCATGTTCTCCGCGACACTGAGGTCGGGAACGATTGAGAGTTCCTGGTGCACCATACCGATGCCGTGCGTCCGGGCATCGCGCGGTGATGTGAAGCGCACGATTCGGCCGTCGATGCGCATCTCCCCCTGAGACCTGGCGTGAACACCGGCGATGATCTTCATCAGGGTCGACTTGCCGGCGCCGTTCTCACCCACCAACCCATGGATCTCACCGGCTGAGAGGGTGAAGCCGGCGGACCGCAAGGCCGTCACGCCGCCAAAGGTCTTGGTGATTCCGACAAGCTCCAGAAGTGGGGGCATCACGGATCAGATCAGGAACTGGTTCTCCATCCACATCATGCCGGGCGCGTTTGCTTTGGTGACGACCGGTCCGTCAACGATGATGTGCTTCGGGATACCGTTCTGTCCCGTCTTCTCGCCACCCACGACCGCGGCCACGCCGGCGATGATAGCGCCGCCATGGATGCGGCAGGACGGGTTGCGGACTGTCGCCAGCATGCGGCCGTCACTGACGGCTGCCAGTGCGGGCGGCATGGCATCGCAGCCGCCAATCTTGATGTCGGTACGATTGCGAGCCTTCATCACATTATGCGCCGCCAGCGCCATGTCGTCGTTGTGGAAATAGGCAGCGCTGATCTTCGGATACTTGGTTAGCAACGTCTCCCAGATCCGCGCGACCTTGGTCACGTCCCAATCGGCCGGCTGCGTGTCCAGTACCTCGATCTTCGGATATTTCTTCACTACCGACTGAAAGCCGCGGGCCCGCCCCTGCGCGCCTGTGTGACCGAGCGCGCCCTGGGTCATGATCATGGCGCCCTCGCCGCCGATCGCATCCACTAGCGCCTGCGTGACCGAGGCGCCCATGAACTCATTATCCGGTGCCAGGAACGTGTGGACGTTGATGGAGTCGAGTGGCGCGATCAGCGTGTCCATGTCGATGACCGGTGTGCCGGCATCGATCAGCTTGTTGACCGGTGCCGTCAGCGTACCGATGCCGAATGCCTGGATGGCGACGAAGTCCCATTTCTGCGAGGCCAGGTTATCGACCGCGGCGCGCTGCTTCTGCGCCGCAAGTTCACCGTCGAACCACGTCACCTCGACGTTAAACAGCTTGCCCCAATACTCGGCTGCCTGCTTGCCCTGAGCGCACCATGTCGCCTGCAGGCCGGCATTGGAAAACGCCGCTTTCAGTGGTTTACCCGATCGCCCCGCGGCCTTGCCCATCTCCTGCGCCAGCGCCGGATTGATCCCGAACGACGCCAAAGCCGCAGCCATACCGGCGGCGGAGCCCTGCAAGAATCGCCGGCGATTGCCCATCCGTTTCCTCCTGGTTTGGGGGCGGCAGGCTAGTCTGCGGTTCTCGCCTCGCGCAACCCATCGCCGAAAACACCGGCCACTCCATTGCGATCAGCATATGATGGCGTTACCGTTTCGTAGACCGAGTAGGGTTGATCGGCAGTCGAGCAGCTCCAGTGACGGGGACGTCATCATGCCCAGCCGCGTTGCAAAAGCCCGCAGGTATTTCACCATTGTGCTGCGGGACCGTCTTGGGTCCAGCGCGAGCACAGTGGCCGCGCTGATCACGGGCGTGTCTTTGGTGATAGCCACTGCTTCTTTCGTGCAGGGCGCACTGATCAATGCGGCGTTGCAGTTCGTCGGCGCGTTTCTTGCTGCCGCTGCAGCCGATATTGGGGTCGCCATCGCGGTTAACGCAGCCAGCATCTGACGCCTCCAAATGCGTCCCGTACCGCGCGGACACGCGCACGCCACGACAAGCGTCGCGACGGCTCCGGCTTGGCGGTATTGCGGCGTAAGGGCAGTCTACGCGTCCGCGAATCGCTCAAGGGAAGCGCACCATCATGACCGAACCGCTCATCCTGTCCGCTGACCCGCCGCCCGGCACGCGGCTGTTCGTCACCGGCGGCGCCAACGGCATCGGCCGTGCGGTCGCCGACGCCTATGCGGCCCGCGGCGCCAAAGTGTGCATCCTCGATCGGGTGGTCGTTGCGGACGCGCCGAAAGAGTGGATCTGCCTGGAGGGCTCGGTGGCCAGTGCCGCCGACACGGAACGCGCCTTTAAGGAAATGGACCGCGCCTGGGGCGGCGTCGACGTCGCCCACGCCAATGCGGGTATGAGCCAGAACAAGCCGACGCTCGAACTAACGGAAGCCGAATGGCGGGAGGTGCTGGATGTCAACCTGACCGGCGTGTTCCTGACCGCGCAGGCGGCCGGCCGCCGCATGGTCGCGCAAGGCTCCGGTTTGATCCTGGCGACCAGCAGCATCTACGGCCTGACTGCGGCGCCGGAACGCATTGCCTATACCGCCACCAAAGGCGCCGTGTCTCAGATCGTTCGCACCCTCGCCAGTGAGTGGGGTCCGGCGGGCGTGCGCGTCAATGGCATCGCCCCAGGCTATGTGCAGACGGCAATGGTGGAGGCGCTGATCCAGCAGGGACGCCTTGACCGGGCACCGCTGATGGCACGCACGTCGTTGCGCCGCTTTGGCCGACCGGCTGACATCGCCGGCATGGCGTGCTTCCTGGCGTCGCCTGCAGCGTCCTGGATCAACGGTGCGGTGCTGCCAGTCGACGGTGGTTGGATGGCAAACGGCGGCCCATAGGCCACAGGTTGGGAGGTACTTGGCCGCCGCCTGCCATTGCCTCCGGCGAACGGTCGCCGCATCCTGCCGCGTAACGGAGGAAGCGACCTATGACCGATACGGTGGACGTGCTGATCATTGGCGCCGGCGCGTCCGGTGCCGCGATGGCCTGGAGCCTGGCCGACACCAAGATGCGCATCGTCTGCTTGGAGCAGGGCGGCTGGATGAAGCCATCCGAGTATCCCAGCACCGGTCGCGATTGGGAGGCTCGGGCATTGTCCGACTACTCGCCCAGCCCGAACATCCGGGCGCGACCGACAGACTATCCGATCAACGAGGACAACTCGCCGATCAAGGTCGTAAACTTCAACGGCGTCGGCGGCGGTACGGTGTTCTACACCGCGCACTGGCCGCGGATGCATCCCTCCGACTTCAAGGTGAAATCATTGGACGGCGTGGCCGATGACTGGCCGGTCAGCTACTGGGATCTGGAGAAATTCTTCGACGAAAACGACCGCATGATGGGTGTCTCCGGCCTCGCGGGCGATCCCGGCGTGCCACCGCGTAACCCGCCGATGCCGCCGCAAGGCCTGGGCAAGTCCGGCACGCAACTGGCCAAGGCCATGAACAAGCTGGGCTGGCACTGGTGGCCGTCCGACACCACCGTTGCGACAACGGATTATGAGGGGCGGGCGAAATGTATCAACCTCGGCCACTGCACGCCCGCCTGCGCCCAGGGGGCCAAGGCCAGCACCGACATCACCTATTGGCCGGCAGCAATTCGGGCGGGCGTTGAGTTGCGTACCCATTGCCGGGTGCGCGAGATCACGCTGAATGAGCACGGTATGGCGAAGGGCGTCGTCTATTACGATGCCGACGGTGTTGAGCGCTTCCAGGCGGCCGAGGTCGTCGTGCTGGCCTGCAACGGTGTCGGTACGCCGCGTCTTCTGCTGAACTCAGCATCCGGCAGGTTTCCTGGTGGGTTGGCGAATTCTTCCGGCCTGGTCGGCAAGAACCTGATGTTTCACCCCTACGCCCAGGTCTACGGTTTCGTTGACGAACCCACCGACAGCAACCGCGCGCCGCCAACTTGCCTATGGAGCAAGGAGTTCTACGAAACTGACCTCGCGCGTGGTTTCGCCCGCGGCTACACGATCCAGTTCAATCGCGGCGCCGGCCCGATCGTCGAAGCAACCATGAGCGCTGGTAAGGACTTGCTGCCCTGGGGGCCTGCCCACCACGCCGTGTTCCGCCGCATCAACGGACACCGCCTGACTGCGTCGGCGATCTGCGAGGACCTGCCGGAGCAGCATAATCGGGTCACCCTCGACCCGGTGCTGAAGGACAGCCACGGCATTCCGGCACCGCGGATCGATTACACGATTGGTGAAAACACTGCGAAAATGATGAAGCACGGAATTGCCCGCGCAAAGGAAATCCTGCAGGTGGCTGGCGCGCGCGACATCTGCGTGAATGCCCCGATCGTATACGGCGGGTGGCACCTTCTCGGCACGGCTCGGATGGGCTCTGATCCGGAACGGTCCGTAGTGAACGGCTGGGGACGCACCCATGACGTGAAGAACCTGTTCATTATTGATGGCAGCTTGTTTACGACGTCCGGCGGGGTGAATCCGACATCGACGATTCAGGCACTCGCGCTGTACGTTGCCGATCAAATGAAACAGCGCCTGGCGACGCTGTTCGACTGAGACTCTTTTCACCTCGAGGTACGGGCGAGCAGACGTTGCCAGCCCGTACCTATTAGACGCGGCACCGCCGGCCCTGGCTGGTCATGACCCACGGTGCCGACCAACGGGAACGACACCCCAAGCCGGAGGCCCGCAGAAGAGTCCACGCAAGGCAAAGTGAGGGTAAAGCTGGTCCCTGTCGGCACCGCCCGGCGATGACCCCACAGGTCCGGTCACACAAGAGCTGCGTATGCCGCCTGGGACTGGTTGAGCGACTCGACCATGCGGTCCGCCTCCTTCGACAGAGAGGCAGCCGTCGTCCAGCACTTCTCAATGTCCTGGTTCATGTCCATCGACAGCCGCAGATTGTCCACCGCCGCCATCCGCAGACCAATAATCCGCCCGATCCGTAGCAGGTCAGGCACGGATTGGGGCTTGTACAGGTCGATCTGGTCGCAGATCATGGCGCGGGCGAGACCCTCGTCGCCACCCGCCGGGTCAATAAACAATGGGGTAAGGGCGTTGACAATGGTCTCCATCGCAACGGCGACGGGTCTTGGATCGATCGGCTGGATGGGCATCGGCAGGCTCAAGTCGGTTGTTTGTTTCTTATAGATTTTCTATCATAGGTTGCGGAAGATGACAAGTAGCTGAGGGCGGAAAACAGAAGGGGCGGGCCTTGCCGACCCGCCCCCTGCAGGAAACAGGGAATGCGATTCAGGCCGCGATCGGCTGGACGCTCCGTTCGATTTCTGCGCCAACGCGCGCCTGCGCCAGAGCCAGATCATACGCGGTCTGCAAGCCGAGCCAAAACTGTGGGCTGGTGCGGAAGCATCGCGCCAGACGGAGAGCCAGATCGGATGTCACCGGCTCGCGGTCGGCAATGACTGGGGCAATCTGGCTGGATGGAATACCGAGCGCCTGAGCGAGACCGTCAGCATCGAGATGCAACGGCTCCATGTACTCCTCACGGAGGACGCGCCCGGGATGCAATCTACGACCAATGCGGGGCATGGGTTGGACCTACGGAACTGCCACTGTCTGAAACATGACGGGGACTCATGGCAGCAAAATGGCAAAACCGGCCCCAATTCCGACTGAGCAAAAATTTTTCAGCCGAATCGACGTAGGGCCGGCAGACGGGATGGCGCCGTCGCCGCCATCACGTCGTCGGCCGCTTGCGCAGCAGGTAGCGTTGCCGCCCCTCCAACACGAGTTCGTGGCGCTGGTTGTGCACTGTGGTCTTGAAGCCCAGCACGCCGGTCGTGCGGCCGGGCGTCAGCTCGTCGATTTCCAGCGCCGGATAGATCGTATCGCCGGCGAAGACCGGTTTCAGGAACTTGCTCGACTGCTCCAGGAACCCGACCAGCGATTCCTCCACCAGATACGGGAACAACCCGGCGCCCGGAGCGGTTTGTGCCAACGTCTGCAGCCCGTGCGCCAGCAGACCTGGCATGCCGCGCGCTTTGCAGAATTCGACATCATAGTGGATCGGATGCGCGTCGCCGCTGGCGCCCTGGAACGCCAGGAATACCGCCTCAGTCATCGTCCGGCTCGGCAGCAGGAAACGCTCGCCGAGTGAAAAATCATCGAACCAGCGCTGTTCCGGCACCATGCGGTGTTCCGCCGGATCGAATGCCACGCTCATATCGCTTTGACCTCCCGCATCCGGGCAATACGCGTCCGATCGAAGCCAAGCTCCTCCAGCACCGCGTCCGTGTGCTGACCGACGGCCGGGACGTCGCCCATCACCGCCTCCTGATCCGTAAAGGTAAACGGCGGCAGCATCGCCCGCACCGGACCGTGCGGCGTCTTGATCTCCCGCCAGCGGTCACGGGCCTCAAACTGCACATGGTTCCAGACATCTATCGGCTGGTTCAGCCGCCCGTTCGCGATGCCAGCGGCCTCGAGGAAGTCGGCCGCTTCGGCGGAGGTCATCGTGGAGAGCTTCTCCTCGATCAGCGCGGTTAACGCGGCCCTGTTTTCCCGCCGCGCGGTCTGGCTGCTGAAGCGGGGATCGTCCATGTAGGCCTTGTCGCCGAGCACTTTCTCGGCAAATACCGCCCATTCCCGTTCGTTCTGCAGGCCCAGGATGATCTGTCCGTCCTTCGTTTTGTGCGCGCCATAGGGAGCGATCGCCGGATGCTCTGTGGCCGCGCGCGGCGGGGGCGAGCCGAGGAAGGCATGACGCAGCTGCGTCCAGGTCGTCCATTCCGCGACCGCATCCAGCATGGCGATCTTGACGTTGGCGCCCTCCCCTGTCCGCCCGCGCCGCAGAAGTGCGGACAGGATCCCGGTCAGCGCATACATCCCGGTGGCGATGTCGGCGGCGGAAATGCCGACGCGCGACGGCTCGTCCGCCGGCCCAGTCACCGCGATGAGTCCCGCCTCGGCCTGGATCAGCAGGTCGTAGGCCTTCTTGCTCACATAGGGCCCGCTTTCGCCGTAACCTGAGATGTCGCAGACCACCAGCTTCGGGTTCTTCGGCTTCAACGCCTCATACGATAGGCCCAGCCGCGCCGCCGCACCGGGCGCAAGGTTCTGCACCAGCACGTCGGCGCCCTCGATCAACCTCTGCAATGCTTCGCGCGCATCTGCATTTTTCACGTCCAGCGCGACACTGCGCTTGCCGCGATTCAGCCAGACGAAATGGCTGGACTGGCCGAGCACCCAATCATCGTAGTTGCGGGCAAAATCGCCGCTGCCGGGGCGCTCGATCTTGATTACGTCGGCACCGAGGTCGGCGAGGTGCCGGCTGCACAGCGGCGCGGCCACCGCATGTTCCAGCGCGATGACGCGCATGCCTTCCATCGGGCGCATTGGGGCACTTCCTTCGTTCTCGTCCGCGGCGGAGAAAAGCGCCGGGCCGGGGTGTTGTCAAAGCAGGGGGAGCGTCAGCCCTCGTGCCTCACGCGCCTTCGCATCGGCTTCGATCCAGACGCCCGCTGCGCGCCAACGACGTCGAATTCCGACTGGAAGGCTCCGCATGAACCCACACGTTGTGAGAAAAAGACGCCTTCAGCTGCAATCGCAGTTATCTTTGTTTCGCGGCCAAATTCGCTGTGCCCTTGAGCTGCATGGACAGCTATTCGCGGCCCTGCGGGCGCACCTGCACGATCAACGCGGCGGCGAGCAGCGCGCCGGCAGCGAGCAGCGATGCGAGTGAAAACGAACCGAGGCGGTCCGAAAGATACCCTGCCAGGACCGGGCCGATCACTTGGCCGAACCCGAAAGCGGCGGTCATCAGCGCGAGCGCGGGGCGCGGGTTGTCCGGTACAAGCCGGCGTGCCTCAGCCAGACCAAGCGAGGTTTGTCCCATGAAGGTGCCGCCGAGCAAGGCGGCTGAGAGCACGGCGCCAGCACCGGACGGCCATAGAACGGAGGCGGCAACGCCGACAGCTTGCAGCAGGCACGCGGCACTGTAGGCGGTGCGTGCGCTGGTGCGGGCGGCGAGGCGGCTCCATAGCGCGACGGACGGGGCGGCCGCGAGGCCGACCAGCAGCCAGACCAGCGTCTCGGCCGACCGCATTTCCGGCGCCGCGCGGACGATCGCGACCAGGAAGGTGGCGGTAATAACGTAGCCGAAGCCAAACAACCCATAGGCGGTGATCAGCCACGCCAGACCGCTCTCACGCCGACCGCGAGGCGTGACCGACGCTGAGGCCGCCGGCACCGGTTCGGGCGGGATCAGCAGCGCGGCAACGAGAAACGTGGCGAGAACGAGGCTGCCGACGACGTACCAAAGCTGCTGCCAGCCGGCGCCCGCGGCGAGGCTGACAGAGACTGCAACGGCAGAAACCGAGATGCCAACGCCGACGCCCGAGAAATGCACCGCCGATAGTTGCGGCCGGCCAGCATGCACAAGGCGCTCGAGTACAAGGGCAGAAGCGAAGATCAGCACGAATGCGCTCGCCCCGCCACCGACGAAGCGCAGCGCCAGGAATGCCGGCAACGAGGTGCCGGCGCCCATTGCCGTTGTAGTCAATCCACTCACCGCCAGCGCGCCTAGCAGCCAGTGCCGCCGCGAGCCCGGCAGCGTCCCGACCGCAGCCAGTAACGCACCGACGAGGTAGCCGAGGAAATTAGCCGACGCGATCAGTCCGGCCTGCACATCCGACAAATGCAGCGTGCCAACCATGACCGGCAGGATTGGGGTGTAGACGAAGCGGCCGATCCCCATGGCGCCGGCCATAGCGACCATCCCGCCAATGGCTACCGGCACAGCGCCGGCGGCTGGGCGAGCGACCGGCGCACCGGCGGCAGAGGAAAGGATGTGCGGCTGTGTCGGCATGCCACGCCGTCTAGGCGGTGGACCACATCATGAAAACTGAAAAGACGCGATCGCTTCAATCGATATTTCAGATCACTCCGCAGCGGCCGCCAGTATGAAGCCGGGAACCACAGCCTCGATAAAGGCCGCCATAGCTTTGGACAGATAGCCGTCGCGGCGGCGAATGAAGGCTGTTTCCACCAGTGCCTCCTGCGGCGGCAGCGTATGGATGGCTACCTGTCCGGCGCGGCGCGCAGTTTCCACCAGCGAACGCGGCAATGCAGTAATGCCCAAGCCGGCGCCGACGCAGGCCAGAATTGCCTCCAGTGTGCCAAATTCCAGAACGCGAACGCCGGCCGCGCCACGCCGGGCCAGCAACGCCTCCAGACGCAGGCGATACGAGCAGCCGGCGCGGAGCACGATGATGCGGAACTCGCCGGCCCGTACGATACTGTCGAGACTGTCGATGGACGGCGCGGTCAATGCCACCAATTCCTCGCGGAATGCCGTCTGGACGAGAAGATCGGCGTGGTCCACCGGGCCACAGACAAAGGCGCCCTCGACCCGCTGGGCCAGCACGTCGTCGATCAATTCGCAGGTGGTGCCGGTGCGGAGCGACAGGTCGACGGCGGGGTGGCTGGCTGCATAGTGCGCCAGCAGCGGCGACAAGCGCACTGCGGCGGTGGTTTCCAGCGACCCAATCACCAGCGGCCCGGAGGGCGGTCCGTCGTCACGCGCTGCCTGCGTTGCATCCTTCAGCAGAGCGCGTATCCGGAGCGCATAGGGCAACAACCGACGCCCGGCCGGTGTGCAGGAGACGCCGCGCGCATGCCGGTCGAACAGGGAAACGCCCAGTTCCTGCTCCAGCGCACGAATGCGCGTCGTGACATTGGATTGCACTGTGTGCAGTTCGTCCGCCGCCCGGTTCATCCCACCCAAGCGAGCCACCGCCTCAAATACGCGCAGGTCGTCGGCGTCCATGATTGCTCCTCCGCGTTGCAGGCGGGCAGGCACGCAGTCTGGCTCATATCGCGACCGGGCTCCAGGCTATCCGCCACGGGCCATTCCAGCCATGCGGCTGGTTATACTCCCGATTCCGGCCGATCGCTTCTTGCAATGAAACTGCCGTTGCTGCCGGGTAGAGCTCTGATCGTCTACGAGATGCTGATTGACGGCGCCCGTCGTGCAATCTGAGCAGGCCGATGATGAGCCTGGCTGCGCTAACCGAGCCGCGAAATTGCTTCGATGAAGCCGGCGCCGGTTGCTGTAGGTGACTGTGCAGTGAGGCCTTTTCGAAGGCCCGTAGCCTGTGCTTGGTCGGCGCCTATTGCGCAGGCAGTGCGTCCGGGTTCCCGCGTTGGAAGCCGGTCAGCCCTATCACAACAGCCGATACAACCCATCGCGTACATTCGTTTGTCCACGCGTTAGTCTGCGGGCACATGTTTGGGTCACCATCCAATGGGGACCAAGATGCCGATGAACCGTGTGCGTGACTTCTGCCAGCGCTTCGGCCTGCAGGCGCCGATCCTGATGGCACCGATGGCCGGCGCTTGCCCGCCGGAACTGGCGATTTCGGTTGCCAATGCCGGCGGCCTGGGCGCTTGCGGAGCGCTGATGATGGACCCGGATGAGATCGGGCGCTGGGCCGCCGTTTTCCGCGCCGGCAGCAATGGCGGGTTTCAGATGAACCTGTGGATACCCGACCCGCCACCCCGCCGGGATGCCACGCACGAAGCGCAGGTGCGGGATTTTCTTGGCCAGTGGGGGCCGACTGTGCCGCCCGAGGCCGGTGACGTCACGCCACAGGACTTTGCCATGCAATGCAACGCGATCCTCGACGTTGCTCCGCCAGTCGTATCCTCGATTATGGGTGTCTACCCACCGGAGGTCGTCGCGCGGATGCGGCAGCGCGGCATTGCCTGGTTCGCGACGGTTTCTACGGTGGCCGAGGCGCGTGCGGCGGAGGCTGCCGGCGCCGACGTCATCGTCGCCCAAGGCGCTGAGGCCGGTGGCCATCGCGGTGCCTTTGACGCGGCGGAGGCGGAGCGGCGGGCGGTCGGGTTGTTTTCACTGCTGCCGGCGGTGGTGGATGCCGTCCGCTTACCGGTTGTCGCCACCGGGGGCATCGCCGATGCACGCGGCTTTGCGGCGGCTCTGCTGCTAGGAGCAAGCGCCGTGCAAATTGGCACCGGCTTCCTGCGCTGTCCCGAGGCCGGGGTTCATCCCGCCTGGGCCGAGGCACTTAGCCACACCGCGCCTGAGGACACGATGCTGACAAGGGCTTTCAGCGGACGCACCGGCCGTTCTGTTGCGACTGCCTATGTCAAGGCGGCCGCGGATGGGCCTGATCCGGCACCATACCCCGTGCAACGCGCCTTAACGACGCCGATGCGAACAGCGGCGCAGAAAGCTGGCGATCTCTCCCGGCTACAGGCGTGGGCTGGCCAATCCGCGGCCCTGGCGCGAGCCGAGCCGGCCGGGGACGTCGTCCGGCATCTGTGGCAAGAGGCGCGTGCCATGCTCCAGGGCGCAGCCTGATCGTTTACCAGCCATCCCGCCAGGAAACGCAGGCAGCGTCCAAAGGCGGGGGCGGGGCCGCTTCGCAGACCGCCGCAGCGGGCTTGGGGTTTGGCGCACGCCGTGTCCGAATTGCCTGCCAAGACGGCAGATAAGAGCGCCGCCTCATCACGACGCGCTCAGCCAATTACCTTGACCAGCTCTCCTGTACGCAGATAACACGCTAACAAATAAGGGCCGGCGCCCCTGCCGCGCCAAGACGCCCGCGAGCCGCCACGATGTTGACCGACGATCAGATCGCCCGAGCCGCCGAGGCGCTCGACACCGCGGAGCGAACGCGTACGCAAATTGGCATCCTATCGCTGCAGTATCCTGACATGACGATGGACGACGCCTACGCCGTGCAGGCGGCGTGGATGGCGCGGAAGAAGGCGACCGGCCAGACGCAGACCGGGTGGAAGATCGGACTGACTTCCAAGGCCATGCAGTATGCCCTCAATATCGACATCCCTGATTCCGGCGTGCTGCTCGACGACATGATGTTTGAGGACGGCGCCACTATTCCGCCGGAGCGCTTCATTCAGCCGCGGATCGAAGCGGAGATCGCCTTCGTGCTGAAAGCGCCTCTTTCCGGCCCGCACCTGAGCGTACTGGATGTACTGAACGCCACCGACTATGTGCTGCCGGCGCTGGAAATTCTGGACACCCGTATCCTGCGTGTCGATCCGGCGACGAAGAGGACGCGGACGATCGTTGACACCATTGCCGACAATGCCGCCGATGCCGGCATCGTCACGGGCGGCCGGGCCATGCGGCCAGACCAGGTAGACATGCGCTGGATGGGCGCCATCGTCTCTCGCAACGCCGAGGTCGAGGAAACCGGCCTGGGCGCCGGCGTGCTCAACCATCCCGCCCGTGGCATTGTCTGGCTGGCGAAGCGCCTGCACGGCTATGGGCAGCATCTGCAGGCCGGGCAGATTATCCTGGCGGGTTCCTTTATCCGCCCCATCGAGGCCAGACCAGGCGACACCATCACCGCCGACTACGGCCCATACGGTGTCATAAACTGCCACTTCGCGCGATGAGCGAGATTGCCGATCCCGCGCCGCGTGTTCGCGTCCGGCTCCGCCATTTTTCCCGCTCCCTGCCCATGCTGCTGCTGCGGGCGCGGGAAGCGGTGATGCGCCATTTCCGCGCTAAGCTGCGCCGGCATGGCATAACGGAACAGCAGTGGCGCATCCTGCGTGCGTTGAGCAACGGGCCGCGTCTTGAAGTCACCGAACTTGCCCGCGTCACCTTTCTGCTCGGCCCCAGCCTGTCCCGCATCCTGAAGGACCTGGAGGCACGCGGCCTGATCGAGCGTCATCCTGACCCTGGCGACCTGCGACGGGCGCATATCGGGATCAGTACAGCCGGCGCCGCACTGATAGAGCGTGTGTCTCCCGAATCGGAACTGATCTATAGCGCCATTGCCGACACGTTCGGCGCGGAACGGATGGCGGATCTGCAGCGATTACTGGAGCAATTGGAAAGCGCAGTGCAGGGCCTGGAGATTGATTTCTCGCCGGGCGCTGAAAATGGGCGTGAGGGATTATAGCTTGCCGCGCTGTACGGCTCCCCGATTCGTGCCTCGTATCGCCGTGTAGCGGCAGCATCGCGCCAGAAATGATACTAGACAAGATCACAGCCAGCTGACGCGTTGCTGTGGCCTGATCGCCCGGCTGAACCTGGCGCTGTGTTGCGAAAATTTGCAGCCGCCTCTCCATTCATGCATCGGCGGCGGCATGGGCCGCATGCAATGCGCCAGTGGTGGGCATAGAGGCGAGCAGAAAGCCTGCAATACCACGCCGTCCGATGCGCCACACATCTCATGGTTGACGGTACGTGCAGGTTACTCCGCATCGGCTGCAACGCATTGTAACATGTCCCCGGCGCGTAGCTTTGATGCACGATATTTCATATACTTTTGCGATCACAGTACGCTTTAATGGGACGTGACAATTGCTCATCTGCAATTGGCTGCCCGAAGTTACGATTCCTCCGACAGTCAGGCATGAGGCCTGCGGACGGTATATGGCGTCGGTGATAGCCGTATTCGCAGTTAAATCAATTATGAAAGCGGGTTGGCGAAGACGTGACTTCAGCTGTTCTTGCCGCGCGGCGATCAGTACTGCGGAACCCTCGTTCGCCAGCTGCCCAGCACGCCCTGGGCGAGGCCCGTCTAGCCGCCGGGCATTGGGACCTCGCGGTGGCAGCGTTTGCAGCGGCCGTGCAATGCGCCCCGGAGAATGCGGATCACTGGGCCGCATTGGGCGTCGCCCGGCTCGAACTGGCCGACGCACTGGGTGCGGCTGCCGCACTGCGCCGGGCCCGTACGCTGGCGCCGCACCACCCACGAGCGACCGAGGCCTTGGCGACGCTTATGCGCGGCAGCGGCGACCGAGCCGGTGCGGACGGGATTCTGAGTGCGGCTCGCGCGACGCATCCGGATGATGTCAGCCTGCGACTTGCGCACGTCGCCAATCTGATCGAGGACCAAGAGCACGACGCAGCGCTCGCACTGCTCGGCAATTCAGCGCCCGTGGCGGGACCAGTACACACCCAGTATTTTGTGCTGCGCAGCACACTCGCCCTCAAACGTGAAGGCGCCAAAACGGCACGGGCGTTGCTCGATGCCGCCGGACCATCGGCATCCGGTTTCGCACTTCCGCTGGCCTGCCACCGCGTTGCAGTTGCCAGCGCATCAGGCGACGAAGCGGAGGCTCGTCAGGCAGCGGACGCCGCAACTGCGTTGCTGCGCGCGCCGGTCGAACCACTGCAACATCGAATTGCTGCCCATTTCAAAATAGCTCGGTTTCGGGCTGCGCGGGATGAAACCGATGCCGCATTTGGCCTGTGGCAGCAGGGCCATCGGCTGATCGCCCGGCTCCAGCCGTTCGACCGCGAGACATACGCCGCCTTTGTCGACGCGAGCATCGCGCAGTTCAACGCCGCCCGGCTGCACGACGGGCCCCGCGCCGCCAACAGCGATCCCGCGCCGGTCTTCGTTGTCGGCATGCCGCGCTCCGGCACCACGCTGGCGGAGCAGATTCTGGCCGGCCATCACGCCGTGTTCGGCGCGGGGGAGCGCGGCGCGCTCGCCGCCAGCTTCGCCCGTCTCAGTGGCGCTGTCGACACAGCCGATGCCGTGGCATGTGTGGTCCGACAGGACGCCTCCGCGCTAACAGCGGAGGCCGATCGGTACCTGCAGGACCTGCACGCGCTCGCGCCGGGGACGGCCCGGATCGTCGACAAAATGCCTGGCAACTTTCGCATGCTGGGTCTGGTGGCGCTGCTGATGCCACAGGCACGCATCATACACTGTGTACGTGATCCACGAGACATCGGCTTCTCCATCTTCAGCCGGCGCTTCCTGGGCCACCACCCCTACGCGCACGACCTGCGCGACCTCGGCTGGTACATCGCCCAGCACCACCGCCTGATGGCGCACTGGTCTGCAGTCCTGCCTAACCCGATCCTGCGCCTGCACCTGCACGATTGGATGGAGGATCTGCCAGGGACGCTGGCGCGCCTGCTGGAATTCCTCGGCCTCGACTACGACGCCAAATGTGAGCGCTTCTTTGAACTTGACCGCGAGGTCCGCACCGCCAGTCGCGCCCAGGTCCGTCGCCCGATGAACCGGGCAGGGCTCGGCCGGTGGCGGGCTTATGCCGGTCATCTGCTGCCAATGATCGAAGAACTGATCGCCGGCGGCGCGCTGGCCGGCGCAACCAAGATTTCGACGAATGGGATGGAGACGAGCCGATGGCCACAGCAACCTGGCTGGCCGCCGCAGGCGGGGACTGGTTCAACGCCGCCAACTGGGACGTCAACGGCGCCACTGCTGTCCCGACCGCCGCCGATACCGCCTTCATCGGCCTGAGCGGCGCTTATACCGTTACGCTGATCGCCGCTACCCATGTCGGCGCGATTACGCTCACCGACCCACAGGGCGATCTGCGCCTTGCTGCGCCTGGCAGCCAGGTGGATGTCGACGGCACCGTCACCAACGCCGGCCGGCTGGAGATCAACGGTGCATCGGGCACCGCCACTGCCATGGCCGTTGGCGGCTCCGTGATCAACAGCGGCAATCTGGAACTGCGCAACCATGGCACGCTGACCATTGGCGGTGACCTGCTGAACACCGGCTTTGTCGGGTTGGACTGGGAGGCGTTTTCCCTTGAGGGCGGTTCCGGGCTGACGGTTACCGGCACGCTGGTCGACAACGGTGCCATGACCGTCGGCATTGTCAGCGGCGGACTGAGCGCCACGACGACGGTCACCGCTGGCGCGCTGGCAGGATCCGGCAGCCTGACCATCGCGGGCAACGGCACGAACCAGGCTGCCGTTTACATACTGGCCGCAGCGCCATCGGTGCTAGGCCTCAATGCGACGCTGAACGACAACGCGACATTGCAATTTGCCAGCGGGCTGATCGGCACCATCGCCAGCGGCAAGACACTGCGCCTGAATGGTGCACGCGCGGTGGTCTCCGATGCATCGGACCCCGCGACCAACAGCGCGCTGACCGGGTTGTCGCTGATTGCGGGCGCCATGCAGCTCGTCAACGGCGCCTCCCTGGCGCTCAGCAACCCGCTAACCATTACCTCGAGCGGCGCCTTGTCGCTGGATGCCGACAGCTTCACCGCCGAGGGCGGCGCCTCACTGACGATTACCGGAGGCCTGACCAATGCCGGCGCGCTGGCGATCGGCCCCGGCACCGGCGGTCTGGGTGCGCCGACTACGCTGACGGCGGATTCGCTGATCAATACCGGCTCGATCCGGCTGGTCGGCAACTTCGACGCGGCTTCGACCAATGTGGCGACAATGGCCATTGCTTCGGCCGCCGGCTTTGGCGCTGCCGGTATACTGTCCGGCAGCGTGTTCGTGGACGGCAAGTCGAACCTGACATTCGCCTCCGGTCAGATCGGCACCATTGCCAGCGGCGCGCGGCTGGACCTGCGCGGGCTTGGGCTGATCAGCAATGCCGCCGCCCTGACGCGCAACAGTGCTTTGGACGGGTTATCGTCGATCGCCGGCGTGCTCGACGTGGCCTATGGCCAGACCGTGGCGGTCGGCAATGACGTCAGCATTGCCGCCGGCGGCCAATGGCTGATTGACGGCGATTCCTTCAGCGGCGAGGGCAACAGCCGGGTCACCATCAGCGGCACCCTGGCCAATGCCGGTGGATTGACCATCGGCGTGCCGACCGGCGATGCGCCGGGGCCGACCTACGTTTCGGCCGCCGCGCTAGTCAACACCGGCGCGATCGCCCTGACCGGCAACTTCAACGCCGCTTCGACGGCGAGCGCGACGCTGGCGATCGCCGCTGCCGCCGGATTTGGCGCGGCCGGTGTGGCGTCCGGCACGATCCGCCTGAACGGCCAGGCCCATCTGGAATTCGGTTCGGGCCAGATCGGCACGGTGGCACCCGGCGCCGAACTGCGGCTTTGGGGGCTGGCACGCCTGGCGGATGCCTCCGATCCCACACGCAACAGCGCGCTGGACGGGCTGTCGCTGGTCGCCGGGACCTTCAACCTCGCCTATGGCGAGACGCTGACAGTGACCAACAGCGTCAGCATTACCTCCAGCGGTCAGTGGCTGATCGACGGCGATAGCTTCAGCGCCCAGGGCAATAGCCGGGTCAGCGTCAACGGCACCCTAACCAACGCCGGCGGGCTGACTATCGGCGTACCGACCGGCGACGCCCCCGGGCCGACCTACGTCTCGGCCGCGGCGCTGACCAATACCGGCGTGATCACCCTTACTGGCAACGTCAACGCCGCCTCGACCGCGACCGCGACGCTCGCCGTCGCATCCGCCGCCGGTTTAGGCA